>JAKSOW010000203.1 GCA_024405395.1 Kiritimatiellia bacterium | reverse complement strand
CGAGAAGGGCGCAAGACGCAGCCGGAGGCGGTCAAGCCGGCAGACATTCAAGAAGAAAATCACACGACAATGCCTGCCGTGCAGGGGCACTTTTTCTACGTGATGTCGGAAAGGCCTCGACTGCCGCATAGATGTGCGAAATGAGGTTCTTGGGCATCAGTCTTTTTGTAGGGGACTGTCCCCGCTTCGTACGCCAAGGAATCTCGTTCGGGGGCACGGGCGGCGATTTTTGAGGCAATTTTTTTCGCGCAACCCCACTTGACGATGGGCAGGGGAATGTGGTACAATCTTCGCCAATTCCACTGGAGAGGTGGCAGAGCCTGGTTGAATGCACATGACTCGAAATCATGCATACCGCAAGGTATCGGGGGTTCGAATCCCTCCCTCTCCGCCATGCGGGCGTAATTCAATGGCAGAATAGGAGCTTCCCAAGCTTCTTACGTGGGTTCGATTCCCATCGCCCGCTCCATTTTCCGCGAAGCCTGAGTCCGCTCAGGCGTTTTTCTTTTCCTGGAACCGTGACATTTTTCTCGCGCCATCGTGTGCGAAGTATGATACAATATCGGTCGTGAAAACCGAAATGAGGTGACAAGCTGTGAATGACGTCATGCCAGATAACGCGATAATCCGCCCGTGGGGGTGGTATGTGACCACGCTGCAGATGCCGGGGTACAAGACGAAAGTGTTCGTGGTTTCCCCAGGCAAGCGTCTTTCGCTGCAGTCGCATGCCAAGCGCAAGGAGATGTGGTCCATCGTGAAGGGGGAAGGGCTCTGCACGGTTGGCAGCAACCTCATTCAGGTCAGCGAGAATTCGCTCATCTCCGTGCCGATGGGCGCCAAGCACAGAATCGAGAACCTGTCCCCCGTGCAGGATCTGGTGGTGAGTGAGGTTCAGATCGGCGACTACGTGGAAGAGGACGACATTGTGCGGTACGAAGACGATTTCGGCCGTGAGGGCTGACCTGCGAGGCGTCTATGGAGCAGATCAAATCCAGAAGTTTCGCCCGAGCGGGTCTGCTGGGGAATCCCTCGGACGGCTATTTCGGGAAGACGTTGTCCTTCGCGTTTGCGAACTACTGCGTGGATCTTCGCCTTGCGGAGTCGGCGCGCATGCGCTTTGTGCCGGGTGAGGTGGACGACGCCACTTTCGACTCGCCCGAAAAGCTTGTGCACGATCTGCGTCTCTTTGGCTACTATGGTGGCGTGCGGATGCTCAAGGCCGTCGCGAAGCTTTTCTTCGAGTACTGCTTCGAGCATGGCATCCGATTGCCGAACCGCAATTTCACGGCGGAGTACCGCACGAACATTCCGCGCCTGGTCGGGCTGTCGGGGTCGTCGGCGATCTGTTCGGCGATGCTCAAGGGACTGATGCGATTCTACGAGGTGACGATTCCGATCGAAGAGACGCCGACGATCTGCCTTGAGGCCGAACGCGACGAGCTGGGGATCAACTGCGGTTTCCAGGATCGGGTCATCCAGATGTACGGCGGCCTTGTCTTCATGGACTTCAACCGGGATTATGTGCTGGCCCACAACCGTGGCCGCTATGAGCCCCTTGACGCCGCGCTCATCGGCGCCGACGGTCCCTCGTCCTGTACTGACTGTCTCCACCTCTACATCGCCTTTGATCCGCGCCGTGCCGAAGATTCGGGGCGGGCCCACAAGAAGGTGAAGTCGCTCTTCGAGGCGAAGCGGGCGGATGTCCTGGCGGCCATGAGCGAGTTTGCGGACATTGCGCAAAAGGGGCGGGATGCGCTGGTGGCCGGGCGGCTTTCCGCAATGCCCGAGCTGATCGACGCCAATTTTGACCTGCGGGACCGGATCTTCGACATCTCGCCGCAGAACCGCAACATGGTCATGGTGGCGCGAAGCGCAGGCGCGTCGGCGAAGTTCGCCGGTTCGGGCGGCGCCATCGTGGGAACCTATTCGGACGAGGCGCAGTTCGCGCTCCTGTCCGAACGCCTTTCCGCCATCGGCTGCACCACCATCAAGCCCATTATCGGCACGCGCGAGCTGGAGTGCTGCGACATCCCGGGTTCGATGGCCAACTGGCGCAATTCGTGACATGGGCGCCGCATGCGTTCCGGACGCGGCGAAGGCGGCCGGATCCGCGGCTGGGCCGCTCCAATAATTTTCGCGTTGGACTTTCGCTTGTTCGGCTTTTGTGGTACAATATCCGTTGATGCAAAACACAGATAATGCCATAGCAAAGGCCACGGTTCTCGCCGAGGCCTTGCCGTATATCCAGGACTTCTCCGGTTCCACCGTCCTCGTCAAGGTCGGCGGGTCGGTGATGGAGTCCGAGGAGAATCTCGTCTCGCTGCTCGGGGACATCGCGTTCCTGGATGCCGTGGGCATCAAGGTCGTCATCGTGCATGGCGGCGGCAAGGCGATTTCGCGCGCCCTCAAGGAGAGCGGGCTCGAGCCGAAGTTCGTCGACGGGCTGCGCGTCACCGACGGGCCGGCGATGGAGATTGTGCGCCGTACGCTGAACAACGTCGTCAACGCCGATCTGGTGAAGAAGCTGCAGGCGCTCAAGACGAACGCGCGCCCTGTGCATGGCAACTGGATGTTCACCGCCGAGAAGATCACCACGCCCGACCGCGGGTTCGTGGGCGAGCCGGTCGAAGTGGATGTGCGCATCGTCAACGAGATGCTGGATGCCGGCATCGTCCCGGTGGTGACCCCGCTGGGCACGGGTCGTGACGGCCAGCTCTACAACGTCAATGCCGACAGCGCCGCCGCGGCTCTCGCGAAGGCGCTGAAGGTGCGCAAGTTCGCCGTCGTGTCGGACGTGCCCGGGCTGCTCCGGGATCCCGCCGATCCGTCGACGCTGCTGCCGACGCTCCGCCTCTCGAGCGTGGCGAAACTCAAGGAAGAGGGGATCATCTCCGGCGGAATGCTGCCGAAGATCGAGGGATGCGAGGATGCGATCCGCGCCGGGGTGAAGAAAGTGCACCTCGTCGACGGCCGCATGCCGCATTCGCTTTTGCTGGAAATATTCACCCGCGAAGGGGTGGGAACGGAGATCACGGAATGAAAAGCACCGAACTGATGGAAGCCTACAAGAAGTACCTCATGCCGACGTATTCGCCGTCGGTCGTCATCGCCAAGGCCAAGGGCTCGCGCGTGTACACGCCCGAGAACACCCAGTACTATGACCTGACGAGCGGCATCGGCGTGCACAACGTGGGCCATTGCACGGAGGGCGTCGTCAAGGCGGTGCAGGAGCAGATCGCCAAGCTGGGCCACTGCTCGAACCTCTTCGCGAACGAGCCGCAGGTCAAGCTGGCCAAGAAGCTCGTCGAGATCTCGGGCCTTGGTGGCAAGGTGTTCTTCTGCAATTCGGGTGCCGAGAGCAATGAGGCCGCGATCAAGCTGGCCCGCAAGTGGGGCGCGCAGAACGGCGGCCGCTATGAGATCGTCACCATGCGCAACAGCTTCCACGGCCGCACGCTCGCGACGGTCACGGCCACGGGCCAGAGCTGGTGTCAGAAGGACTACGATCCGCTGATGCCCGGCTTTGCCTATGCCGACTTCAATGATCTCGAGTCCGTCAAGGCCGCCATCACGGAGAAGACTGTGGCGATCATGCTTGAGGCCGTCCAGGGCGAAGGCGGCGTCACGCCCGCGACCGAGGAGTTCATGGCCGGCGTGCGCGCGCTCTGCGACGAGAAGAACCTGCTCATGATCTGCGACGAAGTGCAGTGCGGCATGGGCCGCACGGGCAAGTGGTGGGGCTGGCAGAACTACTCGGTGAAGCCCGATCTCTTCACGGCGGCGAAGTCGCTGGCCGACGGCATTCCGATGGGTGCGCTTATCTCCAACGCGAAGTGCGCGGACGTCTTTGGCCCCTCCGACCACGCCTCCACCTTTGGCGGCAACCCGCTCGCCTGCGCGGCGGCGCTCGCCGTCATCAAGATCATCGAAGAGGAGAACCTCCTCGATGCGGCCGACAAGAAGGGCAAGCTGCTGATTGCGGCGCTCAAGGCCTTCGCCGACAAGTACGACCAGATCCTGGAAGTGCGTGGCATGGGCCTCATGCTCGGCATGGTGATCGACGGCGACCCCAAGCCTGTCGTCGAGAAGTTCCGCGACTTCAACGTTCTCGCCCTCACGGCCGGCGGCAATGTGGTGCGCTTCCTGCCCACACTGTCGATGAAGGAGTCCAACCTTGAGCAGGCCGTCGAGATGATGGCTGAAGCGCTTGAAGAGCTCTACGACACGGCCGAGGCCTGAGGTGTCGGCGGAACAATCTTTACGGTAAGGACAACATGATCGAAGAAGAGATCAAGACTCCCGACGAAGGCGAAGAGGATGATGTCGAGGTCCTGGTGCGCCCCAAAAAGGCGCCTGTGCCGGAACTCGTCGTCAAGCCCGCGGAAACGCTCAAGACGATTGCCGCGGCGCTGGACAAGCTGCGCGCCGATCGGCCGCTGGTCGCGTGCCTCACGAACTTCGTGACGGCGTCGTTTGTTGCGGACGGCGTGTTTGCGCTGGGGGCATCGCCTTTCGCGGTGATGGATTCCGGCGAGGCGACAACGCTGGCGACCAAGTGCGGGGCGCTTCTGCTCAATGTGGGCACGGTGGACCGTGCCCAGGGCGAGGCGATGCGCGCTGCCGTGGCGCGGGCCAATGCGGGTGCGCATCCGTGGGTGCTGGATCCCGAAGGGGTTGGCGCGCTGCCGATGCGTACGTATCTTGCGCGCGAACTGATGCGGCGCTTCCCTGCTGTGATCCGCGGCAACGCCTCCGAGATTCTCGTCTTGGCCGGCGTGCCGGGCGCCGAGAACGGCGGGCTGGGCGTTGAGTCCACGGCGAAGCCCGAGGATGTCCTTACCGAGGCGCGTCGCCTGGCGCAGGTGACCCATGCGGCAGTGGTGGTTTCGGGCAAAGTGCAGTATGTCTGCGGCGAAAATGCGCCCGTGGTCGCCGTCATGAATGGCGAGGCGCAAATGGCGCGCATCTCGGGCACGGGATGCCTGCACGCGGCCGTTGCGGCGGCGTTTCTGGGTGCGCTCGGCAGCAAGGAACGCTTCACGGCGGCGCTGGCGGCGTCCCTTGTGTGCGGCCTCGCCGGTGAGCGTGCGGCCTCCGCCAAGGGGCCTGGCTCGTTCAAGGTGGCGTTCCTGGATGCGCTCAACGCGCTGACGGGGGCTGACGTCACGAAGGGCGGCAAGCTCGAAGTCGTGAAATGATTTTTCTCAATCAGGAAGGAAACAAATCGATGAAACTCGAAGAACTCAAGGGCAAGACCGTCGGCGTGTGCGTGTCGGGCGGCCTCGATTCGAAGACCATCTGCTGCGTTCTGCAGGACGCGGGCGTCAAGGTGAAGGCGTTCAGTGCGAACGTGGGTCAGCCTGACGAGAAGGACATCAACGACATCAAGAAGAAGATGGCTCCCACGGGCGTCGACACCACGATTGTGGACGTCACCAAGGCCATGGCCGACATCTGCTTCGAGACGGTCAAGTGCCAGGCCATGTATGATGGCGGCTACTGGAACTCCACGGGCATTGCGCGTGCGGTGACGGTGGCGGCGCTGCTGCCCGCGATGAAGAAGGCCGGCTGCACGGTGCTCGTCCACGGCGCCACGGGCCGCGGCAACGACCAGATGCGCTTCGAGCGCTACACGAACGTGCTGGATCCGAAGTTCGGCGTGTATGCCCCCTGGCGCGACGCCGACCTCCTCAAGCTCTTCCCCGGCCGTACGCAGATGGTCGAGTTCCTCGCCAAGCGCGGCATCGTTGCCTTCGTGGGCACGAAGAAGAAATACTCCACGGACGCCAATCTCGCCGGTCTTTCCCATGAGGCCGAGGACCTCGAGAGCATGGAGACCTCCATGCGCATCGTCAAGCCCACGATGGGCGTGTGGCCCGAGAAGGCCCCCAACAAGGTCGAGAAGATCACGCTGAAGTTCGAGAAGGGCCGCTGCGTCGCCATCAACGGCAAGAAGATGACGCCGTATGAGGTGATGCTCGAGGTCAACAAGATCGGTGGCCGCAACGGCATCGGCATGAAGCACGCGCTCGAGAACCGCATCATCGGCACCA
>JAKSOW010000202.1 GCA_024405395.1 Kiritimatiellia bacterium | reverse complement strand
TCATCCATTCGATGCCGGCGTAGATGTCCTCGGTGTTCTCGCGGAAGATCACCATGTCGGTGAGCTCAGGGTGCTTCACGGGGGAGGGCACGCCCTTGAACCAGCGCACCGGCCGCAGGCACACGTAGAGATCCAGCTGCTGACGCATGGCCACGTTGATGGAGCGGATGCCGCCGCCGACCGGCGTGGTGAGCGGGCCCTTGATGGACACGAGGTAATCGCGGCACGCATCCAGCGTCTCCTGCGGCAGCCACGTGTTCGGCCCATACACGGCATTGGACTTCTCGCCGGCGTAGACCTCCATCCAGGAGATCTTGCGGCTGTCGCCATAGGCGGCCTTCACGGCGGCATCCCACACGAGCTTGGCGGCACGCGTGATGTCCGGACCCGTGCCGTCGCCTTCAACAAACGGGATGATGGGATTGGCGGGCACGCACAGGGCGCCATCCTTCATCGTGATCTTTTCGCCGGCGGGAACAACAATCTTTTCGTAGGCCATGTCTTATCCTTGTAACAATTGTCAGAATTCAGTGATCATACCATTGGCAACGCCATGCGCCACCTTTTCGCCGGCGAGATGAGCCAGTACGGCAAGGCCGAAGAGCGTGGCCGCCCCCGGCCCCTGGCCCGTGATGATCTGCCCATCGGCGATGACAGGCACATCTTCGACCCGACGGCCCATGTCCACGCGGCAGGACGGGTAGCAGGTCACGGATTCGTCGTCGATGACGCCGGCTTCCTCCAGCACCGTAGGCGCGGCGCAAATGGCGCACACCAGGCCGCCGACGGCCTTCTGCTTGCGGAGACGCTCAAGCAGGGGTGCACATTTTTTGAGATTCTGCGTGCCTTCGCCGCCGCCAGGTAGTATAATGGCATTGAATTCGTCGTCAAGGACGTCTGAGAGGATGGCGTCTGTGGACATGCGGATGCCGTGCGCCGACAAGGCCCAAGGCTCTGGATTGAGCGACGCGGCAACCACTTCCACGCCGCCGCGACGCAACACGTCCACAATGGATACGGCTTCGATGTCCTCGAAACCATCGGCGAAAACGACAAGTGCTTTAGAGCTCATGACGGAGAATTATAGCAGATGATGACACCTGAGACAATCGCAAAAATCAAGGCCCTCATGGCCGAAGCTTCGGTATTCGAGGAAGACCTTGAGGAGAGCTTTATTCTCGGCGGCGGTCCGGGAGGCCAGAAGACGAACAAGACATCTTCCGTCGTGCGCCTTTTCCATCCTCCTTCCGGCATTCAGGTGCGCGTGGGGCAGGACCGTTCGCGCGAACTCAACCGCTGGCTGGCCCGTCGGGCGCTGGCCGAAAAGATCCTCGAACGCGAACAGGGACGCAAATCAGCAGCCCAGCAGGAGCGGGAGAAGAAGCGGCGGCAGAAACGCCGCCGCTCCCGCCGCCAAAAACAGCGTATGCTCGACGACAAGCACGCCCACGCCGAGAAGAAATCAGCGCGCAAGCCCGTAGACTGGTGACCCCTGCCTCTGCGGCCCAGGCTGCAGAAGTCTGCGCCTGCGAGCCTTCCCGTCAGTCCAGAATGCGGTCAAAGGCGCCGCCACCCTCGCCCGATTCGCCGGCGTCGCCCGCATCTATCGCGCGCACAAGCTTTGCCTTGGGGCGTTCGCCGAAGAGCACCGTGCCCAGGCGCACCCAGGTGGCGCCCTCCTCGATGGCAATCTCATAGTCTCCGCTCATCCCCATGGAAAGGCGCGGGAAACAGGCATTGAACTCCTCTTCCATCGCGTCCCGCAGCTCGCGGAGGCCGGCGAAGACGGGACGCGTCTGCTCGATCTTCTCCTGCGGCGTAAAGGGCGCCATCGTCATGAAGCCCTCCAGCGTAAGATTGGGGCAACGCAGCGAGGCCTCCACGGCGGCGGCCGCATCCTCCGGACGCATACCGCTCTTGCTGCGCTCGCCGCTCATGTTGACCTCCAGCAGAATCGAGGGACGCGCACCCAGTTCCTCCGCCACGCGCTGAATGCGTTCGATGAGCGCCACCGAGTCCACCGAGTGCAGGCAGCTGAAGAGCTCCAGCGCCGGACGCACCTTGTTCTTCTGCAGGTGGCCGATGAGATGCCAGTCCGGTCCGCTCACGGAGAGAGGCTGCTTCCAGGCGGCTTCCTGCACCTTGTTCTCGCCCACAATTCGCAGTCCCGCCTCCCACGCCTCGCGCACCACGTCCTCGCTGTGCGTCTTGGTGACGGCGATGATCTCGACGTCCTCCGCACGACGGCCGCTTTTCTTGGCTGCCGCCGCGATTTTGACGTTCACTTCCGCCAGAATGTCACTCAAATCCCGCATATCATGCCTCTTTTCGGATCATTGCCGCGCCACGCGCTCCACCAGTACGCCCTGATAACCACAGGGCACAACCACGCGTCCCTTGAAATACAGCGCCGCATCGGGCTGGCCGGGAACGGCCTCTTCCCACAACGTGCGGGGGGCCTTCTCGTCCGTGATATCCACGAGCCACACTTTGCGGTCGATGCGCGCGGTGAGGACCAGCCTATTGGCGCCGTCCCATACAGGCTGACCACGGGGATTACTGCCCTTTTTGCCGACGGGCGTCAGCTTCACGCCCGGCCACGGCTCCTTCGGCTTTTCCATTTCGCCTGGCTCAAGGTACTGCAGCGATGACCCGAAGACGCGCAACAGCCGCCCTCCCCGGAAGACGCAGCTGTTGCCGTTCAATCCGCCGCCGCGATTGGGCGAGGCCAAACGCGCCTTGGGCTTCGCGCCAGACTGGTCAATCCATGAGAAGCCGGTGTTGGCGTGGGACATGGCCATCAGCCCCTCGCCCACCACGTCATCCGCCAGGTAACGGTCCCAGCCTGGGCAACGACTGTACTTGAACACGGGCTTGAGCGCCTCATTCAACCAGATGTAGCCGTTCTCGCGGTTGGACACCACATAGTACTTGCCCTTCGGCGCCCACACCCAAAGCGCGCAGTTCGCCGCCACACCAAGATCGCGGCAACGCTGAAGTTCCTTCGGCGCCAGCGGATCGGAGATGTCATAGATGGCAAAGCCATCCAGCCCCTCCGCCGAATAGAGACGGTTGCCCTTCACCTTCACGTCGCCCGAGAAGGCCGGCGCAAAGCGCTTCACCTCGCGCAATGTGCCATCCTCCGCCAACGTCAGGGCATACAGGCCCGCCGCACCACACGCGGCATACAGATAGTCGCCACACGCCGCCGCGCCACGGGCCTGCGCTCGCGTCTGCGGCTGCCAGGCCGAGAAACGCGATGTCGGCGCCGTAGGATAGTCGATGCGGAAGTCCGCGTTTTTCGGCAGCACCCCCTTCGGCACGGTGGCCGGCTGCGCCCGCGAAGCCTCCACTACGCCCAAACCATACTCGAGCGCCGTGAAATACACCACACCCTGGCCCACGGCCACGTACGAGACGCATTTGCCTGGAAGGCCCGCCTTGGTGCTGGCGTCCGGCGGCAGCAGCAGATGGCCAATTCGCCTGGGCTGCTCGGGGACGGCATAGTCCACCGCGTAGAGGCCATTGTGCGTATCGGCCACAAAGACGGTCTTGCCGTCTGCGCTGGGGCGTGGCGTCCAGAAGTCGTTGCCGATCACATAGAACGGGTCAAAGGCAACCCGCGAAACCGGCACAGGCTGGGTGGGATTGGAGACATCCAAAATCTCCAGGGCATGACCCTTGCCGAAGGTCTCCTCCTGGGGCTTCGTGCGGTCGTGGTAGTGGTGACCCGTGGCGGCAAAGAGCCACTTGCCGAAGAGCGCCACGCCATCGCCATGGCCTTTGAGATCAGTGAGGTTGACCTTGCGGACGGTGCGCATGTCGTGGGCGTCGATCGTGGTGATCTCACCCCTCCCCCAATCGCCGGAATAAAGCCAGCCATCGCGGTAGACCACGCTCTGCGACTCGCTCGTCTTCTCCACGCGAATATGGGCGGGATGCGCGGGGTCGGAGATGTCGATGAACTCCACGCCGTTCTGCCGCTGGCCCACGAAGAGTACATCCCCTGCCACATCGATGCCCGTGGCGAGCTCAATCGTGTCGAAGCGCGTGAGCACCTTGGGGTGGTCGAGATCGCGGGCATCCACCACCCACAACCCCGTCTCGCGCGTGGCCACATAGACGTAGCCATCCTGATGCACCAGCTGCCGCGGCTTGCCTACGCCCTGCGCCACACCGCGCAGACGGGGCTCCTGCGGCTTGCTGACGTCAAAGACGTAAATGCCGTGATCCGCGCCACAGAAAAGCGTTGTGCCCACAAGCTGCAGACATGTGGCGGCACGCGGCACTTCAGCCACCCGCCGACAGGCGCCAAAGGCCTCACCAGTAATCACGGGGGCGGGGTCTGCCGCGGAAACGACGGCTCCCATCAACCCGCAAAAGACGACAATGGCTGTTTTCACGGCGTATTCCTCTCAGTTAGATCAGGGGGTCCTCAACATAGGTCGCCTGGGTGTCGGGCGGCGGTTCCTGCAATGCCTCGCTGGCCGCTGGGGCTCCCCCTTCCGCGTCCTGGCGGGGATCATAGTCGCCAAAGCGCGTGAAGTCGCGCTGGAAGTCCATCTTCACGTCGCCCACTTCGCCGTTACGATGCTTGGCGATATCGACGATGGCGAGGTTTTGGGTGGCCTCGTCGTCACGCGTGGCACGCACCATGAACGGACGCCGCAGCAGCATCACCACGTCGGCATCCTGTTCGATCGCGCCCGAGTCGCGCAAGTCGGAGAGCTTCGGCACTTCGTTCTTGTCACCACGCTGCTCGTTGGCGCGCGACAGCTGCGAGAGGACGATCACAGGGATCTTGAGCTCCTTCGCCATGGCCTTGATCTGACCGGAAATGCGGGAGGTCTCAAGCTGACGGCCCTGCTTGGCCATTTCGCGGCAGTTGCACAGCTGCAGGTAGTCGATGACGATCAGCTCGATGTTGTGCGTCTTCTTCATGCGCCGGGCACGGGCACGCAGGTCGGCGATGTCCAGGCCGCTGGCGTCGTCGATGTAGATCGGCGCCTCCTTCAGCTCGCCGGCCGCCCGGAAGAGGCGGTCGGAGGCGGCGGTCTTCTCGTCGCGGTTCATGAGGTCACGGGCGATGCGCCACGACGAGACGTGGGCGCGGCCGCACACCATACGCTTGGCGAGCGACATCGTGTCCATTTCGAGCGAGAAGATGAGCACCGGATGCTTGGTGGGCTTGGGATCGGTCTTGAACGGTACGCCGTTGATGTCCCTGCCCGTGGCCACGCACTCGGCGATGTTCATGGCGAAGGAGGTCTTGCCCACGGAGGGACGCGCCGCGATGACGATCATTTCGGCGGGCTTGAGGCCCAACAGCTTCTCGTCGATGTACTTGAAGCCAGTGGGCAGGCCGTCCATTGCGCCCGCGCCGCGCGTGAACATGTTCTCGATGTGGTGGAGCGTATTGTCCACGGCCACCTTCCAGTCCAGGCTCACCGAAGCGGTGCCGCCGATGTCGAGGAAGGTCTTCTCCACTTCGCCCAGGAGCACATCCGCATTGCCGCTCTGCGACTCGTCATAGCAGCGGGCAATGGTCTCGTTGGAACGGCCGATCAGAGTGCGCAGCAGGTGCTTCTGCCGCATGATGTCGATCCAGTACTCGGCATGGGCCGAAGTGGGCGTGCCGTCCACCAGCTCCTGGATGGCCGCCACGCCGCCCACGGCATCAAGCCGGCCCTGGGCACGCAGACGGTCGTTGAGCGTCACCGGATCAATGGGCAGACCGGCCGCCGACATGGAAATCAGAGTCTCGTAGAGCATCCGATGACGGGGCACGAAAAAGGATTCCGGCGAAATCCCCTTGCTCTGGCACAAATCCAACACGCGCGAATCGTCGCCCGTCTCCGTATCGAGGAGAATCGAGCCCAGCACGCCGCGTTCGGCTTCAGCACTGTGGGGAGGAGTCTTGAGATTGTCGTTCATTACGGTTCAGGATTATACCACAAATCCCCACTTGACGCAAAGCCCACCCCGCCACAACTTAATGAGAACATGAAAACAACACCCTCGAAGATGGTCGGGGCGAGAGGATTTGAACCTCCGACATTCTGCTCCCAAAGCTATCCAGC
>JAKSOW010000201.1 GCA_024405395.1 Kiritimatiellia bacterium | reverse complement strand
CCATCGCCTGGATATCCCATTCCTCGCAACTCGCGGAAAACTACGGCGGCGACACGAATGCTCCCACCAATGCGGTAAAGCAGGTTGTACCTGTGACGACTGTGATCGGGAAGTAGTATCTTGTGATTCGCGCCGGCCGTTCCCGACAAAGGAGACGTCAGTGCGTGTCCCACACGAAGATGCCGACACTTCGGGACGGCAAGGTGCACAGGCAGTCTGCGCCCTCCTGCGTCACGGCAATCGCCGCATTCTGGCCAGGCACGGCGCGTACCGTTGGCGCACGATCGGGAACTGGCGCGTGCACACGCACAACGTGCGTCTCGTCCGTGACGTTCACCGCGAAAAGCGCCTGCCGCCGTCCTTCGGCATCCTGCCACCAGGTGCCGCCCACGGCAGGCAGCTCAAGATGCTCGTAATAGTCGCCTCGCCAATTGAGCCGAAGATCGAACGTCTGGCGCGGCATCGGCGCCGCCGGACGAAGATCGTCCAGAAGCCTGCCGTACACCAGGAAATCCCGCGACACGGCATGTGCGCGGGCAAAGAGCTGCGCCGCCGCGCCGCAACGCGGATCTATGCGCCGATCCCGATCGGGCCAATCCCAGTTCCAGCCATTCACCACGCCCCACAGGAACTCGCGTCCCATCTGCGCAAAGGCGGCCTCGTATTTCTGGTCGCGCACATTCTGCCGGATGCCGAAGTAAAGCGCATGGCCCGAATAGACGGCCGGATAGAACGGCACATCCTCCGCCGTGGCGCGCGTCACCACCAGGTTGCCGTCACAGACGTCCATGTAGCTGTCGCCTGAGCCCTCGAACGTCACGGGAATTCCCTGCGGCGCATACTTCGCATGGGCCTTCGCCAAGTAGGCATGGCGTCCCGCCGCCCACCAGGCGCCTCCGCCTGCCGGATGCCCATGCCCCTGGGCAAAGCAGAGCCGCGGCGGACTGCACCCCACCTGGTCAAAGTAGATGGCGTTTGCGCCCAGTTCCCGCAGCACACGATCCGCCACATGATCCACCGTGGCCTGCCAATCGGCGGCGAACGGACACATCACGGCAAACGGATGCTTGCCGTAGAGTCCGCCGGCGTAGGGTTCGTTGTACCAGCTGCCGTCCGCCCGCTGGCAGGCGTCGCGCTGCGCGTAGCGGAAACTCCCGAGCTGCGCATCGTAGATGTGCGGATTCATGTAGGGCATCACCACAATGCCGTTCTGGCGGAAAAGCTCCACACACGCCTTTGCCCCAACGCGCGGCGGGAAGTTCTCGGGGAAGTTGACGCACATGCCGCCCTTCTCAGCGCCATTGTACCAGCGCTGGAAGCGCAGCCCCACATTGACGTCCCGCAGATTCCGCGCAATGTGCAGCACCGCATTGGAGAAAGCCGCCACCGTGTCCATCAGATGGAAGGCGATCCAGAAATCCGTTTCGGCCATGGCCTTGGGGAAATCGGCGCGGTGGGCCAGAGGGCCCTTGGCCGTCCAACGCTGCCGCATCGCCCAGCTGCGGTAGATTTCCGCCGCCCGCCACCAGTCGCCGCGGAACGCCTGCACCGTCACCGCGTAACGGGGGCCTTCCGCCGCCCGTTGCGGCACGCCCGCGTTCTCGACCGGCGTCTCGAACCACACCGAGAGATCGCTGTGGTGCAGCGTCTTGATGCGCACATCGGAATCGTGCGCCGCCACGTAGAGCCCCGCGTCCCCCACCATGAAAGCTGTCATCATCGGAATGGCCGTGGGGCACTCGTAGACGCCCCAGCAATGGCGGCGGTCTCGCGTATTGCCGTCAAATCTGCGCAACAGGCGCGCACCCAGATTCTCGTGCGGCAGCAGCACGTCGGCTTCGCCCGGACGCGCCAGATGGCGCAGACAGGGGTAACGGGTCTCGGCCAGAGCCCACGTCGTGCTGCGGTTGGTCACCGCGATCTCCCAGGTACTGCCCGCGGAACCCTTCGGCAGCGTCACCGTGGCATAGACATCACAGACCCCGGGCTCATCCGGCAGATCGAGACCACGCCACACGAAGACACGGCCCTCCGC
This sequence comes from Kiritimatiellia bacterium, assembly GCA_024405395.1. Classification (GTDB taxonomy): domain Bacteria; phylum Verrucomicrobiota; class Kiritimatiellia; order RFP12; family UBA1067; genus RGIG6720. The sequence goes on along the minus strand of JAKSOW010000201.1, from coordinate 4,048 downwards.
ACAGGACTCCACCGTCTTGCCGCGGGCGACGGCGCGATTGTCCACCTGCACACGCGCCACGCCGCCCGTCGCGTCTCTCCGTTCGAACGACAGCTCCCAGAAGTCGGGCTTCCGGTCCTGGTCAGACGGATTGAGAAACTGCGTCTCCCCCGCCAGGCGGTTAACGATCGCCTGCGGCGCGAAATTCAGCTGCGCATCGCCAAAGCGGATTTCCAGCGCGTCATTCGCCAGACGCGATCCGGCGATTGCCGAACCGACGGCCAAGCACGCAGACAAGAACGTCCCGTAGCGCATAGATCAGCGGAAGGAAAGCGCCAATCCCGTCAGGCGGCCACCATTGAGGACTTCAGCTTGTCCGTCACCTTCGTAGCTGAAGGCGACGCTGTTCTCGGCCAAGGCGCTCACGAAGTTCCAGGCAGTCTCGCCCGCCGTGAAGCTGCGCGTTTCGCCGTTGATCGTCACCGTAAGCGTGCCGCCGCCCGTCACGCGCACCGGCAGAGTGAAGCGGGCCGAACCACCTGGCTTGCCGGCCCACGTGGCCGCGAGCGACTCGCCCGGATTGATGTACACCGTGTGCGCGGCGCTTTCGACCACATTCGAAGTCGCCTCGACAACCGTCATCGTGCGGCCGCCGATGTCACGCGCGTAGACCGCCCGCCAGTCGGCTTCCTTGGCGCCAATGTCAAGCGCGCCATTCGTGAGACGCGCGCGCTGCGCCCGAATATATGGCCAGATGTTTGAATGCGCCGCCGGCAGCAACTCCGGATTGGCCCGATCGCAGGCCACATTCACGCCGGCCACGGGCCGCAGTTCCGCATCCACGGCCAACGCCGCCGCATTCGTGGCAATGGTGTCCACCACATTGGACAGAATCTTGCCGGCCACATTTTCCACCACGAAGGCGCAGTTGCTGGGCGCCACCATCATCTTCGCCGTGCTGCATTTGCCGAGCACCAGCGTGTTGACCAGCGTAGGGACATTGGTGGAGGAGCCCTCACTCAAAGCGATGCCGGGACCGCCGTTGAGATCCCAGGCATCCGGTCCGATCGTCGAGTCGTAGACCATGGTGAAACGGTATACGCTTGCCTTGCCCGCATAGTTGCCATTGACGGTGGCGCCATAGAAGTCGCACTCCGACGTGACGCCCGAACGCGCATAGTTGTTGGTGACGGTCGTGTTGAAGAGCGCCACGTAGCGGGCCGCCGCACCATTATGGGCCTTGCACTCCGTGATCACACAGTCCTCCACACGCGCATAGTGCCGGCTCCCGCTGGTGAGGCCGGCCGCGCCGGCGCCGCAGTGGTCGGATTCGCTGTCCTTGGAGCCGGGATTGGTTCGCCCGCCACGAAGCGTGAAGCCCTTCACCAGCGCGTTCTCGTCCATCAACACACACCGCACCGCATTCGAACCACAGCCCAATTCATTGGTCCATTCGTCGGTGCCGGCGGCACCCTCGATGAACGTGTGGGCGGCACCCTCATCCGAGACCAGCGAAATGCCGGAATAGATGACCGCGCGGCTGGGCGAGAAGAACTCGCAGAGCGAATTCTTCGGCGGCGGCATGGTTCCCTCGTTATAGACGCCTGGGGCCGCATGCACGGTGTCGCCGCTCACGGCCATGCCGAGCGCCGCCGCCAGCGTGCGCTTGGGCGTGGCGGCGGAACAGCCGTCGTTTGCATCGTTGCCCAGGGGGTTGACGTACCAGTCGGGCGCAATGTAGGGCGTCAGCATGGGACCGGCCGCGATGCTCGCCTCGGGAACGACATAGGACCACACGCCCCCCGGCAGCTCCGACCACAGATTGGTGGCGCCGTTGACGATCACGCCCTGCACGTTCCGCGAGGGATTGGCCACGCGGCCCACCGTGACCGTGGCGCCGGCGACGAGCGCATTGGTGCCCACAGCCGCGCCGTCTATCGACAGCACGCCTTGGGGATCCGCAATCGCCATGCCCGGCGCCACTTCCTGGAGCACGCCCGCCACGGGATACTTGCCGCCCATCAGCCACGGACGCCCCTTCAGGTCGGACGTCACGAACTGCGCGAAGTTCGTGGCGAACTTGCCCCAGGTCGCGGCGTCCTCATCGGGGAACACGCGCTGAGCCGTGTCGATGGCCGCCGAGATGTTGAGCACCCGCCAGTCGCCGGCGGCGGGATCGGCGAATCCGGGGTCGGCGAAGGTATGGCCCACGGCCGTGGCACTGCTGACCTTGCCGCTCCTGATGAGCGAGCCAAAGTACTGCGAGCTGGCCGGAATGGTCTTCTGATCGCCAAACAGCGAATTGTAGTGCCAGGAGCTCTCTCTCAAGGTAGCGTCAGGAACCGCGCAGTTGACGGTGTAGACCGTCGAGCCCAGGGCGGTGGCGCCACAGTCCGCAACCAGGCAGGAGGACAGGAACGCGAACCGTGTGGCGTCGCTGACGCCGTGGCAGTCCACCACGCGGCACCGCGACGCCCAGGCGTAGATCAGCGCGCCGCCCGCAACGCCGGAACAGTTCGTGATCACGCAGTCGAGAATCTGCGAGGCGGCGCGGGCGCCATCCGTGGCCGGCCCGTAGAATCCGCCGCAGGTATCGCTTGCGACAATCTTGGTGCTGGCCGGATTGACGACGTCCGTGCAGCCATCCGCCAACGTGAACCCCTGAAGCGCCACGGCCCCGGCAGAACCCATCACCGCCACGCAGCGAACAGCATTCGGCCCAAGACCCGGATAGTTCGCGGCGTCCCGAGGCGATGAGGTGTCGGCCGCGCCGCGGATGGTGGTCACGGCTGCGCCATCCGTGGACTTGATGAGAATATACCTTGCGTTGGGGATGACGACACGGGTAAATACCCCGTTGGCGACCGCGCCGCCGGCATTATAGTCGCCCGGCCTCACAAGGATAAGGTATCTCGCGTTTTGATCCGTGCACTTGTCCAGGGCATCCTGGATTGTGCCGTAGGGCGATGCCGTCGAACCGTCAAGCCCCTCTTCGCCATAGCGGGAAGCATCCACATAGAGCGTCCGCGTGACATAAACCGCCTGATTGGTCATTATCTCACCTGCGAAGAACGACGGCGCGAGATAGATGCAGCCATCCTCCTGGAGAAAGCGCGACCGCGCGCCGCGATCCGCCAGCGGCGGATACTGCGACAATATGCCATTCGCCAGCATGTAGCGATGAAAAACTTTCCCGTCCTCCAGGATCGGCTCCACCTTCACCTGCATCGGCCAGGTGTCGGCGAAGAAATAGTTCGGTCCGTGCATTTCAAGGCCGTTCACCTTCGCCTTGGAATCGATGTAAATGCCGCCATAACGGGGCGTGACCGTGGTCTGAAAGGCGCCGGCATTGCAGTTCGCCGCAGCGAGATCGATTTCATTGCCGTCAAAGTCCCTCAGATCCGCCCCTGCCGGAAACGCAAACGGCGCATCCGCACTCAGGTAACGCGTCTCGCCGCGTCCCACGGCGGCGGAGGTGGACAATGTGCGGTAGTCGCCGATTGAGGGCCCCGCCAATTGCACCACATCGTCGCCCAGGACCACCGAAACCGACGCGTGAAGATTGGCCGCAACTTCGCTGCCGCCAGCCGCGTTGCAGTTCAGGGTGCAGTTGTAGAACTGGGTGTTTTTGAAGTCGCTGGAGCGATTGCCGGCCAGGGTGCAGTTGATCGCCACGCAGTCGTTTTCCAACGTGCTGGCCAACACCCGTTGCCGCGCAATCACGCAGTTTACCAGCTTGGCGTATGCGGCGGCCGAAGCGCCACCCCTGGCCTTGTTGTCGGTGATCAGACACCGGAAGTAGCGCCCGCCGCGCACGCCGCCGCCAGCATAGGCCGCACAATTGGAGATGGCGCAGGCCGTCATCGTGAAGTTCTCGTTGGCGCCATAGATGTAGACGCCGCCCGCGACGTTGGTTAGCGCGTTTTTCGTCGTGCCGGCAAAGCAGGCCGAATCACGCACCGTAAAGCCCGTCATCGTAGAGCCGAGGCCAGCTTGCGCCACGCCTACGCAGCGTATGGCGTTGAGGCCGCGGCCATCTTCATCGCCATCCGGATCCTTGTAGCCCACG
>JAKSOW010000200.1 GCA_024405395.1 Kiritimatiellia bacterium | reverse complement strand
CGTCGCGGATCTCGCCGCCCACGCCCGTCGCGGCGCCCGGGAACGGGGAGATCGCGGTGGGGTGGTTGTGCGTCTCCACCTTCATCAGCTGATCGAGCTGGAGTTTCTTGAAGCCATACGTGTGGTCGGCCGCCGGCGCGAACATCTCGGTCTTGAAGCCCTCCACCACCGAGGAATTGTCCTTGTAGGCGACCAGCGTGCCCGCATGATTCTTCTGATGCGTGTTCTTGATCATCCCGAACAGGGAATTCGGCATTTTCTTGCCGTCGATGATGAACTCCGCGCCGAAGATCTTGTGGCGGCAGTGCTCGGAGTTGACCTGCCCGAACATCACGAGCTCGGTGTCCGTCGGATTGCGCCCCGCGGCCTTGAAGGAATCCGCCAGATACTGCATTTCCGGCTCGGAGATGGCCAGGCCCAGGCTCTCGTTCGCCTCTCGAATGGCCTCCACGCCGCGCGCGAGCACGTCAAAGCTCTTGCCGGGCCGCGGTTCCATCACCTGGAAAAGGTCGTTGAGCGTCAGGTACACGCCCTCGGTCATGCGGTCGAAGAGCGCCTCCAGCGCCGGACGCAGCACCTCGAAGCGCACCGCCTTCCCGTTCTGCGAGATCACAAAGCGGATACCGCGCTCAACGCGGGCGATGCCCGTGAGGCCGCAGTTGCGGAAGATGTCGGTGGCCTTGGAGCTCCACGGCGAGATCGTGCCCTGCCGCGGCGTCACGTAGAAATGCTCCGCCGCCGCCATGTCCCCCGCCTCTTCCGCGGGCAGCACCTGGCCATCGGCGTTCAGCAGCACCGCCGCCTTTACGAGCACGGGCTCGGCCACGCCGCCCTCATCAGCCGCCTGAATGGCGTAGACCCACCGCGCATCGATCTCGGCGGTGGCCAGCTCCGCCACACGCGCACCCAACGCCGCACGAATGGCATCCAGACGGAACGGCGAATACGCCGCCGTACCCAGCATGATGATAGGCTTCATTCTAAATCCTTACTTTCTGTAAAAATGGTTCAAAATTATACCATAAATCGCCGAAGAATAAAACACTTGCTCACAAGAAACGTCCAGTGAAACTGGTCGGACATTTCCGCACCTGCTCAACCGTGCCCTCTACCACTAGATTTCCGCCCGCGTCGCCGCCACCCGGGCCCAGGTCGATGATCCAGTCGGCGCATTTCATCACGTCGACGTTGTGCTCGATGACAACCACGGTATTCCCGGCGTCCCGTAGCTTCAGCAGCAAGGTCATCAGCTTGGCCACATCATCGAAGTGGAGGCCCGTCGTCGGCTCGTCCAGGAGGAACAGCGTCTTGCCCGTGGAGCGCCGCGAAAGCTCCGTCGCAAGCTTGATGCGCTGGGCCTCGCCGCCCGAAAGCGTCGTCGCGCTCTGCCCCAGCCCCAGATACCCAAGGCCCACGTCCTTGAGGGTCTTCAGTTTGGCCGCCAGACGCGGCACTTTCGCGAAGAAGTCGCACGCCTCGGCCACCGTCATGTCCAGCACCTCGGCGATGTTCTTGCCGCCATAGCGCACTTCCAGTGTTTCCTTGTTGAAGCGCTTGCCCCCACACTGGTCGCAGGTCACGTAGGCGTCGGGCAGGAAGCTCATCTCCAGCTTCACCACACCATCGCCGCCGCACGTCTCGCAGCGCCCGCCCTTTACGTTGAAGCTGAAGCGCCCCGGGCCATACCCGCGCGCCTTCGCGCCCTCGGTCTGCGCGAACAGTTCGCGGATCTCCGAGAAGAAGCCCACGTACGTGGCGGGATTCGAACGCGGCGTGCGTCCGATCGGCGACTGGTCGATTTCGATCACCTTGTCGAGGTATTCGTCGCCCGTCAGCTTCTTGAACGCCCCCGGAGCCTCCTTCGCGTGGTAGAAGCGCCGCATCAGCTCGCACTTGAGCGTCTCGTCGATGAGCGACGACTTGCCGCTGCCCGACACGCCCGTCACCACGGTGAAGGATCCCAGCGGAATCCGCACCGTGATGTTCTTGAGGTTATGCTCGCGGCAGCCGCTGATCGTGAGCCATTTCTGGTCCGAGGCCTTATGGCCCTTGCCCCCCTTCAGCTCCCTACCGCCGTCGATCACCTTTCGTCCGGTCAGATAGTCCGCCGTCAGGGTCTTCGCCTTCATGAGGCCCCGATAGTCGCCCTGGTACATGATCTGGCCGCCTTCGCGCCCGGCACCCGGTCCCAGGTCCACAATCCAGTCCGCCGCCTTCATCATCTCGGCGTCATGCTCCACCACCACCACCGTGTTGTCGCGTTCGCTGAGCGCGCGCAGCATCTTGATGAGCCGCTCGTTGTCCCGCGGATGCAGACCGATCGTCGGCTCGTCGAGCACGTACAGTACCCCCGTAAGCCCGCTGCCGATCTGCGTGGCGAGGCGGATGCGCTGCATCTCGCCGCCCGAAAGCGACGACGAGGCGCGATCCAGCGACAGATAATCGAGTCCCACGTCGTTGAGGAACCCGAGGCGCTTGACGATCTCGCCCAGAATGTCCTTCATCGGCAGGGGAATCGTCGAAGTTGGCGCCGCGCCCGATTCCACGGCCGCGCAGGAGGCCAGCACCTCGTCGTGCAGCGTGCGGAAGAACGCCAGGGCGTCGCGTACGCTCATGGCCATCGCCTCCACGATCGTCTTGTTGCCCACGGTGACGGCACGGGACTCGGGCCGCAGACGCGACCCATGGCACGCCGGGCACGGGCGATTGCTCTGGTAGGCCTCGAACTTCTCGCGCCGTTCGTCGCTCTCCGCGTTCTCCATCATCCGCTGCACGGTCGCGAGCACGCCCTCGAACGGCTTGTCCTCCTTGCGCCAGGGCAGCACCAGGTCATCGTCGAAGCCATGCATGAGCTGATGCCGGAACTTCGCCGGCAGCTTCTCGTAGGGCGTGTTGAGGTCCACCTTGTACTGCTTGGCGATACGCGCGAGGATCTCGTTGTAGTACATGATCGCCATGTGGCCCGCGCGGCGCCAGGGATGAATGCATTCCCGAAGCGGCAGCGTCTTGTCGGGCACCACCAGGTCCTCGTCGAAATAGTAGATCGAGCCCAGCCCGCCGCAGTTGGGGCACGCCCCGAACGGCGAGTTGAAGGAGAAGCTGCGCGGCTTAAGCTCATCGAAGGAGAGCCCGCAGTCCGGGCAGGCATTCTTTTCGCTGAAGACGAGCTCCTCGTCCTTGCCGCCCGCGCCGAGCCGTGCTACCAGCAGCAGACCGCTGCCGGTCTTGAGACCCAGCTCCACGCTGTCGGTGAGGCGCGTCACGAAGGCCGGATCATGGCCCGCACGCCCCTTCTTGCCATTCGATTCGGGCAGCACCAGGCGATCCACCACGACCTCGATGTCGTGGTTGCGCTTCTTGTCCAGTTCGGGCACCTCGTCCAGGGGATAGGTGGTCCCGTCCACCCGCACACGCACAAAGCCCGCTCGGCGGATCGACGCGAGCGTATCCTCGTGGCGGCCCTTGCGCCCCTTCACCACGGGCGCGTACAGGATGGTCTTCCCGGACGGCAGCGCCAGAATCGCCTCCACGATCTCCTCGGCGCTCTGTCGCCGCACGGGCTTGCCGCATTTCGGGCAGTGCGCCACACCGGCTGAGGCGTAGAGGATACGCAGATAGTCGTGGATCTCGGTCACCGTGGCCACGATGGAGCGCGGATTGCCGCCCGTCGTGCGCTGCTCGATGGCGATGGCCGGGGACAGGCCTTCGATGCGCTCCACATCGGGTTTCTGCAGCCGGTCCAGGAACTGGCGGGCATACGCGCTGAGCGACTCCACATAGCGGCGCTGCCCTTCGGCATACAGCGTATCGAAGGCGAGCGACGACTTGCCGCTGCCCGAGAGGCCAGTGACGACCGTAAGCGCATTGCGGGGAATCGTGACGTTCACGCCCTTGAGGTTGTGGACTTTGGCGTTGGTGATGGTGATGTTGGCCATGGCTGAGAAATTGGATTACCAGAAAAGCATTGCGTTGGGGGAGCGGCGAAGAACGGAGCAGGCCTCTTCGGCGCGGGCGGAGATATCCGCCCGTGTTGATTTCGCCAATTCCCCGAAGAGCCGCCGGGCGGCCGTATGCTGGCCACCATTGTGCAGGGCAAAGGCCAGCTTCAGCTGCGCGTCTTCCGCGGAATAGAATCGTCCCGGCGCCAGTATGGCGCGCGAAAGGTGTTCTGCTGCCGCCCGCCATTCCCGGGTGCGCAGCTCGGCCGTGCCCAGAGCCTCCAGCGCCTGTCCCTTCTGGTCGCGATCCGCCAATGTACCGCTTAAGGGCTCTGTGCCCTGACCGCGCGAAGCATCGTTGAGCCGTCCCCTTTGTCCTTTGTCCATTGTCCTTTGTCCAGAACAAATCGAACGGATCTCATCCCAGTCCGCCACGCGGCCGCGCTTCATCAGCGCATAGGCGAGCTTGCCGGCCGTCACATCCCGCGGACGCACCTCCTGACTGCGCCGCAGCATCGCAATGCCCTCATCCAGCAGCGCCGCACGCGCGGCGCCCTCTCGAGCCGGATCATACGCCGCCGCACACCGCGCCTCGCCCACATGCGCCAGGGCTCGGCCATGGTTGGCGTCATACGCCAAGGCACGGGAAAAGGCCGCCTCATCCGTGCGGTAGGAAAGGATCAGCGGCACAGCCTGCACCACCAGAAAAGCCAAATACCCGAGCATTAGGGCCTTAACGCCCTTAAGTTTTCCCCACCGTGCAAACGCAAGCGGCAGGAACATCGCCGGCACATACAGAAAACGGTCGGCGCGCGCATGCTCGCCAAAGCTGCCGAAGATGCCCAAGGTAGGCGCGAGTGTCACCAGAAACCACCCCAGACCCCAAACCACGCCCCGCCACATCGCCGCACCACCCGTGCGCGTTGCGCCGCGTGCGGCGCAAATCACCAGCCCGGCCACCACGCCGAAAGCCGCCAGCCCCAGCACGCCATCCACCGGCCAGCCGCCCGGCACCGCCCGATAGTCGAGGTGCAGCCCCACGGGCACCACCATCTGCCACACGTACAGGCCGATTGCCACGGCGGCGTTGAGCAGGCGCTCGCCCCAGCCCGCATAGAAAAGATCCTTCGCGGCCATGCCTTCGGGATGCATCTGCGAATAAACGGCCAAGCCGCCCGTCACCGCCGCCAAGGCCATCAAGGGCAGTAAAGCCCCTAAGGCCCTCACACCCCCTACCGTCTTCTCGCGCCCGACCAGCAACGCCAAAAACGGAAACACCATGGCCGTGGGCTTGCACATGCACGCGAGCGCACAGCATCCACACGCCACCAGGCCTCGCCCCTTATGCCACGCGAGCAGCCCCCACAAGGTGAAAAAGGCCCACAGCAGTTCCTTGCGCGAGGCAATCCACGCCACGGCCTCCACCCGCTGTGGATGCAGCGCCCAGCATGCCACCAGCGCCACAAGCCCCCAATGCCAGCCCCCCTTCACCGTGTGCGTTGCGCCACGTGTGGCGCAACCTCCCAGCCGCCGCCCCAGCGCCAGCAGCAGCACCGCATTCGCCGCATGCAGCAGCGCATTGACCACATGGTGCGGTCCGGCGCCTGACCCGAAGAAGGCGATGTCGATCATGTACGAGAGCCATGTGATCGGCATCCAGATCGCCCCATGCCGGGCGTTGGCAAAGGCCTCCTTCACGCCGCTCCACGTCAGCCCGTTCTTCACGAAGGGGCAGGCGAAGGTATAGTCGGGGTCGTCGAAGCGCAGGAACCCAAAGCCCGCCGTCACCGCATAAAGCGCAAACACCGCGGTCACAAGGACCGCGGCTGGGATCAGTTCTCTTATGCGTTCACCCTTCACCCAAACGCCCCGTTAGAGGTTCTTGAGGTCAAGCGACAGCAGGAACTCGGGATTGGTGCGCACCTTGCGCATCTTGTTGAGCACCGCGATCATCGCCTGCTCGGGGCCAGCATCCGCGAGAATGCGCCTGAGCGCCCAGGTCTTCTCCAGCTCCAGCGGATCGAGGAGCAGATCCTCCTTGCGCGTGCCGCTCTTCTCGATGTCGATCGCCGGGAAGATGCGCTTGTCGGCAAGGCCGCGGTCCAGCACGATCTCCATGTTGCCCGTGCCCTTGAATTCCTCGAAGATGACCTCGTCCATGCGCGAGCCCGTGTCGATGAGACCGGTCGCGATGATCGTGAGCGAGCCGCCGCCCTCGATGTTGCGCGCCGCGCCGAAGAAGCGCTTCGGACGATGCAGCGCCAGCGCGTCCACGCCGCCCGTGAGGATCTTGCCCGAATGGGGCTGCACCGTGTTGTAGGCGCGGGCGAGGCGCGTGATGGAGTCCAGCAGGATGATCACGTCCTTGCCGTTCTCCACCTGGCGGCGCGACATCTCGATCACCATCTCGGCCACGTTGACGTG
>JAKSOW010000020.1 GCA_024405395.1 Kiritimatiellia bacterium | reverse complement strand
CTGTCCCAAGTGGGTTAAAGAATTTTTGCTGACCCACCCTCTTTACAAATCACCAAAGGAGGATGAACTGCTGCAGAGAAAAATCAACCATTTACTGGCTGGTTATTACGTTCCCAGCTGTACGGAAACAACAGATCATCCAGAAAAATCCAACTTCAAGACGGAAACCGGACGGGATGGTGTTGTCATGTAGCGAAACCTCGTCAGGGAAGTATCCAACTGACGAATTTAGGTTGAGTCGAGGATTTGTACCATAGCCCAATCATATTGCACGACGACAGCTCAGACGGCAATGACAAAAACACGCGTCCCCGCCGAATTGCCGCACGCGGCATTTGACGGGACGCATACCCAACGTTCTACTTGGAACTGGAGGGTGTCGCGCTTTTTGCAGCAGGCCAGACTTACTTCTTTTTGCCGTTTTTCTTCATCCACTGGCCAACCAGGTCTGGACCGATGACTAGACGAACCAGAGCGCCATATGACTTACCCGACACATCTTGACGCACAACCCGGTTCTGCATATCGCACATATCACAAGCAGGCACGCTCAACCACTTTTCGGCACCATCTGCAACATAGAAGAACGGATCTTTAGCAGGGTAGGGGATCTTGTATTCTGCCAACAACTTTCCCTCCCCATATGTCACCCCATTCCCCCATGGCACGTTCGTCAAACCAACCAGATCCGGGAGATAGCGATCTTCCACCAACGTTCTTCCATATCCAATCATTCCCCAAACCCCTAGGCGATCTGGTTTCTTGAGGGGTATGGCCTCCTTCTCATACCTTGGTGAGGAGCTGTGAGCTGCCGCTATTTCTTCCACGCTGGGAACCATCTTATCATCCCATTTCCCCTTGAAAATGTTTTTCCCACAACCCAAGAACAAGGCACGGTTGAACTCTGCGTCACTGATAGGTCGCATCACATAACCCTTGGGCAAAGCAGATGCGTATCTGCCCATTTCCTCTATCTTCCGCCTGTGATTCAAGAAGTGGAGATGCTCGATGTGGGCGAGCGCATCTTTCCATCTGTCTCCACACCTCTTGCGCCATACCCGCTCCAGCATCCCATCCAGAACAGGATTCTGCGCCCACGCCAAATACTGTTTCCCCGTCAAAGGCTTGCGCGCAATCCAAAAGGGATATGTCAAACGAGACTTGACGGTCTTGCCATTGGGTGGCCAGACGAGCGATTTCTCAAACTCGCCCGGTTTGACATAGACAAACTCAATCGGCTCAACGCCATCTCCTAGAGGGATTGTGATCGGACGTGTGCCGAACACCGAAAGCGGCTTGCGACCATCATCGGCCTCCGTTTTGCCAGCATTGGCAATCTCTTCGGATTCAGTCGTCTTCCCCGCCAGAAGATCATCCATTGACTTGATGCGCTTCTCGGCGAGCGTCACCTTGAGCCCGTCCAGTCCGTTGTCGTCAACCAGCCGCTGATAGAGCATGGCGGCATGCACGCGGAAGGCATCGCCATCATCGGAGAAGGTCTGGGCCTTGAATTCCCACCAGAAGTCGGCAGCAGCAGGAAGTTCCTTACCAGAAATTTCATTGGCGGCGACTTTACCTTCTGGCGTATCGGCAAGCTTCGCGAATTCAGCGAGCGCCCCCTTCCAGTCGCCCAGGATGGCAAGACTTTCAGCAAGCTGACGGCGCGGCAGCGAATCGGAGGGCTTGGCGGCAACCGCCTTGCGGAGCCCATTGATTGCCTTAGCGGCCTTGGCTTTCGCCAGGGCGGACCGAAACTGCATGAAGAGCCGAGGGGCCTTCTGGGCGTTGGCACGACGGGCTGCCCGGGAAATGAGCTCGACTACCACATCCGGCGGCACATCCTTGACGTCCGTCATGAGCGCATTGATGGCATCCGCCGCCTTGTCATAGGCTTCGCCGCTCATGAAGTAGTTGAATGCACCCTCGATGAGCAGGAACTTGACCGGCTCCTTCTCAGTCCTTTCGGCGTACTCCAACGCCTGTTCACCCATCTCAACGGGAGTCTTCTTCTTCGCCTTCAGCGCAACCTGATCCTCGGCCATCAGCTCCTCGACAATCGGCTTCGCCTGCATCAGCTCCTGCCGCGTGGGCATCGCCATCGCCGTCAATGTCCCGACCGCAAACGCCGTCAAAGCAACTCTTCCAGCAATCATTTCCTTGTTCCTTGTAGATTCAGTTCAATTCCTGCCACAACCACCCTACCGTCAATTATGGATACGGGAGGAACAGAGCAGAATGACAGCGCCAACAAGAATTTTCAGGAAAAATGGCGCGATTCCAGCAACACTTGCGGCACCACCACTCTTTTCATGCCATTGTACTCCCTGCACATCACAAAAGTCAGTCACCTTTTACGATTTTCATTCGTTCAGATGATTCAAGACCGAAAGCTAAAGGAGGATGAGCCAGGAGAACGAACCGCACTCTGCGCCTCCGCGAGATGCCTTCGCCGTTGAACCGCCTACGAACTTTACCGCACCATATTGACATCAATCAGGTTTGACAAGGCGTAGAGCGGGACGATCTCAATATCGCCCAGTCTTGCGAAATTCTCAAGGGAGCTTCTGACCGCGCTCGTAATCCCCTTCAATTCCATCAGATAGCGAAGGCTCTTCATGCTTCCCTTCGTGCCCGACTTCACCTCCAATGGCGTCACCTTCATGCCGCGTTCGATGACATAGTCGACTTCCGCATTGGCCGAACGATTGAGATTGCACCAGTAGAAAAGGTCGTGTCGAGCGAACGGTTCCGCATACTTCAAGAGTTCAAGACCCGCCATCATTTCCGACACTTCGCCCTTGTTGACCAGCTCTGTGGCCGTCATCGGCAGAAGCCTGGCCGCCGGCTGATCGCCCTTCGGGAGATTCAGTCCGAGCGTCTTCAACAATAGTCCACTGTCCATAAAATGATACTTGCTGAACTTCAGGTTGACTTCCGCCCCAAGCGGAAGTCCGTTCGCCGACGTATGCAAGACCGGCACGACAAGGCCGGCTGCGACGAGAAGATCAAGCGCGGCCTTGATCTTCTCTCCTCGAATCCCCTCCAGATTCTCGCTGTAGACGAATTTGCCGCCGATCTGACGCGCCACACTCATCAAGGTTGCGCGCAGCACCTGAGGGTCGATCTTGTCGCCGTACTTGGAGAAATCGTCAAAATACGTCTGGATCAGATCCGCCTGGATCTCCCCCACGCGAAGGTAGTCCCGATGCACCACCCAATGCGCAACGCACTCCGGCATCCCTCCGACGATCAGGAATGTCCGAAAAGCCTCAACGAGATTGTGATGCAACGCGTCGAACAACGGCTCTCCGGCGACCTTTCGCTTCTCGTCCACCCAGGCTGCATGTCCACAGGCCGTCAGGAATTCATCGAATGAAAAGGGATACATGAACAGCGATTTGATCCGCCCGACGCCGAACGAGGTCATCTTGCGCAAGGCGAACTCCAACAACGATCCGGCCGCTATCACGTGCAGATTGCCGAGTTTCTCCTTGAAGGCCCACAGCGCATGAATGGCAGCCTGCGATGCCTGAATTTCATCAATGAAGAGCAAAGTCCGCCCTTCTATAACCGGCACGCCCCGCATGAGCGACAGGCGGCGCACGATTTCATCAACCGGCAACCCGGAATCGAACAAAGCTCGAATATCGCGATCAAGTTCCAGATTGACCTCGATATAGCAGTCAAACTCTTTCGCAAATTCGCGTACCGCAGAAGACTTCCCCACCTGCCGTGCCCCCCGAAGCAAAAGCGGCTTGAGTGGAAGTTCGGACTTCCATTTCTTGAGATATGAATCAATTTTCCGAGGGAAATACATTTCGCCTTACCATCACCTGTAAAAACTCAACCGTATTCTACGCCAGTTTTTGGGAAAAGTCAACCATCAAACAGAGCTGTTGCAGAGAAAAATCAACCATTTACTGGCTGGTTATTTGGAACTAGAGGGTGCCGTGCTTTTTCAGCAGGCCAGACTTACTTCTTCTTGCCGTTTTTCTTCATCCACTGGCCAACCAGATCTGGGCCGATGACTAGGCGGATCATGGAGTGCATCGAATTAAGTGCGTGCCAGTTCTTCACGTCTGCGGGCAGCACACGCACAAACCTCTCCACCCGGCCGCCTTCAACTGGCATCATGTCAATCGTTGGAACACTAACCCTGTATTTTTCCTGCTCACCGACATAGAAGAAAGGATTCTTGGCGGGATAAACGATATTGTATTTGACTAGATTGCCAGACTCCGCGTTTTCCAACTTTTGCAAAATGAGCTGTTCCGGCAGATAACAATCCGCCACTAGTGTCCGGCCATAGCCAATCATGCCCCAGACCCCTAAGTCATCAGGTGCTTTCAGGGGAATAGCCGCCATTCCACCTGCTGTCGACGGATAACGTGCCAGCGTGTCATCTATTTCCTTTCTGGAAGGGACTACCTTGTCACTCCATTTTCCCTTGAACACATCCTCCCCATATCCCAGATACAGGGCACGATTGAACTCGGCATCACTAATCAACCGGAGAACATAATTACGCGGCAACAGAGCGGCATATTTTTGGGTCACCTGCGCTATGTCACATTCCCCTTCAAACCTGTGGTGCGACATTGTGGCCAACACGCGTGACCAGTTATCGCCAAACGTCTTTGCCCAGAGATTCTTCAAGGAATCTTTCACCCGCTCATCTCCCAGGCCTTTTACCACCTGTGCAGCAGTCAAGGGCTTGCGCGCAATCCAAAAGGGATAGGTCAACCGCGATTTGACGAGTTCACACGCAGGTGGGCATGCAAGGTTCTTCTCGAACTCGCCGGGCTTCACATAGACGAATTCGACCGGCTCGACCCCATCGACCAGAGTGATCGTAATAGGGCGTGTGCCAAAAGCCAAAAGCGGTTTGCGGGCATCCCTTTCTGGCGCATCCCCCACCAGGAGATCCGCCATCGCCTTCACGCGCTTCTCGGCAAGCGTGATCTTAAGCCCATCCAATCCCGTGTCGTCAATCAGGCGCTGATAGAGCACCGCGGCATGCACACGGAAGGCGTTACCATCTTCGGAAACGGTCTGGGCCTTGAACTCCCACCAGAAATCAGCGGCAGCTGGCAATTCCTCATCGACACTTTCATTGGCGGCGACTTTGCCTTCGGGCGTATCGACAAGCTTGGCAAACTCGGCCAAGGCACCCTTCCAGTCGCCCAGAATGGCGAGATTTTCGGCAAGCTGACGGTGCAGCGCCAAATCGGCGGGCTTGGCGGCAGCAGCTTTGCGGGCCCCATCAATCTCCTTCAGGGCCCGAGCCTTCGCCTGGGCGGACCGTAACAGCAGGAAAACCCGGAGGGCCTTCTGGGCGTTGGCACGCCGTACCGCCCGGGAAATGAGCTCGGCAATGACGTCGGGCGGCACCTCCTTGACGTCCGTCCTAAGCACATTGATGACATCAGCTGCCTTGTCATAGGCCTCTCCGCCCATGAAGAAATTGAAGGCGCCCTGCAGCAGCAGATACTTGACCGGCTCCTTATCCGCCTTCTCGGCGTACCTCAGTGCCTGTTCGCCCACCTCAACGGACGTCTTCTTCTTTGCCTTGAGCGCAGCCCGATCTTCAGCCATCAGCTCCTCGACAGTCGGCTTCGCCTGCACCAGCTCCTGCCGCGTAGGCATCGCCATCGCCGCAAGAACACTTGCCGCCACACCCACCAAAATGACTTTCCCTGCCTTCATTTCCATGTTCCGTGTAGTTTCAATCCAATTCCAGCCGCCGCAGATTCGCTGCCGCCCCAAATAAAAGGGCTCTTGGAAGTTTTTAATGGAATACCCTCTTGATTTGTGTTTGAAACTCCGACCGGCGTGGCTCCGCTAACGCTCTCGCCGAATGGTCTGGGCTTCGCGATTCTACATTCGCTTTTCCGCCGGACACTCAGGATCTTTCGTCTCTGGAGGATGTTTTCTCCAGACCTCCTCGCTTGTCTCTTGCCTGCAATGACGCCAAGTCAAAGGTCTCGAACTGTAGTTTTGTCTGCCCGAAGTTCAATAGCATGGCATACGGTATTTGTGTCGCATGAAGATAATGCATAACCTGCGCCCACTCGACCTTCGTCAAGGTCTTGATCGCCTTGAGCTCGACAAGGTACTGTCGATCATAACACGTAAAATCGGCCCTATAACGAGTCGGAAGCTCCTGTCCGTCGTAGAAAATTCTTACCGGATCTTCTCGAACATAAGGGATCCCAGCCTTCTTGAACTCAATCTCAAGAGCGTCCCCGTAAGCCGACTCAAGAAAGCCGTCCTTCAGTATGTCATGCACTTTGAGTGCACATGCCATGATCGCATATGCCTTCGGATTGTCTTGAAGTTTCATGGCTTATATTGTATCAAAGAGGAGGTCTGAAGGAAACTCCTCCTGTTCCGAAAAATCACCTCCGGAAAATCATTTCGTTGTCGGCTTGAAATGATTGGTTGGTCGCGAAGCCCAGACCATTCGGCGAGAGCGTTAGCGGAGCCACGCCGATCGGAGTTTATCAAGCAGAAAGGAGGACGCACGCCACTCTTCTTATATCTAAAAACTTCGATGAGCCAGTTTTCTGGCCGTTTGCCGCATTTCACGCGTGATCATTCCATCTCTCCAATCACCGAAAATATAACATCCTTTCGGTGCAGATGCAAAATTGAATCGAGGATTTGCACCAAACGACAATCGTCTGCGCTCCGATGGCGGGGCCGATGAGCCCAACACTCATCTCCGATTTTTCACCACGGAAACCTCCTTGAGAGACAACTGCCGCTGGTCATCAGAATTCTTGAATGCCACAACTGAAACAGGTTGCTATCCAAGCAGGTTCGAAGAAAACATGTGCGCTATCACCAAAAACCGTAATCATGAAGCCATCAACCATCATTGCGCCATAAATGTAGCAAATGAGCTTTAACGGCTTCTTGGATTTTGCCCACGCTTTTTGAAAAAATTGCTTCATTTATGCAACTCTCCTTTCTATATTACCTCATTTAACTAAAATCTTTGCACAAACATTCCTTGACTAAAATAAGATACGGAAACGAAAAAACAAAATGACAGCGCTAAAAGGCTTCGCGTCACGCATCACCAGGAAATCAACTTCCCGTTAGTGCCAGCAAAAATTCTCGAAATTTTCGAAAATCAGTTATTGAGCTCTTTTCTGGCCTCGGTATCCGTTGGAACAAGTTCAACATATTTGCGTAAAGCATCCTTAGATGCTTTGGAACCCTTTCGCTTGAGCAGTTCAGCCTCTTTACGCCACGCCTCCGCAAGTTTCCCGTCAAGAGTCCTGGCCCTCACATAACAAGTTAATGCATCATCCAATCTCCCCGCCTTTTCTGATATGGCCGCCTTCTGTATCCAAAACCGTTGGGGCTTGTATTTCGCCATCTTGATGGCCTGGTCCATCGCCAGAAGCGCGTCATCAATACGATCTGCGACTGCTAGTGCATTTGCCTTGCGTGCATAGGCATCATCATACTCGGCATCAAGCGCTAGGGCCTGATCATAATACTCAATCGCCTTTGATGAATCACCAACCTTGAGATAGACATCACCAGGATACAATAAAGTCCGTTTCGCCTTGGGCGATAACTCGTAGGCGAACCTCAAATCCCGCAATGCATCGTCGTCCTTGCCGAGCTTATCCTCCATTCGCGCCCGACGGACATACAGATCAGCATTCATCGGATCGAGCATGATCGCAGCATCGAAGCTCTTGATCGCATCGGTGAAATGCCCCATCTCTCCGCAGATGATACCACGCCACTTGTGTGCAGACAGGAAATTCTCATCAAGTGCGATTGCCTTGTCCATCCACACTTTTGCGATCGAATAGTTGTCTTCATACCCGTAGAACATTCCAATGGCGTAGCAGGCCTCCTTGTAGTCTGGATTGACGGCAAGGGCTTTGCGCATTTCCTCTCGGGCGAGATCATACCGCTTCACCTTGTCGGAGGCGTACGTCCATCCGCGATTGTAATAGGCCATATCGAACTTCGGATCGATCTCCAGCGCTTTGTCGCAACACCGGCGCGTCTCTTCGACATCCTTTGTGTAATCACTCGCGACAACACCTTTCCAAAGCCACGCCCACTTAGCATTGGGATCAAGCTGGAGAGCATGATCAAGTGACTTGACGGCATTGGAGACATCGTTGTAATCCAGATGGATCATGGCCATGCGAATGTGGGCAAAGGCATTGTCAGGCGCAAGCGCCACCGCCTTCTCAATCGCGGCACGGGCTCGCTCTTTGTCCTTCAGGGCAGACAGAATCTGCCCCTGTAGGATGAATGGCTCTGCACGTTGCGGCTCAATCTTGTTCAGATAGAGTGCTTCTGCATAGGAACGATGAGCCGCATCCAACTCGGCCTTGGTAAATGGCCGCTTGAGATTCAGCAGCTCCCGAGTCGCAGCCATCCCCTGCATATAGGCCCGCTGGAAAAGATACTCGGGCGTGTCACGGTAAATGGCAATCGCCTTTTCAATGAACGGCAACGCGACCTCGGGATTGTTCTCCCGCTCATACAGCTCCGTGGCGACATACGCATATTGGTCAGCCATCTTATGTAGTTTCATCTTCTCAAGATAAACGGCTATGCCTTTGTACAACGACATGCCTACGGTAACCGCTGCCGAAATCTTAAGAAACGGCGTAACGAACTTGTTCCTAAACCGTGTTCGCTTCTCACTAACCGCCCATGGCATATGGAAATTACGGATCTGCCGCATGTATTCGGTCAGTTCCCGAATAGCTGCCGCGTTCTCACTGATGCGTTGATCTTGCGCCTTATCGTAATCCGTAGCCATGAGCGGTCACCTCTTTGATTCCCTATCCGTCAGAAAGCGCACGCGGCCCCATAACGCGCCGCACGCACATCACGGCCAGAAGCCGGATCGTCATCATCGCAGCCAAAACCTTTGCGATATTTCAGGACATCGGCCCCGCGCTCCTCTGGATAGCTCGCGCCACCGTAACTTCCCTTGGCGGCCTTGAAGCGCTCTAGAACATCGTAGAGCGCCTTCGTATCATATCCCAATGACGCAGCAAATTGAATGGCTCGCCAGTCCGCCTGGCTCTCCATGTCAATTCCATAGCCATTGCGAATGGCAGTTGTCATCTTGTCGAACAGAGACTCGGCAAGCGCTTTCAGCTGCTGCTGTGCAGCCACAGTCGCCCCGTCCGTCGCCGTAGAGGTGCCGACCTCCGCCATCAAGGAAAAGAGCTTGAGGACATTCTCTTTTCCAACAGACTTCATGCCGTGACGTAGTTCCATGTGCCCCATCTCATGTCCAAGAATGGCGATCAGCTCATCCTCGTCCTTCAAGAACTTCAGCATTCCAGTCGTGATGAACACAAAACCACCGGGAACTGCAAACGCATTCACCTCGTCCGACTGTACTGTTATGAACATATAGCCGTTGTAAGGCATGGGATCGTTTGATGCCGCAGCCAATACCGCACCAACCTTGCGGACATAGACACTGGCTGGATGATTCTCGTCGAGAACCGGATAAAGCGGCAATACGCGAGCCGCCACCACACGTCCAAGCTGCATTTCCTGAACTGGGCCAACCTCGCTGTAGATCATTCCGGAAGTCAGCTTCCCAGCAGAAGCCGCTGCGCCGACAAGCTTGTCACGACCAGCAAGGGATCCAGCCAATTTCGAGGCGAATCCCAGCCCACCGGCCGTCGCCCTGCGTGTACCTTTCATCAATCCGCCGAAGAGTCCCTCTTCCTCGGCCTTGATCTCTTTCGCTTCGCGATCTTTCTCGGCCTTCAACTTGCCCTCTGCAACGAACTGTTTGACTTCTACATCCGAAACCACCTTCTTGGCGGCAATTACCTTCGCCACAAGTGCCGGATTCGCCTTGGCTGCCGCCTTCCCGGAACCTGCGGCTCCCCGCATCGACACAAGCTCACCCTTTTCAGACTCCGAAAAGCCGCGCATGGATGCCAATGCCACATCATTCTCGGATTCGGAGAACCCTCTCTTCGCCGACATGCTACCATCTTCGGAAAGCGCCGAATTGGGATCCTGGTTGTCAATTAGCCATTCGCTTGCCAATGAAGGGATCGGCAAATACCCCATCTCGCCACCGACATCAACTTTTGCCCAATGCGGCATGAGATCGTCCGGGAACTTGTCCTTATCGCCGTCAAACTCTATACCGACCTTTACGATGCCCTTAATCGTGGCGCGATCTTTATATTTGAGGGTCTTGATCGCCTTCGACATTGGATCAGGTTTTTTGCGCAGGACAACCGACTCGGTTGAGACGCACCAGGTATCGCCAAGATTAGGATCGGCAGCGACCGCAGCAAGCACGACCAAAGACGACCAGATAATAATTTGCTTTTTCATTTCCCCTTCTTGCCATAAAGGCTTTATTTACCGCAGAACATTAGTCGCGTATTGCGCAGACTTTATACTGAACCTTGCCCAGCATCGGGTGTTTCGCCTTAAGCGTAAAACGGCGAACCCGCGTCGAATCATCTGCCGTGACCCGTAGCGTCGGTTTCACGCTGATGCGCGTACTGTTCCGTCTATGCATAGACTCATGCAAAGGATTAATTTCACGCATAAGATTAATTTCGGCAGACCCTGTCCGTTGCGCGAACTCAAACGCCAATCTCATGCTCCAATCCGGCGTCATGCCTGTGGGTTCCTTGTCAACTGGCACAACGCCAAGATGCCACAACGTCCCCTCGTTGTCCACAAACACATCTGGACCAATAGTTGCATTCTGAGCAATCTCATCAAGTTTCTGTTCTAGCGTGAGCCGTCCAGGGCTGAAGGGGCCACCATTCGCGATCCTCTTGCCAAGCCCCCCGTCCAACTGCACGGCTAATGCACAGGAAAACGTCCGTGCATCATCCACGGCCCATACCTGGTGGAGAATCTTGAATCCACACAGGCCATCGGAAAAAGAACAAGATATACAGGACCTCGCCGAAGGATGTCGCTCATAGGTTAGATAGCATAGGACCTCCGCAAGCGCCTTCGCATGCGCTTTCCAAAAGGCATACGCCAACTGACTACATTCGCCGGCACTCTCCGGTAGCTTGAAATCATACTCTTCAATGAAATCGTCTTTTTCCTGTCGCCGATATTTTGGGTTGAACTGTTCGGATGTAACAGCCGTGAACGTTTCATGTTGCTTGCTCCATCCCCACTTAACATCAACACCATTGTCATGTAACTCTTTTTCAAGGATCGCAGCCGCATCAATCTTCGGCGCAGGCTCCGACCGAACTACGGTTTCATCTTCTGTAGCCGGCTGCGAGTCAGAACATCCCAATAAGACTGCACTCGCCAAGACAATAAGGACAAGTCCCGACTTCATGAATGACCTCCACAATTACTTGTCGCCGGGTAGCCGAATGCCCCCTTGAACAGGCATTGGCTGCACGACGACATTGACATTTATCTGTGGGGTGTTCTGCGCATCAACCGAGGGCGCGACAGGCACTTGTCGCCTTGGCACATCCTTTCCGAAATTCGTGAAAAAGGCATATCCCACTCCTTGTGCAGCTCGCTCGAGCAATGTCCTAAAGGCATATTCTGACGATCCGCAACAAGCGGCGAGTTCAGCAGGGGTAAGGTCTATGTCAATATTCTCCATATGGGCAATCTGTGCTGTCGAAACGACAATGACACGGTAAGTCATGCTGAGGCTCGCCCGACCAAGGCTGGTTGAAACCATCCCGGTCAATTGGCTCTTGTGTGAAACCGGAGCAGAGACATAGACATTCCTCAACGTCCCGACAACAAGGAAGTCCGCCCCAAGTCGCTGTCCAATCTTCACCATTTCCGTGACAGGCGCATTTTCGGATATTACCTTCTCCTCGGACCTAATGGCGTCCTCATCTTCCCTGCTCAAAACACTGAATCTTCCAGACTGCACAATGCATGTAGTCATTCTTGATCCAAGTTCTTCCGTAACCAACTGTGCCGGCCTGAACGCCTCCTGACCGTCTCCACCGACCTGAAAACCCGTAAAGGCATATTTGAGCGGCGCCACAGCGACTTTCTGACGATCATCAGCCATGGGAGGCGTATACTTAGCCACGTCGACTTCCAAGACGGCCTCATACATGCCAGCCGCATTCGGCTCGCAAGACGCGACACGATGTCCTAAAACGACACCCTTGAGGATCTCGCGGAAATCATCGGTGACGTCCTCCGTCGTTTTTGAGTCATCACTCACGACCCCATTTGCCGACACAGACACTTGGGATGAGCTGCCTTTCACGGTCGTATCGCCACGAAACGCCGATCCATTAACCTGACGTACGGCATCCTTCAAGGCACTCTTGATGGCGGCATCGTACGATGTGCCGAATCCTTTTGATTTGACAGTCACCTTGTCGACCGCCAACGCGCAAACGGCAAGCAGAATTGAACAGCAGAAAGTCAAGTATTTCATGTTGCTCCTTACCATGCGACGGTCTTTGAAGATCCACGCTTAACGATTGGCGTTTCGCCCTCCCAGATGGAATAACCACCCTTGATGTCTGTCAGGGTCAGCTGAAGATAATACTCAACTTGCTGCGTGGACGAGTCATATCGCACCGAATGGCCAATGATTTTGCCGGAAAGCGACAACTCGGGCTTCGCCACGCCATTCCCTCCAAACTCCCCCTGAACCAGGGCCGTTGCCTGGTCCTCCGGGCCATTTACGCCCACAGCAGTCGACACAACCACCTTTCCTTTCTGCATAAGGGCTATGCGGATCTTCTTGACAAGCTGATCGGTGTCGATGTTCGCCACGGTATCATTTTTTATCCGTGAGATCATCAGCACATAACGACCGCCCCCCGGACGATTCAAGTTTCCCGAGGCAATCATCCCGTCAATTGCCTCATTAGCCGCCCGATTGAAATCCCGATAATCAAGAGCCAGCGTTGTATGACCATCATCGGCCTTTTGATTGACCAATTCAGGCGTCGTTTCGCACCCGACAACCACTGCGCCCACAAAAGCAAATGTGAGAATCTTACCGAAGTTCTTGTTCATTGTCATTCCTTTCCGTTAACGTCCTGGGACGGCAAATACGGTCGCCGCACTTGCCGAGGTTGGTATTTTCACATAAACAAAAGAAGCCCCAGCCGCCTTCGGGACAGCCACCTCCACAAGAGCGCGCGTCCCCGAGGCATCCTTGATTGTCAACTTCCCGCTTAAGGGCTTCGGGACGATCACCGCCTGATAGTCTCGGGGAAGGGTACTCCAAATGCGCGTGTCTGCATGCGTCATGGCCGCACTCGCGGCGCTGAGCGAGGATCCGGCCGCCATAAGCGAAAGGTCTCTTGCAAATGGCGTGATCTTCCCCTTGGCGACCTGGTCATCGAGTTGTTTGCGCAGCAATTCCATCGCCACGATCTGAACGCCAATGCGAATACATACCCCCAACACCGCGCTGGTTGCGATCCACTTGAACTCTTCCTTGAACTCTGCGGCGACAACTCGGTCCAATTCACAGATGGTTTCGGTTTTGCCGACACACGAGTCTCCGTCAAAAACAGAGAGGGCAATGTGTGCCGGAGGACGATGCTGAAGCATAGGAAGCGCGATTCCGGCATGAATGGGATAATGATAGGGGATAATCAGCTCTTTACGTTCCTCGATCTTCTGCGGTCCCATGCCATCTTCAAACACGACCATCACAAATTCCCTGTCAGCAGGTGTCGCCTTTCCATTGACCCGATTCTCGAGCATCTCAACCGCACGTTGCGAAACCTTGCTCGGCTGCATTCCGTAGGCTCGCTTAAAGTACGCGATCCCCTTTTCGCAATCGCCGACGTCCTCGCCCCAAAGGAGCCGAAACGCGCCACACATGAACACAGCGGCTGGGTTCATGTATTCCGCATAAGCGTTCCACTTCGACAGCTCCGCTTCCAATTCGGCGACTCCGTCGCACTTCGCATCCTTTGTCGCCAATTGGGCATCTTTGTTTTTCCCATTGGACTTCGCCTCGGCGATCTTTTCCCGATTCCGCTTGATCATGGCCGCATTCCGTTCTGCAGCTCGCCCCTGACGTTGATCGACACGATTGAACTCAACGCGAGCCCGGTCTATGTTGTTCTTCGCCAAAAACGAAAACGCCTGATACAGATTCATCATTGTCTCGTCGTATGTGGCAGCCACATATCCGCTCTCGCCTTGCGTCAGGATATCGCCAACCGCACCAATTCCCTTCCCGAGAGCGCATTGGACGTCCTGTTCCTTAAGACCTGCTTCCGCTGCGGAAAAATCGGACGCCGCGCTAACATGGGCCTGCGCCGCGAAATGGGCTGAACCGACGTAAAGGTTGTCGAGCACATGTCCGGCTGATGCGTCAGGCTGTTTGGTCTCCTTGATACATTCAGCGGCGCTCTCATACGATCCGCCGCAATAATATCCGTCTGACAGCACATAAGGATTCTTCGTGGCACAACCGGCAAGAACAATCGCCAATAACACGTTCCCGAAAAGCATGGATATATTTTCAGGCTTCATTCCGGTCCTTTCTTCTCAATAGGCAAAACATCATGCATTCAGTGAACTTCAACCTTGAGGCGATAAAACTACGGTATAAATTCCCAAGCAACCCTCAACCAATTCATCTAATTGGCCACATCAGAAAAACCGCAGAAAATGGCGCCAGATCCACCAATCATTTGGCGGAGCGCATTCATTATCGCGATACCAAAATACTGCCTCATACTATTGCGATGCCGTTACTCCGTAGACTGAGACCTGCATTTTTCGTCCTGTAAGTGGATTGGTGCCAATAGTCGAATATACCTCTCTTTGATTCCTATTGACAAAAGCCCCCGAATAGGAAGCAAAAACCATACTCTCAAATTTCTCCCAAAGCTGACGGGACTCGGTGACACCGTAAGACGTCTCTCGCACCATTCGTTGCGCTGCATCATGTGCAGCCGTATCCACTGATAGCGAGAAAATCAAATTTTCCTTAGCCTTTGCTGCGGCTTTCCTCATGGCCATAGCGAGCGGCTTTCCTTTCAACCCGTCCACATCAACCACACCTATTCCGACATAACGGCGTAAACCATCTGTATCTGTAAAATCCCGGCTGCCAATCATCCCAGAAAGATCGTTTCTCTTACACCAAGCCTCATAACGATCATCGTCATCAACACTTCTCCACTCGCCTTTTGACGTTTTTTCAGCATCGATAAAAACTTTCTGACTCCATCCAATGGCAAGCGCCACCTGATAATTCCCAGACGATTTATCGTATGATTCCGCAGTACACAGCACTTTACAACCCGACAACTTGACCTTTGAAAAATGTTCAATCACCGAACGGATCTCATTGACCGTCATTCCAGCTTTTACTGTCGCCTTGATGGTATCCTTAGCTTTTATATTGATATCCAACATGTACATCAGTTCTCGTCTTGCGTTCAAGGCGGCGATTTTTCCTAAATCATTACGCGCCTTGTCAAACAACCCGCGTGACAGATCTGGCAACTTACGTTCCGCAGTCCCAATAACGACGAAACGCTGTTTCGCCTCATCATAACCGACATCGAGACCTGCATTCTTCAACTGCTCCGTCACACTGCTTTCGGCATCGGCAAGGCATGCCCAAGAGGATAACGCAAACACCAAAAACAGAAACAGATGCCGACAACTCATTCGCGGCTCACCTACCTTTCAAGATTGACTCAGCCCGCTGGATTATATCGTCATCGTCCGAAAGACCTCGAGCTATAAACGCCAATCCAAACGACTGCTTCTTGTAGCCCATCTTCTTGTATGTTTCACACAGGCCCATCATTGCCGGCTCACTCCGAGAATCGAGGCTGAGCGCCCTGCGGAAGCACACTGCTGCCGCCACAAAATCTTTAGTGTTGGCAAACCATGCCCCATAATGAATCCACAGATTCTTATCATACGGATTCTCCTGAAGTGCCGACTTCAATAATCTCCCGTTCGCCTTATCGCCGGGACTCTTTTCGATTCGTTCGAGTGCGATTTTCCCGATCTTGGTCGTAACTGCAGGCCTGTCCGTAGCCGTAAAACCACTCAGGAAGGACTTCTCAAACGTAGCGACACCCTGGGTCGATTTCTTAACCTTCTTGTGAACTCGACGCGCAACCGTTACAACCACCTGCGTCGTCGTCTCGATGATTTCGTATTCATCACAGGAAATCGCAACTTCTGTAACTTGAGCGCCTTTTGCGTAACCAGTCCTCTTAATTTCGGCAACCGTCTGTGCGCGCTCGGTCGTGTTCGTTTCAAATGCTACAGAATCAAACCTATTGGTACAGGTGAAAACAGACAACGTCTTGACAGGCTTATCCTGTTCTATCTCTTCGGCATAATCCTCCGCAATCAGAGGTGTTTCGATCTTGGTTATCGAAGATTGCAATTTCTTCGAGGCCACTGAGTCTTTCAAATATCCCGAAACCTTTTCATCGATCTCAGCGAGAGCCTCCCGACCATCCTCGCCTGGGCACAGATCACATGCGCCACACTCCTTCAGAAAGTTATCCCCGCCCTTGGTCAAATTGACACGAACAACAAGTCGCGTACCTTTAAAAAGATCATCTTCGGTTCCTCTCTTATAAAACCCTTCGGGGATCTGCTCGGTAACCTCCTTTTCAGAGACAATCATGCCTCCAACATAAAAACCATTCGACGTGTCAGGAACCGGCGATTGAACTGCTCCACGGAACATCCATGCACCGTAATTCCATTGAGGATAATACTTACCGACGATTTGTTTTGCAAACGCCACTCCATCTGGGTCTGGCGTTACTTCCTGCTGCTTTGATTCTGCGTATGAGATTGCCCAAGAACGAAGCATGTCTTTGAGAGTTTTGTTCGCCTCAATCCTTTTGAAATCTGCGCGTTCCCCCTTACCGTATGACAACTTTACGTGGAGATAGAGATCTCCATCATGCGGATAGACCCCCGTTTCCTTGTTCTTGATCTCTCGCTGATAATATTCCAAACGATTTTCCTTGTCAGCGGCCAAAACCGCTGACAAGGAAAATGCCATGAATCCCGCAACAATAGTCTTGATCATAATGACTCCCGAATTCATGGCCACTCCTAGTAATCAGAAGTTCGTATCGATGGCTGCGTCGCCGGAGTAGGAACCGCCACGACTCTTGCCAGAGACTTTCTTCGTTTCACCCGATCCAGCTGCGCCAGCGGACACGGCCTTCTTCATAGGCTTGGGAAGGACGCGCGTTTCCATTGCCTTAGTCTCTTCCTGAAGCTGCTTCTGACCATCCGCCTTACCACGTTTGAACTCGGCCTTGGATTCACGAGTCGCCTTCAGCTGAGACTCCAGGCCTGCATGAACGCCGCGATTATACTGGGTCGCTTTGGTAATAATTTCCGACGCCGCATAACTTGATTTCAGAATCTCGGCGGCATCCTTGGACAGGCTTGGATCAACATAGAACACAGTAACATAAGTCTTGCGACCAGTAATGGGATGCGTTAATGTGCGATTGCGCATTGAAAGACAGCCCTGGAGCTTGAGGTCCGCCTTCTGGTCCATCGCCGAAACGAGATTCTGGACAATGGAACGAAGATCGTCGCTCTTGCTCTGATACTCCTTGAGGTGCATCTTATACTCCTCGTTTGCCTTCAGATCGCCGACCAAGGAGAATGCAACAGCCTTGCGGGCTTCAGCGTCCGCCATCATCTTGCGTCCATTGATGTCAGAGTTCTGGCAGGTCAGATCCGTCGCAGCAATACCAACAAAGTACGGATGCCCATTCTTGTCGACAAACCGACGAGGGCCAACCATCGCCGCAAGATCCTGCATGTTCATCCATTCCGTGCGCGTAAGAGTGCCAAGATCCTTTCCGGGCTCATAGTTGCCGGCCGCAATCTTAACCGCACAATCCTGCAGCTTCGGACTCCAGACAATCGCCATCGAGACACTGTACTGTTTCGTGGACTCATCCCACGACTCGGCCTGCGTCAAGACAGACGAACCGATCAACGGCATCTTCGCCAACATCGTTACACCGCTCTCAACCTCATTTTTGGGTGTTGCGGGAATTTTCTCGGCATCCTCCTGAAGCGCCTCGAACTCGGCCCTAAGCACTTCACATTCGGCCTTGAGCGCCTCGTACTTCGCTTTCTTGTCCGCAGAGATCTTTTCAGGGTCGTACTCGCTGTTGATCTTCTTGGCAATTCCATCCAGAATCGCGCCAAAGCGATCATTAAGTGTCACTCCTTCGAGCGCTTCCGCCTCAGCTGAGTCGAGCTGTGCGAGTTTCTTCTCAAACTCGGCACGCTTCGCCGCAAACGCAGCCTGCTTCTGCGCGAAGACTTTCTCGACATTGCTCTCGCCATACTTAGCGGTTGTTGAGACACGATCAAATGCCGTGAAGTCAGTGCTGATAGCCTGGATGACGGCGATCTTTGCCAACAAGTACGCTTCCGTGGCCTTGGCGGTACGGAGTGCCATGAAGGTCTCGTCATTTGCAGGATCACGAACCGTAGCGTAGGACGTTCCCTGTGCGATGATCGACTTGCGCTCGGAAATGTATCCGAACTCCAACTTCATTTTCTTCTCAATCGTGTCCTGAACCTGCTGTTCTGCGGAGACGAACTTCTCTTTGCCCTGAGGCTGCGATTTCTCGGTCTTGGCGATTTCTTCTTCCTTCTGCGTCGCCTCGACAA
This sequence comes from Kiritimatiellia bacterium, assembly GCA_024405395.1. Lineage (GTDB taxonomy): Bacteria > Verrucomicrobiota > Kiritimatiellia > RFP12 > UBA1067 > RGIG6720. The sequence goes on along the minus strand of JAKSOW010000020.1, from coordinate 17,393 downwards.
CGATTTCGGGACCTTCATCCGAGTCGCCGGCCTCCTCGATCTGCTCAACGATTGTCGTCGGCTTCTCGTCAGTCTTGGCATTAACGCCGACATTCTGGGCAAAAATCACCCCTGCCGAGGCGATGAGCGCCGTTGTAAACATTAGTGTCTTCATCTTCTTTTTCTCCTTTTCGGGATTGGTTAGTGTTTCCTATCCTTGTTATTTACGTCATTAAAATCTCACATGGAAATTTTCGTTCAATGAACGTGCTCGATTCGGCATCACCATAAGGTCCAGCTGCGGTCTCAATCCGCTGGTTCAATTGAGACAGATGCGATCTTGGCCAGATCGTCCTTCTCCAGGATAAAATCCCGCCATTGGACGAAACTACCGCCAGCGCACCCTACGAACGGCGACACGTAAAACCAATATCTATATCGCGAAGTCGTTCCTTTATCATTTACATGCTCAGGATACGCACCGACATTCGCCAATGCCCCCCGTCCGACTTGCCAAGGGAAAACGGCGACATCTCCCCCATTGGCATCCTTGAAGACAATTTCGTAGTTTATTTTATTCGGTATTTCATGAGAACGGCCATAATCTTCAAGGCATCCACAATCCCTCAGCCAGCCGTTCAGGCATTTTGCCTCCTCAAATCCCAGAACATATCGCACGGCCTTCCCGTTCATATTATTCGCGGCGAGTTCCGTCACCAAGATAAATTGACACTCCGTAACGTTCTTTTCCCGCAAATCCTCGAATCCCCTTGTATAAATTCCAACCGCATCATTCTGCTCGTCAAAATAATGTCCATTACAGTCCCGTCCCCATATATACTTCCTTCCACCGACAAAACCGGAAAAGCGTCTAAAAGGAAGATAGAAGCCTCCATCCCCTATTCCCACATCCATACAAGTATTTCTCTTTCCCTTCAGGTAATCATTACGATACTGCAGTGCTGGACTATCATTCTGCTCACGCATAGCAGTGATTCTGAATTCTTTCGGCGGCAGGAGGGAAATCTGCCCAAGTATTTGCTTGAGTTTCGGAATGAACTCCGAAAAATACTTCGCCGTGTCCAGTTCAAGTTTGAACACATAACTCAATCCGACTTTTCCTTCGGGAATGGGGCCGCCTTTCCAGAAATCGCCTGCTCCACCCTTTGTGATTTTTTGCGATTCTGGACGAAGGCTCGGCTTTATCAACATACGCACAGGATCAACACCTGAGAGCGCATTTTTCAATAGAGCCGCGCCATCTCGCCCACGCTGTTCTTTCGTCACAATCTGCGCATGTGCATTCTGCAACGTGCTCCCCAAGGCCACATTCTGTATCGGCATGAACCCCGACATCTTCGTGACAAGGGCCCGCTTTCTGACGCTTGCCAAAACCGACACCTTCACAAGGCCATTCTCCGACGACTCCTTCACGACGTCGCATTTCTCAATGTAGGCATTCGACTGCGTCAGCACCTGATCTTTGAGCAACTCGTCGTTCTTGACCATCTGCTCCGCATCAACGAACATACCGACTGCTCGCTCAACCGCGTCACGATAAGCATCCTTAAGAGCCTCTGCCTTCGTTGCACCAACACCTTTCCCCCGAACCTTGACGAGATCCACTTCCGCGCCTGCGGCCGCACCACCTCCAACTGGGGCAAGCGAAAACGTGTCCGCAATGACTGGTGTCACGGTAAGTGACAAAGCAGACACCAATATCAAGACAAGTCTCATTTGCGCTCCTCAATTCCTTCCTTTTGGTCAAGATCTTATGCCCCAGACCTTCTACGGCTAAACGTAGATACGGGAACGGGTAAACAGAATGACAGCGCCAACAAACTTTTTTTGAAAAAAAATGAAGATTGCTCCATCGGTCCAACAGGCCGTGTGCGTGACCTCTTTTGGCAAAACGGAGTCAAAAGCGCGCTATCTCATATTAAAAGCCAATATCTCGACATTCTGCGAGATAACGCCAAAAATCGTTTCCCCGAAAGTTCCCCGGGGATTCACAAGAAGAGCCACTAAGTTCGACAGGAGGTCGACCTTACACGGCGCATAGTTGCTTTTTGTCAGAAAAATTGATATACTTTCTTTTGACAAACGGAGTGTGCTATGCTGACGCAACTGCAAGAATATCTGAAGATGGGCCTTGGTGGATTAGGCGAATGCCAGTCGATTCGCCTGCCAAGTTCCTTTCCGCTTATTATTAGTGGCGGATATGTCTTTCACCGCACCGAGATGATGGGGTGCGGTTGCATTGTCGCGTTGGCGGTTGAGGGTATGTCTTATACACCACGCATGGTGCAAAAGCAACTCGCACGTGTGTCTGCGGAGTTTGGCGTACCGGTTGTGTTTGTTACAAGGACGCTGCACCCGCACGACAAGGAACGCTATCTTGCCGTCAGTCAACCGCTGGTGGTCCCGGGCAAGTTCGCCTATCTGCCGTTCGCCGGAACGAAGCAGGATGATGCGCGCAAGCCTTTTGTGATGACCCGGGAAACTCTTGCTCCGATTTCCCAGCTGATCGTCCTGGCGTTTCTGGAGCACCGAATCTCGACACCTGTCCTGATCAAAGATGTGCAGGAACTGCTCGGTGTGACACCTCCGGCCGTTCAAAACGCATTTAAGGAAATCGAAGCTCTCGGTCTCGCGGCGCGTACGCGGATTCCGGCCTCAAAGGCTCTGCAACTCGCCTTCGTGGCCGCAGGGCGCGCGCTGTGGGACAAGGCGCAGCCGTTCCTCGTGTCGCCCGTGAAGCGCACTGTGGGGCTTCTGTGCGCTCCGTGCGCGGAAGAGGGCGTCGTGGTTGCGGGCGCAGATTCGCTGGCGGAAGTCAGTCGACCGAATGTTCAGGATCCGAAAGAGTTTGCCTTGCCGTTAGAGGGTTTTGCCAAGCGGGGCCTGGAGGTCGTATCAACGCTCGGCGCTCCTTACAGGCTCCAGCTCTGGGCCTACTCGCCGACACGTTTGGGCGGCTCGTCCGTCGATGTCCTTTCGCTCGTCCTTTCGCTTCGTGGAGCAACTGACGATCGTGTTCAGATTGAAATCGACCGTCTTCTTGAGGAGTTCAAATGGTAAACGGTCTCGATACTTTCAAGACTTACTTTACAGACTACAAGGACTGTTATGTCCTGATCGGCGGCAGCGCGTGTGACGTGTATTTCTCAGATTTCTCAATAAGGGAATCTATGATTGAGGTCAAGGAGTTTGGATAATGCCGCGCGGGTGGTTGAGGCTCGATTTCCACAACTTTTCTGTCGTCTAGTCCCGCTTGTTTCCTGTTTTGCTTATACTTCGTATGAGGGACTTTTTTCGTTTTCAATCCATTGCCAAGTTGCTTTCGACGCAGATCTTCTGCATACCCCTTCAACAACGCCTGAAACCATATGTAGAACGCCCCAACGTCATCCTCCTTATTGACGTCAAAGGTCAGCTTCAGCTCAACCGCCCTCCCGCATACGGACATCGATAGCCGATCCAGCAAGATACACATTGGACGAATCGTCAGGATCGTCTTTTCATACTTCTGCCACTTTTCCGCTGGAATCGATCCCCTATCCCTGTCGTAACGCTTTTTCGCCGCCTCCCACTCGGACGCCAACTGTGCGGCGTTTGCCTCCGAATCCATCTGTATGGTCAACGCATAGAACTCCTTCTTGAAATCATCCGAGAACCAGTTTCGAAATTCCGCTGCGCCCATACGCTTTGCGACCGTTGCGTAGTCGGGCTTCACTGGCGCATAACAACTGAGGAAGTGATTCACGTGAGGACCGATGTAATCACCCAAGTACTTTGTCGAGTAACAGAGGCACTGCGTCTTCTCCTTCCGGCAACGCAAGACTTGTGCAATACCATCACCATCACGATAAAGCCGAATGTTCCGCTCAATCTCCGTCGGCGAAGCAATCAACAGAATCTTTCCCTTCAAAGAGGCAAAGCAATTCGTTGCGCCACTCGAGCTTACGACAAACAACACACGTTCATCGGCTATCGTCTCTGCGAAAGGCGGCGGAACCTTCACGCCACGCTTCGCCAGAGTTTTCGCCTTACGTTTCAGGATGGCATCCAAGTCATGGTTGAAGGCCAATGCCACCGACGGCCCCGGAGATTGCACCACTGACCATTTGCAGGGGAAGCGATCCTCGTCTTCCCCCGATTTCATCTTCATTCTTCTATCGGATACCATTGCCGATCTAAAGTCATTATTGGCATAATCAACGAGCACGCAAAGATGCTCGGGCCCACCCTCCGGCAAATCGGTCAGCACCATCTGCATCGGTTCACTGCGCCCAACCAACGTCGCAGCCATCACGGCAACGACCAGGAGAGATTTCTGCCTCATATTATCGTGTCCTCACTAACATCTCATTCTTGAATTAGGAATACGATTCAAGTTTACTTTCAGGGGAGGTTTCAGGCAACCTACTCGATTGTGAAAAACAACGAGAACAATATACCACATCATCTGTCAGATAGTCAACACCATACCGATATGGACGAAATGGATTGGACCAAACGACAATCACTTTATGTACCTTTAGTCGAATCAAATTTAGCCGAAAGCTACGCATGCTTCATGTCGGACGACACGGTGCCAGAAGGGCTACGATTAGACCGTCCTTTACTCATAAGATAAAACGCAACGGCATGACAAACAATAAAACGAAGACGAGATCACCCAATAGGACAAACGCCATCACCACATGAATTCTGAATAGGAATGGCGCTGCATTCCACGTCAGCAAGCCGACCCTACGTCCAATCCAAGGAATAACGTTTAGGGCGACAAGCAAAGCAATCAAAACGACAAAGCCCTTCCAGGCTCCTTCAATATCCTCCCAACTTAACGCCATCTCTGAGACGATGCAAAAAACGAAATACAGATACACAACGTTGAGCGTCGATTTCCAACGCCACACGCGAATCGTGTTCCAGACCATTCTCCCAGAGATTTTGAGAACGACCCACCAATAGCGTCTCGATTTCGGATAGTGCTCAAATGGGAAAGCGTCAGAAAACTTCGGTGAAAACACCGTTCGTCCAAACTTCGAACAAATCCAGATCATCAGACACCCGAACCACACTGGGCCTGTGCCGATAATCAAATGCCGCAGGTTCGAAATCAGGCTTGCGTCTCGTGAATACCGATACACCACATATCCAAGGGTATTCCCACGGGGATGAAACGGCTCGATCTGCTCTATCTTCGTTCCCGTCATGAGACAGCCAAGCGCATGCCCGGCTTCATGGCAGACAACACCTGGGGCAACCAGATAATAATACCCACGTCCCAACAGCGATTCTCCCGCACCACGAATCTCCCCTGCCACATGACAGAGGAGAAACGCAAGCAAAAAGATACCGCCGAACAGCAACAAAAGCTGATTCAGCGCACGGGAGAAAACGCCTGTCAGGTAATTGGCCATCAAGCAAGCAGAGCGCTCACTTTGGCGTCATATTCGGATTGAGAAAGGAGTCCCAGTTCCTTCTGCTTGTCCAGTTTGCGAATGTCCTCGAAGTGTTCGAGACGCTTGCTGGCCTCGGCAAGCTTGGCATTGTAATCCTCGTCGCTGATGACGCCCATCGCCTTCGCCTTATCCAGTTTCTCCTTCTGCGCATCGAGCTCGCGCTGGAGAATCTGCCGTTCCTGCAAGATCTGGGAATCACCCAGAGCCTTCTCAAGGGCGATCAGCTCTTTCTCGAGCTCCATCTTCTTCTCAAGCTTGGGCTCAAGAAGCTTGAGCGTCGGCCCCGCACCAATATCGCTCACTTCCTTACCGGCGATCGCAGCATCGACATACGCCTTGCCAATGGAGGTGTACGCCGTATCGATCTCGGCCTGCACGGCCGCGATGTCCGCCTTGACGGCCGTAATCTTTGCCGCCTCCTTGGCCTCCACAGTCGCCTTTCCGGCGATCTGGCCCACGCCCGTGGCCAACGAAGCACCAACGCCGCTTGCCGTCGTCTTAATTCTATCGAACAGTCCCATTTTCTTTTTCCTTTCTTTTTTGTTGAACAAATTCCTGTATGATCTTATCCGTTTACCGCAATGCGGACCTCTGTCCAACCTTTAGAATATAGAGGTTTCCAGCCCGTTGACGAATAAGCCTCATCACCTATGTCTCTTGACATCCTGTCATCTGTCATTCCTTTTAGTTCAAAACCTTATATCGCAGACATCCTACTGCCGTTTATTGATACGGGGACGGAAGAACAGAATGACAGCGACAATAGGAATTTTCTGAAAAAAAATAGAGAGGGCTTGTGCCTGTCCGATATGCCGTGTGCGAGACCTCTTTTGGCAAAACGGCATCAAAAACGCGCTATCTCGCTTTTGGGACAATTAATACGATATTCTACGAGATAACACCAAAAATCGGTTCACAGAAAGTTCGCATTGGATTCGCCTTCGATTCGCATTGGATTCACCTTGGATTCACAAGAAGACCCGGGAGTTAACGCCGACGATTTGCCAAAGGATTGTCACATCATGGACGGAGACTACCGATTGGGCAGACAATTACACCGTCGTTGGGACGGCGATACGCACAATCCCCAACAGCGGTCAAAACCATCAGAAACGACGGCTTTTCCATTTTGCCCACATCGATTTTATTCGCCAGCTTCACCAAGGTGGCGGCCCCCTTTTCAATGAGCGGCTGTCCACCGATCTTGATTTCCACCAAGCCATATGATCCGTCACGCAAATAGACAACAGCATCGCATTCAAGCCCACTAGCATCGTGGTAATGCCGCACCTCGCCAATCTGCGCATCAGCATAAACACGCAAGTCGCGAATGGCCAGCGTCTCAAAAAGGAAACCAAAGGTCCGAAGATCCTTCATGAGGCCACCAGGACCGACTCTAAGTGCCGCCGCCGCAATTGACGGGTCGGTGTAATAACGCGTGTCCGAGGTGCGAACAGGCGTCTTGCATCTGAGACTCGGACACCACGCTGGCATATCCTCAATTGCAAAGATTCGCTTAAGCGCATTGATGTACGAATAGACAGTATCATCATCAAAAGACCCAGCTTCATTGACTTCAAGATCTTCCTTGATGACGGTTACCGTTGACTGAGTCCCCTGCAGGCGCGCGTACGAACGCATAATCCGTCGAGCCCGATCCTCGTCTCGCGAGACACCATCAACCCGCGAAATGTCGCATTTAACCACCGCCTCCAGATAATCAAAGGACGCATCCAATGCCACTTCACCCGAGAGTTCACAGGCAACCGGCCATCCACCGCGACACACCGCCTGTGCAATCTCCGGCAACTCAGAAAGAAACGGATGAGCCCCTGTCGGATCACGCCCTGCGAACAGATCCGCCAATGACACCTCTCCAGAAGACTCACCAGACTCAAACAACGACATTGGCCTCATTTTCAGCCACGAATACCGTCCCGTACCGCTATGCCTGATTTCGGAGTCGTCCGACGGCACGGATGAACCTGTCAGCAAGAACTGGCCACGTTCCTGCGCATGGTCAACCCGATAGCGAATGGCATCCCAGAGAACAGGCGCCTGTTGCCATTCATCGATCAACCTCGGCGTTGCGCCGTCCAATATTTCCGACGGACGAATCCTCGCCATCAGCAGATTATGCTCCCGCTTTTCTGGATCATCAAGGTAAATTACACTCTTAGCCGCCTGTTCGCATGTCGTCGTCTTGCCACACCATTTAATGCCTTCAACAAGAATAGCTCCGGCCGTTTGTGACCGACGAACGATCAAGTCATCCGAAATTCGCTTTTTGTAAGATTTCATTTGCGATATTATACCATAATAAGATCCTGAATGTCAACATTCGGTTAGTTGTTGACTTTCCGTTCGGTTAGTTGATACTTTTTCGTTCGGTTAGTTGGGGACTTTTCATTCGGTTAGTTGGAGACATTTCGTTCGGTTAGTTGAGGTCTTGTAGGCGCAAGAATGACCGACCGTGTGCGTGACCTCTTTTGGCAAAACGGCATCAAAAACGCGCTATCTCGCATTAGGGACAATTAATACGACATTCTACGAGATAACGCCAAGAATCGATTCACAGAAAGTTCGCATTGGATTCGCTTTCGATTCGCATTGGATTCACCTTGGATTCACAAGAAGACCCGGAAGTTAACGCCGACGGTTTAGGGCCAATGCCACCGCTTCGGTTAGTTTCGTGTCCATGCCATCTAGATTCCCATCTCCCGCTTGTCAACAATATCAATTCGTGCGCACGAATCGATTGAGAGACTGTACGGACTCTTCGATTCGGCTGTAGGGGGTGAAACGATTCGTGCGCACGAATCGAGCCTTCGGCCCTAGGGCATTTCCCCGATCACTGGTATCAGAGGACAAACAGTCAGTAGCAAAATCCAAATCCGCTAGGGGAGCCGCGAAAGCAGGTCGATGGCCGAAACCTTGACGGACTGCCCTTCATACGCAAACACGTCAATGTTCTGCCTTTCCCCGTCAATGGCGACTTGCAAAGCGTACGGCACCGCCAAAGCAGACTGGAAATGCCGCAATGATGCGGACAAGGGTTCGTTATCCGACGTCTTGCATTCCACCAGCAGAAAGGGCTTCGCGTCACGCACCACCAGAAAATCAACTTCCCGTTGCTGCTTATCGCGTACATAATACAACTCAAATGATCCCAAGCCCGAATCCGTCCACCATTGAACACTCTTGAGGAGATGCGAGGCCACCAGATTCTCGCCACGCCCGCCACCTTCAGCAACTGAGCTCCAATCCCAGAAATAGATCTTGGGCTGTTTACGAATGGAATTGGCCACATTCTTGAACCAGGGGCGAACCTCAAATACCTCATACACAGACGCCAAAAGCTCAATCCAGGCCTTTACCGTATCAGGTGAAACCTGCAGATCTGCCGCCAGCCCGGAATAGTTCACACCACCACCGACTCTGGCTGCAAGCAAATCTGCCAGAAGCCGCACGCCCCGAATATCCTGCACACGGCTCAGATCCCGCAGATCTTCGTGGAAGACTAGCTCTCGGCGCGCATTTTTCCATCGATTGTAGAAGCGCACGTTTCCCGCCAGCAACGGCTCCGGAAACCCACCAAACCGCAACAGGTCCTCAAGTTCAGACCTCTCCCCTGTAGGCTCCGAACGGAACAATGACAGGATGTCCATTGACAACCCCGACATTTCGCCCATCGAAACGGGGTGTATGCGATAGGGGAAATAGCGGCCCATCAGACTATCCCCACCACGCTTATAGACATTGAGTCGCGCGCTTCCCGTCACTGCGACATGGAAGTCCTTGCCATATACATCAAAGAAGCCCTTCAGGAATCGCTTCCATTTGGGGAACTTATGGATTTCGTCGAAAATGACATTCCCGCAACGTGATCCAGGCGAATCATAATTCAGTTCGTGGGCGACCGAATCGGGACCAGCATTTATCAGACGACCGTCCTCAGGCCGATCATAGTTGAAATAGCGAGCAGTTGGCAGCACCATGTCAGCCAATGTCGTCTTGCCAACCTGTCTCGGTCCTGACAGAAAAGCCATCTGCCGATTTGCGGCGAAATGGTCGCAAATCAGCTCCTCGTAAACTCGTTTCATGAGCAAGAGTATACCATTTCTGCCCGACTCCCGCAATTACCATTTTCGAGCTTCCTCGATTTTGGTAATTACCATTTTCGAGTATCCTCGATTTTGGTAATGGTATTCCACCACTGCGTCAGGCGCTGTACACCGCCTCGTAATGATCAATCATGCGGGTGACGCGCGTCTTGATCTGCGAGACGGCATTATTGGTGAGATTGAACTCGGCGGCAACCTCTTCAATGGGGCGACCATCGAGCACATAGGCCCGATAGACGGCCCGAGACTGGGCCGAAAGCGCCGTTTTCGTGAGCACATGCTCAACTGCCGCCGCATGGCATGCCAACTGCCACTTGGCATCAAGCACAATCGGCGTCACGGCCGGCACCGCAATCTCCAGGGGATGGTCATCATCGTTCAGCGACACCTTGCGATCAACCGCCCGCACCTGCCCCTTCCGCCAAAGGTCTGTGACTTCACGCCGAATGATTGTGGCCAGATAGGAACGGAAACGGCCTTTTTCAACCTGGTATGCACCTTGCCGCAACACTGGCAGGAGCTTCACGAAAACCTCCTGGGCCACGTCTTCCGCCTCATCGCCGGCACCTGCCAATTCGGCGAATTTCTTGATGGCCGGCTGGTAAAGCGCGAAGAACTGCGCCCAGCTCGACTCACTTTCGCCCGTCACCTCCACAGCAAAACGAGCCAGCAAAGTGACTGGCGTGTCAGGGAATGCGTTCACTTCACGCTCTCCAGGATGCGGAAGGGATCATCAAGCGCCTCATCCTTTGCGTTCGCATCCGCTTTCCCCGACCGCCACAACCAGCCTGCCCCCAGCATGACCGCGACAATCACCGCCACAGCCACACCAATCCAGAGACCACGACGTTTAACCTCCGGCTTACCTGCGTCAGGCTCTGCAATACACGCCGCCGCAACCGTGGTCACAGCCGAGGCGGCAGTTTGCCCTTCCTCGTCACGCAATCGCGGCAAGTGCGGGCGGCGATCTGCCGGCGAAGCGCTCAAAAGCGGCAGCAAGACGGCGTCCCAATTGTATTCGAAACCCTCCAGCAAATGTCGGGCCGTGTCGTTTGGCTCGTACCACATGCCCGTCAGCAGACGGAAGAACACCATGCCAAGCGCATAAAAATCAGAGGCTGGCGTGGCCTCTTCGCCGTGTTTGATTTCGGGGGCCATGAAAGCCACGGTCCCCATCACAAGCCGGCCACCCGCAGTCGCCGAAGTGATGGTGCGGTTCAGGTCCAGTTCGCCGCGGATGTCCTCGCCGAAGAACCGCGATACGCCGAAATCGCTCAAAAGCACATGACGATCCACCGAAAGGAGAATATTGCCTGGCTTCACGTCACGATGCACAATGCCTTGGGCATGCACGTACTTGAGTGCGTCCAACAGCTCCCTATACCATTGCGCGAGGGTCGACTCGTCGGCCCCACCCTCCTCAACATCCGCCAGCGTATGGGGCTCACCGTCCTTGTAGGTGACGAGATCCATGACGAAGTAAGGCGTGCCAGTGGCGGCATCCACATCCAGGTCGAAGACGCGCACCAGATTGGGATGGCGAAGTCGGGCCAGGACACGCCCTTCCGCAAGGAAACGCTCACGCATAAAATCCACGTTGCCATGGTCCAGCGTGAAGGTCTTGAGCGCATAGTGAACGCCCAGCTTTTCGTGCGCCACTTCATACACGGCCCCCATGCCGCCCTTGCCGAGCGGACGAACAATTCGATAGGAACCTATGGTCTGACCGGCCTGCATGGTGGATCACCTGAAAATTGCGCGGCAATAAATGCCCGAGGGGCAGACAAAGGCGTTCGGTCCGCCCTCCAGCAACATCTCCCCCGCCTCCGTTCGGGCTTTCGGGAAGAGCTGCCCGAGAATGTTCTCGGCCACTTGGCACGACAACCCGGGCGTGTGCGAGGAGAACAGCACGAAAAGCGGATTGTCGGACAGCACCTGCTTCACCAGAGAGAGCGTTTCCTTCAGATCGCGCTCGATTTTGTACATTTCGCCATTGGCACCACGTCCAAAGGTGGGAGGATCGAGTATCACGGCGTCATAGCGATGACCACGCCGGACTTCACGCCCCAGAAACTTGTGGGCATCATCCGTGATCCAGCGAATGGGATGGTCGGCAAGGCCGTTGAGAACGGCGTTGTCGCGAGCCCACTGCACCATGCCCTTCGAGGCGTCGAGATGGCACACTTCGGCGCCACCCAATGCCGCCGCCAATGTGGAACCACCCGAATAGGCGAAAAGGTTCAGCACGGTCGGCCGTGCTGAGGGCTGCGCCACACTCGCCACTTTCTCCCGAATCCAGCGCCACTGCGCACGCTGTTCGGGGAAGATGCCCAAGTGGCCAAAGTCGGTGCCGGAAAGCTTGAACGTGACGCCCGCCGTCTGAATGGTCCATTCCTTCGGCAACGCCCCCCGTCCATGCCAGCGATTGCCGTCTTCGCGGTCAAAACTGGCGGTGGCCGTGCGCCAGCGCGCAAGATCTTTCGGACGCCACAATGCCTGTGAGCAGGGCCGCACAAGCGACACGCGCCCAAAGCGCTCGAACTTGCGTCCGTCGCCCGAATCAATCAGTTCATAATCGTCAGCCATCCAGATTTCCCATGCCGAAAAAGGTGATGCGCCAGCCCCGAAAGGCCCTCATTTATTGGTTCTTCTGCGGCAAATATTATAGCACAAACAATGCGACTATGGTATAATATCCTTCCTATGAAAAAGTTTAGGTTTGGCTTGCTCTCCCGCATCGTTCTGGCGATCATTCTCGGCATCGCGCTTGGCAACTTTTCCCCCGCCGTCGTTGTCCGCGTATTCAACACCTTCAGCGCCCTTTTTGACCAGCTCATCAAGTTCATCGTGCCGCTGATCATCATAGGCTTCCTGACGCCCGCCATTGCCGAAACCGGCAAGGGTGCGGGGCGTCTGCTGCTGCTCACGGTGGCCATTGCCTATGCCTCTACTTTGGTTTCGGGCTTTCTGGGATACGGAATCGCCAACGCCGCCTTTCCCAGTTGCGTAGACCCCTCGCTTGCCGCTGCGGCCAATGCGGCGGCTCTGGAGTTTCCGCCCTTCTTCAAGGTGTCCATTCCGCCGCTCGTGGACGTGATGAGCGCGCTCGTCTTCGCGTTCATGGCGGGGCTCGGCATTGTCGCCACGCACGCGGACGTCCTCAAGCGCGCGGCCAGTGAATTCCGCGCCCTGGTGGAGAAGGCGGTTTCCGGCATGATTGTGCCGCTTCTGCCTGTCTACATCTTCGCGATCTTCCTGGACATGACGGCCGCCGGCAAGGCCGCCGTGGTGATCCGCACCTTCGCCGCCGTGATCACAATCACTTTCGTTCTCACGCTTCTGCTGTTGCTGCTGCAATACACGATCGCCGCCAGCATCGCCAAGTGCAATCCCCTCAAGAAGCTGTGGACGATGTTCCCGGCGTACATGACGGCCATGGGCACCTCATCCTCGGCGGCGACGATCCCCGTCACGCTGCGGCAGACGCTGGCCAACGGCGTCAAGCCTGAAACGGCCAACTTCGTCATTCCGCTTTGCGCCACCGTACATCTGGCCGGCTCCATGATCAAGCTCGTGTGCTTTACGGTGGCCATCCAGCTGTTGGCCGGCCGCCCCATTGAGCTGAGTGCCTTCAGCGGCTTCATCGCCTTGACAGGCGTGACAATGGTCGCTGCGCCCGGTGTACCGGGAGGTGCCGTAATGGCGGCTGTGGGACTCATCTCGTCCTTCTTCGGCTTCACGCCCGCCGAGCAGGGCCTCATCATCGCGCTCTACGTTTCCACCGACGGCTTTGGCACCGCCTGCAACATCACGGGTGATGGCGCCATTGCCCTTGTGGTGGACAAGTTCTCCTCCAAGATCGCCCAGTAACGCATTCCGTACCCGACAAACCCACGATTCCCCATGGCAGACACTCCTCAAGATCCCAAACCCAAAGCGGCCAAGCGGCCGATTCCCCGCAGCACGCCCTCAGCCGGTTCGCGCAGCGGCTGGATCACACTCGCCATCGTGGCCGGCACGTTCCTGCTGATGCGCTTCTTCTCGCCCAACCCCGAGAAGACAAACGACCTTTCCCAGGCCCAGTTCCGCACCGCCGTCGAAACGGGCAAGGTGGCGGAGGTTGTGCGTGTGCGTGAGGTCGAATCGGGCAGCACGTATCTGCGCGGCAAGCTCCAGGACGGCAAGACGCCCTTCCGCGTGCGTCTCGTGCCTGGCGAGAACGAAAAGCTGATGGACTACCTCACGGAACAGGGCGTCAGCTGCCCCGTCGAGGAAAAGGAGCCCTTCATCGGGCCCCTGATGCAGCAGCTGCTGTTCTTCCTTCTGCTGGCGGCATTCTTCTGGTTCGTCTTCTATCGTCGCCTTGGCGGCGGGGGCGGTCCGCTCGCCTTCGGCAAGTCCAAGGCCAAGCTGCTCAACGAGGAAAAAGGCAAGAAGCGCATCACCTTCACCGATGTGGCCGGCGTGGACGAGGCCAAAGAGGAAGTGCAGGAGATCATCGAGTTCCTCAAGGCTCCGGCCAAGTTCAAGAAGCTGGGTGGCCGCATTCCCAAGGGCGTCCTTCTTGTGGGGCCGCCCGGCACGGGCAAGACGCTGCTCGCCAAGGCGATTGCCGGCGAGGCGGCCGTGCCCTTCTTCTCCATTTCGGGGTCGGACTTCGAGGAGATGTTCGTGGGCGTGGGCGCCAGCCGCGTGCGCGACATGTTCGAGCAAGGCAAAAAGAACGCGCCCTGCCTCATCTTCATCGACGAAATCGACGCCGTGGGCCAGAAGCGCGGCTCTACCACCACCTTCTCTGGCTCGCATGCGGTGGATCAGACGCTGAACGCAATGCTCGTGGAGATGGACGGCTTTGACGCCAATGAGGGCGTCATCATCATCGCGGCCACCAACCGTCCCGACGTGCTCGACCCCGCCCTGCTGCGCCCGGGCCGCTTCGATCGCCAGATCTACGTGGACTTGCCCACGCTCAAGGGACGCGAAGACATCCTCAAGCTGCATGGCGCGAAGATCACCTTCGCGCCCGACGCCGACCTTGCCCGCATCGCGCGCGGCACGCCTGGATTCTCGGGCGCGGATCTCGCGAATCTCCTCAATGAGGCCGCCCTGCTCGCCGCCCGCCAGAACCTCGATGGCGTCACGCACGCCATCCTGGAGGAGGCGCGCGACAAGGTGCTGTGGGGCCGCGAGCGCAAGAGCTCCAACCTCTCCGCCAAGGACAGAGAGACGACGGCCTGGCACGAGGCCGGGCACGCGCTGCTGCAGCTTCTGCTGGAGCACACCGATCCGCTCCACAAGGTCACCATCATTCCGCGCGGCCGCGCCCTGGGCGCCACAATGTCCCTGCCCGAACAGGACATCCTCAACCGCACGCGCAATTTCTTCGCCGACCAGCTCGTCGTCTGTGCAGGCGGCCGCGTCGCCGAGGAGATGTTCACGCATGACATCTCCACAGGCGCCGCCCAGGACATCGCGCACGCCACGCAGATTGCGCGCAACATGGTCTGCCGCTACGGCATGAGCGGAGACTTCGGTTTCCAGGCCTTCCTTGAGCCCAACCAGTTCTCGGCCGAGGAACTGCCGCCGCCCTACTCGCAGAAGACCGCCGAGGCCATCGACACCGAGGTGAAGAAGCTCGTCTCCGACGCCTATGCAAAGGCGCAACGGCTTCTCTCCGAGAACCGCGACAAGCTCGACCTGCTGGCCAAGACCCTCTTCGAACGCGAATCAATGGACGGCCGTGAGGTCCAGAAACTGCTGGGGTTGAAAGTCGAGGAGGAGTCGACGGAAGACGACGCCCCTGCCGCAGAGTCTGAAGTGACGCCTGAGGCGGCAGCATCCACCGAAGAAACGCAGAAGGCCGAGGATTGACGCAATCATGATCTGGAAGTGCCGAGATTTCAGCTTCGAGCTGAACCGAACGTTGGTGATGGGCATCGTCAACGTTACGCCCGACTCCTTTTCGGATGGCGGCAAATACTTTCGTCCGGAAGAGGCCGTGCGGCGTGTGCGCAATTGCCTTTCGGAAGGTGCCGACATCATTGATCTCGGCGGCGAATCCACGCGCCCCGGCGCCACGCCGCTCACCTGGCAAGACGAATGGGCGCGGCTGGAGCCGGTTCTGGACGCCCTTCGTGCAGATCCGCTGCCACCCCTCTCCATTGACACCTATCACCCCGAAACGGCGGAGCGTGCCTTGGCGAAAGGTGCGGCAATCATCAACTGCGTCTATCCCGAACCCATGGCGGCGATGGCCCAGTTGGCCCGCCAGACGGGTGCCGGCGTGGTTGTGCCTTACCGCATTGCCGAAGCCGAGGCGGTTGCCGCCTTCGACAAGTTCAAGGTGCAGTATGGTTTCGCGGGAATTGAAGACCAGCTGATGATCGACCCCATGGTGGGCTTCGGCACCACGCGTGAAGAAGACATGGCGCTGATGGGATCCCTTCGTCGTCTGGCGGCATTGGCGCCCGTGTTGATGGGCGTCAGCCGAAAGCGGCTCATCAAGAAGCTGGTCGGCGCGAAATCTGACGGGGTAGGCAAGAATCTGGGTGGATGCCTCGGCGCTGCCGTGTGGTGCGCCATGGCGGGCGCCGCCGTCGTGCGCGTACACGATGTGCGCGAAACGGTTCAGGCGCTCAAGGTAGTTGACGCCTTGGCCGGCGTCACGGACCAATTTCCGTCTTCGGATTGTGCAGAGGAGGCACGGGCATGACGATTGCCGGATTCACCATCACCTGGGCGTTGCTGAACGACGTCGTCCAGATCCTGATCCTCTACATGGCCTTCTACTGGATCCTGCGTGCTGCGCGCGGCTCGCGTTTCGGACAGGTGCTCACGGGCGTTGGTCTGCTCTTTGCGGCCTTGATCGCCTTCACTTACGTCTTTCACTTCGAGGTGCTGTCCCGTATTGTGCAGGGCCTACTGTTCTACCTCGCCCTCTCGACCGTCGTCATCTTCCAGCCGGAAATCCGCCGCATTCTCGCGACCATTGGTTCCCTGCTCTTCCAGGACGCAAACAAATACCAGAATTTCCGCCATCGCGTCACGCCCGAGGATATCGCCAATGCCGTCTGCCGCCTGGCCACACGCCGCGTCGGCGCCATCATCGCCTTTGAACGCGGCATTTCGTTGCGAGGCTACGAGACGAGCGGCATCACCGTCGATGCGCGCCTATCGTCGGAAATGCTGAGGACCATCTTCTACGTGGGGACGCCGCTACACGACGGCGGCGTGGTCATTCGTGCCGGGCGAATCTCGTCGGCCCATTGCCTTTTCCCCACCTCGCTGCAACCCGAGCTCGTCGAGTCCGGTACGCGCCACCGCGCTGCGGTGGGGTTGAGCGAAGAGACGGACGCACTGGTGCTCGTGGTCTCCGAGGAACGTGGCCAAGTTTCCGTTGCGCACAATGGCCGCCTCATCCGCTATCCCGACACAAGCGAAACTTCCCGCGCCTCCCTTGTGCGCTGGATACGCAAGGCCATGCCGGAACAGAAGACGGCCTATGACCAACTGGCGGATTGGTTCAGACGGCGGCGCGAAAAGGCGGCGCGCATCTTCGCGCCGCGCAAGACAGTCACTGTGGATACCGAAACCAAGATTGCCGAAAAAATACCCGCGACAACGGAGGAGTCTGCCGCATGAAGACGTTGATAGCATTCTTCGCGAGCAACTGGGGGCTCAAGCTCCTTGCCCTGGTCTTGGCGATAGCGGTCTACTACTCGATGAAAGACACGTCGCGCACGCGCCAAAGCCGCTCAAATTCATCTTCGCAAACGCCCATGTTCCTGAAAGGTCCCGCAGATGGCGGAAAATAAAGACA
>JAKSOW010000002.1 GCA_024405395.1 Kiritimatiellia bacterium | reverse complement strand
TACAAAGCGCCGTTTTTCACGCCACAGCGCCAGCCCGCCTGATAGGCCGCCGAATCTCGATCCAGCACAGGTGTCCCCGTAATTCCGTCCGTCGTCTGCAGCACCAGATGATCGCCATAACGCGGCGAAAACGGATACGCGCCCGCCATAAGCTCATCGAGATCCAGCACGGCACCTTCAGCAAAGGCCACCGCACCTTCAACCAAGAGCACCTTCAGTGCGCCATTCGCGTAGGCGGCGGGCGCAAAAGCCATGCCCTGCGTCACGCTGACGTCACCTTTGACTGTACCACCCGCCATCGCCAGCGTTCCCGCCGCAAGCGAACCACCCTTGACGTCCAGCGTTCCTTCCGCCACCTCCAAGACGCCCGTAACCGCCAACGGAACCGCATAGGACAGCGTACCGTCGCCCAGCTTCAGCAATCCCGCCAGGGTGCCGCTCGCCGCCGCACCATCCGAGGAGAACGTCTGATTTGTGGCAGCAGGAACCTGAAAAGCCAGCGCCGGCAAATCGAATCGCGCCGCCTCCAGAAGCATCACGGGCGAATTGGTCACCGCCACCTGGCGGCATGAAAGCGGCAAGGCCCCATTGGCATACACGGCCAAACCCCGCTCGAAAATCTGTTTGTCGGCGGAAGCCGATGTGGCCACGCCTATCGTCCCCGCGAAGTCATTGTCGGCATTCGTCAGATGAAGCCATCCGCCGCGCATGAGCAGCGCCCCGTCACCCGAAAGCCTACCGCGCAGAGCCGCGCCCTTCTGGTCCACGGAGGCATCGATGTTGAGCTGTCCCTCCACCTGAACGGGACCATCCCAAAAAGCCTGCTTGATGGCCCCGGGCGTCACGCGCGAACCGTCGTTCAGACTGCCGCCAACGCCCCAGGTTGTTTTCCCCTCCGAGAACTTGAGCGTTGTCGTGTGCGTTTCCCGCATTGAGGAATTCCAGAAGCCGAACGCCGCCCCATTGGTGAACGAGATGGTCGAGACGACGTCCTGCGCCCAGGTAACTACGCCTTGGGGCGTGAAATTGGCGCCATTTACCAGAATGTCGCCGGCGTTCTTGATCTGCAGCGCATCAAAGAAGAACGTGAAATACGAGGGATTCCCCTCGGGGCGTTTGAACTCAAGACGATTGCCCTTCATGTCCAAGGTGGTGTTGTAGAGGTCAACCCGCTGCGTCGAATGGCCCCCGATGCGCGTGTCGCCGTCCAGGAACCATGTGCCGCATTCGGTGAACGTATAGTTCTGGTAGGCATCGATCTCAAGATCCAGCGCCCCCAGTCCATTGAGGCCCTCGCCGGCAAAATGGAAACTGTTCTTGAGCATGAGCTTGCTTGCGCCGCAGGTGTCTTTCGTGCCGTAGAGGATGAAGGACGCCCCCTTCTTGACCCAGACCACAGGCGCCGTGGCGCGGTTTTGAGGCCCCACCTGAAGATTGTCGTTGACGGCAAAGCCGCCCTCCTCCACCAGAAGCTGGCCCGTGAACTGCGCCATCCGCGAGGAGGACTTCACAACGCCCTGGCCGACCTTGAGCACTGTGCCCGCCGTGGGGGCGGCAAGCTCCGAGAAAAGAGAGGAAGTCGTGGTACCGCCCGCCGTCACCTCAACCATGAGATCGTCAATGCAGTTGGTTTCGCCAGCGGAAACCGAAATGGTGTAGACGGGCTCTGTCAGTTCCGGCCAGAATTGTTCCGTCACACGGATGCGTCCGCTCTTGAGCTGCGGAATGTCGGCGGAGGTATAATAGCCCTCGGCCTTGGTTTCGCCCGCCACCACCAGGGATTTGGCGAGCAGCACCATGTCCGCCGGCAAGGACAGCGAGGCTTCCTGCCCCAGATTCACGGCGGCATGCCCCATGCTCTGAGCCGCCGCACTGGCCAGGGAAAACGCACCGTCCACATCCACAGCCACGCAGGAGCCGAAGGCGTTGGCCGTCGTCGTCGCCACATCCAGGGTGGTGCCCGCCGCCACCACGACGCGCCGTGCACTCGGGAAAGATGCCGCCCCGGTGGCCCGCAGTGTACCGTTCGACACGATCAGCGCCCCGCTCATGTGATGCGTGCGGTTGACGAGGTTGAGTGTGTAGGTGGGATCGGCGTCAAGCACCAGCGACAAGGCCCCATTGAAGGCGTGATAGGTGTCCGTGCTCGCTCCGGCGCCGAACCCCGTCAGCGTCAATGTCGCGGGGAGCGTCGACTTGACCTGCAGGCCGTAGCCGTCATTCGGCGCCTGGGGCAGCGGATAGTCGGGATTGGTCGCAGGATTCACGCGCAAGGCGCGGAAGGTCTGATCATGGCCATTGAGGTCCATGCAGTTGGCTGTCTCGTTTCTGTAGGTGTACTGGGCGGCCAAATCCATGTTCGTGAAGATGTTGTCAGCGCCGTAGATCAGACAGGGGCAATAGGAATTGACCACATAAGTGGAGCCAAGGAAACTGTCGGGATTGTTGAAGATGACGGTACCGCTCGCGCTCCAGGCCGTTGAGAAGCTGAGTTGCCGTGTGTACACCTTGCCGTTGAATGTCGTTGTGCCATACCCGTTGACCTTTAACGCGCCGCAGGTGGCGCCTTCAAAGCAGATGTCGCCGTCAAAGACCACGGCGGCATTCTGACTGTGCGAGATGGTCGAATACTGCACGCCGACGACAATCCAATCATAAAGATTGCCGGGGCCATAGACATTTCCCGTTAGGCGCGTATTAGACTTGAACTCCAGCGCCCCCCGATATGAACTGAATCTCGTGGGCACAACCTTGAAGCGGATGTCGTTTGCGAATGTGGCATCAGGCGCATTGAAGGCCAACAAGGATGCCTGCGCACTGCTCGTAAAGGAAACAGGGCCAGAGCCCAAGGCACAGGCGGCATTCGCCCACAGCTCACCGGCCACCAGATCCACGCCGCCCGTAAACGAATTCGCGCCGTCAAGCTTCAGAACTCCCAACCCCGTCTTGCGGATTGCGCCTTCGCCGGAAATCACCCGCGACACCGTGACCGTGACCCCGGCACTCACGTCGAAATCCCGCGTCTCGCCAACGGCCAACACAATCTCATCGCCCGAAACCACCGTGTTTTCGGCGTAAGAATCCGCCAACACAGCGCTCCCCATCAAGGCCACACAAGACAACAAGGCAAAATGCTGAAAACGTTTCATGTAGAAAATCTCCCTTGGAACACCCCTTTTTCCAAAACATGATGAGTATAGCAGACTTTCTAATAGGTGTCTACCGTAAAGTTTTGATTGCTTCTGCTTGATTATACCCCCACTTAAGAGTATAATATGTGCCGATTTTAGACATCGGGACAAAAAGTCACCATGAATCGTTTCTTCAATAAAGTTGCACAACACCTCGACAAGCTGGATGCCGAAAGCGTTCGCGGGCAGTACAAAGGGCTCGTGCAGGAATTCACTTTACTGGAGACGGTGTTCCGTGCGCTGGGGGAAGGCGTAATTGTCGCATCTGCCGAGGGTTTGCTTGTCTATGCCAATCCGGCTGCGGAACGGCTGGCGCATTTCGAATTTTCCTCTGCCAAGAACGCCCCCCTCGTCGATGTGTTGCCCGGGTGGAATGTGGCAGATTTGCTCTCGCCCCCTTCCGATGTGCAATGGTCTCGAGCGGCCATGCGCGAAATCACCCAAACCTACCCCGAACGCCGCATTCTGGAAGTGCAGGCGATGCCGAATGGCGAGGCGACCATTTTGATCGTAAGGGATGTCACACTCGCGCACGCACGCGAGGCCGACGCCCTTGAGTCCAGTCGCATTGAGGCCATTCAGCAACTGGCCAGCGGCGTGGCCCACGAAATCGGCAACCCGCTCAACGCCCTTTCGCTCAACCTTGACCTGCTGGCCCGCGATCTGCGCAAGGAGCCCGACCCCGATCGTCGTGCGCGCCTGTTGACGGATGTGGAAACGGCCAAGCGCGAGGTGAAGCGCATCGACGCCATCAACCGCGGCTTCCTCAATGCGCTCCGTCCCGTGAAGCCCGTGCTCAAGCCCGGCAATCTGGCCGACCCGCTCAAGGCCACATTGGAGGAGCTCAAGCCCCGATTTGCCGACCGCGCCATTCGGGTGGCGCTGGACCTGCCAAGCGCCCTTCCCTCCGTAATCTTCGATGAGGGACAGCTGCAGCAGGTGTTCTTCAACCTGATCAAGAACGCCCTGGAGGCCATGAAGGACGGGGGCGCACTCGCCATTGCGATTGATGTGACGGACGCCGAGGTGGCCATTTCCTTCCGCGACACCGGATCGGGCATTCCCGCGGCCGACCTGGGTCGCCTCTTCGAGCCCTACCACACCACCAAGGGAGAATTGGGCAATGGTTTGGGGCTGATGATGTGCCGCCGCATCGTCCGTGCACATGGCGGCGAAATTGACGTGGAATCCAAGGAGGGGGAAGGTACGCGCTTCACCGTGCGCCTGCCCCGACTGGAAAAGAGAGTGAGGCGCCTGACATGAAACCTGCCATCCTCGTCGTCGATGACGAAAAAGACACGCGCGATCTGATGCAGCGCGCCTTGTCGGAAGACTACACGGTGACCACCGCGCCGGACGCCGAACTAGCGCTCAAGGCGCTCGCCGCCGATCCTTCCATCGTGCTGATGCTCTCCGATGTGCGCATGCCCGGGGCCAGCGGCATCGAGCTGCTCAAGGCCGCCAAGGCCCAGTACCCCCGTCTGTCATGCATACTCCTCACCGCCTATGGTTCGGTGGACCAGGCGGTGGAGGCAATGAAAGACGGTGCCGACGACTTCATCACCAAGCCCGTGGACCTAGATCAGCTTGAGGCGCGCGTGGCCAAGGCCATACGGACGGTGGCTCTTGAAGACGAAGTCGCGCGCCTGCGCAGTCAGCTCGACGAGAAATACGGCCTGGAGAACATCACCGGCGAATCGGACGCGATGAAGCGCGTGTTCCGCATCGTGAAGCAGGCGGCTCCCACCGCCGCGACCGTCCTCATCCAGGGCCCCAGCGGCACGGGCAAGGAGCTCATCGCCCATGCGATCCACAATCTCTCGCCACGTGCCCATGGCCCGTTTGTGGCCGTGCAATGCGGCGCATTGCCTGAGACGCTGCTCGAAAGCGAACTGTTCGGACACGAAAAAGGTGCCTTCACGGGTGCCCACCAACGCCAGATCGGGCGCTTTGAGGCGGCCGACCACGGCACCATCTTCCTGGACGAGATCTCCGAGATCAGCCCCGCCATGCAGATGAAGCTGCTGCGGGCCCTGGAGACACGCACCATCACGCGCCTGGGCGGCAATGAAGCCATCAAGACGGACATTCGCATTGTGGCCGCCACCAACCGGGATCTCGAGCAGTATGTGGCCGAGGGCAAGTTCCGCGAAGATCTCTACTATCGCCTCAATGTGGTCGATGTCCTGCTCCCTGCGCTGAAGGACCGTCCGGGCGACGTGGCGTTACTTGTGTCGCGGTTCCTCAAAGAATTCTCGGAAGCGAATGGCGGCAAGGTGACGGGCATAACGCCGGCCGCGCTGAAATGCCTGGAGGCCTGGTCCTGGCCCGGCAACGTGCGCGAACTGCGAAACACCATGGAAAAGATGGTGGTGTTGGCCCAGAATCCTGTGCTGGACGTGGATGATGTGCCGGATCGTCTGCGCACCCATGCGCCGTCGATGCAGACGCTGGCCGATACCGCCACGCTCGGCGAAACCGAGAAAGCAAAGATCCTGGCGACCCTGAAGGAAGCAGGTGGAAACCGTACCCGCGCCGCGAAAATGCTCGGCATTTCCCGTCGCACCATCTACCGAAAGCTTGACGAATACGCTGCGGAAGGAGAAGTCCTATGAAATTCGCCTTGTCCCTTTGCCTGCTGTTGGCGGCCTTGCCAACCCTGTCCGCGCCGCCCACGCCAACGCCCCAACCCGCCAACGGCATCCAGAAGCGAATCGTCTCCTGCCCCGTTTGCGCATCCAGCAAAGAGGGTCGCGGGAAACTGCGCCTTACACCACCCGACCATGGTCAGCATAAAGGATCAATGCTCGCCAAGTCGTATTACGACGTGAAGTGCATCTGCCCTGTCTGCAAAGGCAAGGCACGCCGCCTGACCTATCGCTTCGAGACACCCACGATGGAGGACATTCCGCCCTGCCGTACCTGCGGATGGTCGGGCGTGGAGAAATGCCGCAAATGCCTCACCTCGGGCCTTGTCCCCTGCAGCGGACGCGAATGCAAGAACGGCTGGATCGTGCGCAGAAACGAAGTTGGCACGGGCAAGACGAACCGACATTTCAAGATGTCCGTAGAGCCCTGTCCCACTTGTGGCGGTCTCGGAAAGATTGTCTGCCCAGAATGCCAGGGGATGGGCGGCTCGCCCTGCAGATCCTGTTCTGGCCTCGGAAAGAAGGTGCGCTGATGGTATTCAAGAAGAAAGGCTCCCCTGCTCCTGCCCCCACCCCTGCCCAGCCCAAGTACCTGTTCGGCAAGGCGGCTCGTCAACTGCAGGCCGCCAAGGCAAAAGCTGCCGAAGAGACGGACACCACGCGCCTGGCGCGGCCCCAGCCCCCCCGTTCGCCGACTCCCGAAGACGATCAATACGGCTGGGGCGAACAGAAGCTCACCCAGCGCCTCACGCGCAAAATGCAGGTGACGCAGCCGCCGAACATTCCCTCGCTTCGGTTTGACGCCGTCGCCGGGCGAGGCGGCATGGCCGTTGTGTGGCGTGCCTGGCACAAGGATCTTCAGCGCAATGTCGCAGTCAAGGTCATGAACCGCGAATTCGCGACGTCGGGCCAGGACGTGCGCCAGTTCATGCTCGAAGTGCGCACGATGACCAGCCTCCATCATCCCGGCATCGTTCAGGGCTATGGTGCGGACTGCGTGGACGGACGCTACTATTTCATCATGGACTACGTGGACGGCTACACCTTCGGATCGCTGCTTCACCGCAAAGCGCGCCTTCCGGAGATTGATGCGTTGGTCATCGGCGAATCCGTGGCCGATGCCATGAGCTACGCCTGGAGCACATCCAAGATCGTGCATTGCGACATCAAGCCCGAGAACATCATGGTCGACCGCGATGGCACCGTGAAGATCACGGACCTGGGCCTCTGCCAGTCGACGGCCTTCATCGCCGCCGCCCACGACGATGAAGTGGTCGGCACGCCCGCCTACATCTCGCCTGAACAGGTCTACGCCAACGGGTCGCTGGACTGCCGAGCGGACATCTATTCGCTGGGCGCCACACTCTACCACCTCACCACGGGGCGTATGCTCTTCCCCGACCTCTCAAACGACGACATGCTGCGTGCACACGTCGACCCGGACTGCCAAGCCCCGGATCCGCGCACGTTGGTGCCTTCGCTTTCCCCCAGTTTCTGCAACCTTCTGGCGGGCATGCTCGTGAAGGACAAGGACTACCGCTACCAGACGTGGGATGACGTCTATGAAACCGTTCAAGTGCTGGAGAATGGTGGCCAGGTTCCGCCGCTCAATCCCGCCATCGTCTCTTCCGTGAAGATTGAAGCCTGATATGCATCGTACCTCCAGACCCATTCGCCAGACACTGCCCCTCAATCTGATCATCGACGATCGGCCCGCGCTTGTCGTCGGAGGTGGACAGGTAGGCTTGCGCAAAGTTCGGAATCTGCTGGATGCCGGCGCCCGAGTGGTGCTCGTCTGTCCCGAGGCCTGCACCGATCTCGTCGCCCTTTGCGACGCCGAAAGCGCGCGCCTCGCATGGGAAAGACGCCGCTATGCCGCCGGCAATGCCGCTGGCCATCTCGTCGTTTTCGCCTGCACCGACGACAAGCACGCCAATCGCGCCATCCTGGATGATGCCCGCAGACTCCACGTGCCCTGCTGCTGCAGCGACATGAACTGGTGCGACGGCGACTTCACGACCCCTGCCGCCGCTCGCCTGGGAGATATCCTGCTCGCGGTCTCGACCTCTGGTCAGAGCTGCCGGTCCGCGCGCGACGTGAAGAATGAGCTCGTGCAGTATCTGGACAGTCGGCGCAATGCCCAGATTTTCGTTTTGGGCACGTCCGATGCGTTTCTGCCCTCCCGCCGCCGTGCGCCACTTCACCTTCCCGCCGAGGAACGGGCGGCGTTGGGCCGCCTCATCACCCACATCAAGGGAGTGCGCGAATTCTTCATCCTCAACACCTGCAATCGCGTTGAGCTGACGATCGTGGGGCCTGACGACCCCGAGACGCTGGCCCTGCTGAAGCGCCTTACGGGCTTTGACCGGCTTGCCGAAAACGAATATTTCGCCCTCTCCGGCTTTGAGGCGTTTCGCCACCTGGTGCGCGTGGCCTCAGGCCTGGAGTCTTCCCTGCTCGGCGAATTCCATGTGGTCAGCCAGATCAAGGAGGCCTTCGACGAGGCTGAAGCCAAAGGCTGGAGCGGGCCGGCCCTCAAATTTGCTGCCGCTGAGATTCTGCGCGTGTCGAAGTGCGTCCGCCATGCGGTGGAGGGCCTGCTGAAGGTGGCTGAAATCGACCAGATCGCCGTGCGTTACCTTTCTGTCCATGGTGGCGTTGACCCAACCACCCACGTGGTGGTAGTCGGTACCGGTATGGTGGGCACAGGCGCGGTGGAGGCTCTGCTTCGACTGGGCGTGCGCATCACCTGGATTTACCACAGCCGCATCCCCGAGCTTGGCTCCCTGCAGGCGCCTGGAGCCACCGCCTCATCCGCCATCTCCTTGGCGCCGCTGACGGACTTGCCGCAGGTTCTCGCCACGGCCGACATCGTTCTCTCGGCGGTGGACTCCGCCAAGCCTGTGGTGACGGCTGCCATGGCGCCTCAGGTCCAGGACCGCAATGTGCTGATGGTGGATCTGGGGGTGCCGCGCAACATCGACCCCTTCTTTGATGACTGTGGCCATGGCGTCACCGTTGCCGATCTCGACGACCTCAAGCTCTGGCATCGCGTCAAGACGGGTACGCTCAACGAAGTCCTGTCCCGCGCCGACGAAATCATCCAGTCAGAATACAAGGACATCGTCTAGGGGTATGCGCATCACCGAAGCCAAGACCTTCTTTCAGCGTGCCCGCGGACTGATCGGACGGAAGTCGCTAGCGGAGGACGAAGGCCTGCTCATCCCCCACTGCAACTGCATCCACACGCTCTTCATGCGCTTTCCCATTGACGCGACCTTCTTCGACCGCAAGGGAGCGATCGTCAAAGTCGTCAAAGGCATCAAGCCCTGGCGCCTGTTTGTGTGGGGTGGCTGGCGGGCCTGCAAAGTGCTGGAAACCGCCTCGCGGTGATCCGCCCGGAGTCAGGGTTGGGCGATGAAGTCAAGCCCGCCGAACATCAACTGCGAACGAAAGAGAACCGTCAGGACATGCCGGCCCGCCTCGAGTTCAAGCCGCGCAGAGGAAGTCTGACTCGGGGCCCACGCGAAATTGTCGTTCGCCGTAAGGGTGAATGACGTCGCATAACGGCCATCAACCAGCAAGTCGACGCAATTCTCGCTTCGCATGGGTGCCCCATAGCGGAGATTCGCCTGATAGGTTCCCGACTTCGCCACATCCACGGTATAGTTCACCCATTCTCCGGCATAGGTGACGCCCAACGAGCCCTTGGAACAGTCCAGCTGTTCCGTCTCGCGTACCCGCGCCCCCTTCTGCGAGAATTTCTTCCCGGGGAGCCGGTGATAGGAGACCTCCGGGCCGCCCGCATCAAACCGCCACACCTCAACCGAGCCGGGGATCGACGCCGCTTTACCCTCGAACGGCGCAGGAGATGGCGTGTCCGCCACAATGCGGAAAATGGGCGCACTATGGCCAACACGCCCCGACTGCGTGCGCGCAAAGGCCACGAAGACATGCGGATAGGCGTCAAAAGGCGGCCACTTTCCGTTACGCGTGCAACGGAACCGGCCATAGGATGCGTTCGTGAATGTCTCCGCCACAAACGGAACCTCAAACTTGTAGGGCCGCGTAAGCGAAGAGCCTACCATAAAGCCATTGTCGAAAAGATAGGTTTCGGTAATCGGATCGTCCTCAACAGGGCTCTTCGCCACGACCATGAAGTTTTCGACCTTTCCGGTCGGCGTGAAGACGCGTTGGCAGTCGACATCCTTCCAGACGATCTGTGGGACCTTTTCCTCCTCGGGGTCCTTCCAGATGCGCACATAGTCGACAATGTACTCGCCGTCTTCGGCGCCCTCGCGACCTGCATTCTGCAGCCATTTTTTGCCCTGCATGTCCTCAACGCTCAGAACGGCATGGAGCGGACGGATGCAGGCGGCGTTGTTGAAGGCCGTGTAGGATCCGGTCAAACGCCCATCCAGATAGAACTCGAACGCCAGTGGACGCCATTTGCAGGCTATCGTATGCCAGCCGTCAACAGGCGGCTCGACCGAGGTCGTCACCTGCTGGCTCACGCCATGCGAACCGATCTTGGTATGCAGCGAATGGGCCATGCGATCCCTAAGGGGATGTCCGTCCACTAGACGCGTGAAGAAATCCTCGAAGGTGTCGACCTCGATGCCGTCCAGGAAGGGATTCTCCTTGCTCGCGCCGTGCACCCAACTTGCCGCCCACCAGCCAAGCCCTTTCGTGAACTTGACGCGGGCCTCGAAATACCCATACGTGTATTCGGGAATCGAATAGAGATAGGTGTTGGGGAAACGTCCCTTTTCGTTCCTCTTGACCTTGAAGACGAGATGACCGTTCCCGTCAGGCGCGATGTCCATGCGCTGCTTGCGGGCGAAATGCGGCCGATACCATTTGCCGGCATCCAGTTCCGTGCCGTCAAATTCATCCGCGAAGACAAGTTTCCACCCCGCCTTTGCGGGATCGAACGTCGTCTCATGGGCCACTTCAAACACCGGGTCGGCAAAGCATGCTGCAGATGCACATGCAACGGCCGCCAACAACAATCTCCCGCATTTCGCCATAGCCACACGCTCCAATTCATCAGTCATTTGGCGACTTTTGTCTTCTCCACCAGCTGCGCCACCGGGGTGATGGTGAGGTCCATATGGCCATCCGCGTTGTTGATGGTGCACACCACATAGCGGTCATTGCACACGAAATGCGGATGCGGATCAGGATGGTGATGCCAGCCGTCATCCTGCGGGCAGAGCGACGGCCGTTTGGAATGGATGTAGACGCCCTGCTGGGTATCGCGGTTCCAGAATCCCACACGCCAGGAACAGCCCCGATACCATGTCCCCACGGGATCGTCAAAGGTAATGTACCGGTTATTGGCCGACTTGGCCGCATGAGAAGCCCTAAGGGGGCAAATCACTTCCTGTTTGCGCGATTCCAGCTCGCAGTGGTATACGCCGCCAGCACACCAGTAGAAGCCTTTGCCGTCTGCATCCCACGCCTCATGCGTGGCGCCATTGCGCAGTTCAGGCACGATGAGCTCGGGCCGCCGTCCCTTGCGGAAAAGCCAGATCCGGGGATAGACTTCACTGATCTCGCGCCAACGCATGGCTTCCTTGCTGCGCCAGCACTTTTCCCAGGCGCACATCGCCAAGTTGTCGTCCTGCGGATTGAGCTGGCCGTGGTTGCAGTAGAACGGCGCGCGGCACCATTCTTCCCAGGCTCCCGTCTTGAGATCGAGCGTACCCTCAACAAACCGACAGGTCTCGTCCAAACCGGCCGTCTTGGGGTCTGACACACCCCGGGCCTTTAGGACATCAGGCGTCACACGAATCCCCAGATCGAGAAAGGCCTTGTCGCGGGCCTTGGTCAGCGTGATGTGCGTGCAGTAGTAGGCCACACGCTCCCCTGCGGATAGCAGCACATTGGTGGGAATGGCGCACGCGGTGATTTCACGGCGCGGATCAACCTTTAGATCGCGGCGGCAGATGCGCGGCGGCGTCTGGGAGACATACCACATCTGATCTGTCTTCACGTCGATGAACGGCGTTGAGGCAGGCAGATCATCCAATTTGACGATCTCATCCTTCTCAAAATCCACAATCGCCGTCGCCTGGCGTCCAGAAGGCTTCTTCCCGTTGACGAGCTTGAACTCATTGGCGCTGGTCCAGAACACGAGGAAGCGACCATCGTCCGTCATCGACTTGGCGGTGAAGTAGATGCTCTGCTGATTGTCGGCCACCAGCCCCGGTTTGAGCATATAGGAGACGACTCCCGACTGCGGATCGACGTACCGATCAAACAGCCGAGAGGTCTCCGGCGTCACTGCCGCAATTCCGGCAAAAGCCAACACCAGCGTTGCCAATCCGAATCCAACCTGGGCGCGCATATGCATATTCCCCTGGGATGTCCGATTCAGGGCCTCAAGCCACTTACTTGTATTCGATGGTCACCTTCTCGCGCAATTCCGCGACATAGGCGTCCATTGCGCGGCCACGGGCCTCGTGGCGAAGCAGGTCCTTGATCTGGTCGGCCACATCCACGAGCGTCTGCGCACCACCAGCCTTCTCATCCGTCTTGAGGATGATGTGGTAGCCGAACTGCGTCTCGATCACGTCGGAGATCTCGCCGCACTTCATCGAGAAGGCCGCCTGATCGAACTCGGGCACCATCATGCCACGGCCAAACCAACCAAGCGAACCGCCCTCGGCGCCGGACGGGCAGTCGGAATTCTCCTTGGCTTCCTTGCAGAACGCCTGGCCCACTTCACCGGGATCGCCCGCCTTGAGGATGCGCGCACGGATGGCCTTGATCTTCTCCAGCGCCTGAGCCTTGTCGGCAGCGTCCAGACCTTCGGTCTTCACGAGGATGTGCTGGGCCAGCACCTGCGGATCGGTGACGAACTCCGTCGCATGCGCCTGATAGTAGTCCGACACATCCTTCTCCGTCGGTTCTTCGACGCCCGAACAGGCCTGCTGCACCAGCGCATCCACGCGGCAGCCCTTCACAAGCTCCTTGCGCAGCGCCTCTTCCGTCATCTTCTGGGCGGCCAGCGCCTTGGCGAAGTTGTCGCGCCCGCCCACCTGCTGCACAATCTGGTCGATCTGGGCATCCAGGGCGCTCTCGGGCACCGGCATGTCCAGCTGCGCGGCACGGTCAAGCAGGAGCTTCGCGCCAATGGCCTGCTCCTGTGCCTTCTCCACGAGCTTGTCCATGTTCTTCTTGATCTCGTCCGGGCGCATCCCGTGGCTCGTGTAGAACTTGACGAGACGCTCCAGTTCGAACTGAACCGCTTCGCGTGAAATGGGCTGACCGTTGACGTAGGCTTGCTTGAGCATGGATGTTTCTCCGATATTAGGGTTAAAAGGTTAAAGGGTTATTTTCCGCGGAAATAAGCGAGGTAGGCACACTTGGTCTGGTGGCAGTCGATCTTCGAGGCGAGTTCCCACGGCGCGTGCATGTTGAGAAGCGGTGTGCCGAAATCAAGCACGTCCATGCCGAAGCGCGCCATGAACATCGCGATCGTGCCGCCGCCGCCCTTCTCGGCCTTGCCGAGCTCGGCCATCTGCCACACGACCTTCTCGGCCTCCATCATCCGGCGGATGTCGGCGATGAATTCGGCACGGCAGTCGCTGGCACCGCTCTTGGAGGCGCCGCCCGTGTATTTGGAGGCGCAGGGGCCCTTGTTGAGACGCGCCTCGTTGCCGGTGGAGTCGACATCGCTGAAGTGTGGATCCGCCGCCGCCGTCACGTCGGCCGAAAGCATGGACGAAGCCTCCAGCGCACGGCGCACGTCGATATCCCGCGCGGCGGAATTCTCGCGGTCCAGCAACTCTGCGACCGTGTTCTCGAAAAACGAGCTTTCCATGCCGCTTGCGCCGGTAGAACCGATCTCCTCCTTGTCGCAGAGGATGCAGGCGCAGGTCTTTGCGGGCGGCGTCTTGGCCTTCGCGACGTCCAGCAGCGCCGAAAGGCCCGCATAGGCGCACACGCGGTCGTCATGGCCGTAGGCCGCGATGAGCGAACGGTCAAATCCGACCTCGCGCGGCAGCCCCGCCGGCACGATCTCCAGCTCGGCGGAGAGCAGATCCTCCTCCGTGACGTTGTAGGTCTTCTTCAGGAGCTTCACGAGATTGTCGCGGGCGGCATCCGTGATCTTGCCCAGAGCCTCACCCTCCTTGGCGGCATAGGCGTGGTCGGCGTCCGTCGCCGCGATGACGTCCAGATCCTCGGCGGGGAAGAAGTCCTTCTGCGTCTTCTGCGCCTGATCCTTGCCGAGGTGCGGCAGGATGTCGGAGATCATGAAGACCGGATCCTCGGGCTTGTCGCCCACGGCGACTTCCACCTTGGAGCCGTCCTTGCGCACGATCACGCCGTAGAGCGCGAGCGGCATGACCAGCCACTGATACTTCTTGATGCCGCCGTACATGTGCGTGTCGAAATACACCACGCCGTCCTTGGCGTAGACAGGCCGGGGCTTGAGGTCCAACCGCGGCGCATCCGTGTGGCCGCCCACGACCTTGAGACCCGTGGCGGTGGCATTCTTGCCGATCACACACGCCATGAGCGTCTTGCCGTGGTAGCCACGATACACTTTGTCGCCGGCCTTCAGTTTCTTGACCGAAGTGATCTCCTTGAAACCGGCCTTGGTCAGCAGCTCCACCGCCGCCGCATAGGCGCGCCGCTCCGTCTTGGCCTTCGCGAGGAAGTCCATGTATTCCCGACAATAACTCTCAACAGCTTTCTTGTCCATGATTCTCCAACTCCTTCAATATCCTGCTCACCGGAACAAAATCATCGTTCCCTTTTGGAACAACACGGCAAACGTCACACTGCCGTCGCCATTGACGGTTTCCTGCAAGGTCAGCCCATAGCCCGCATACGGCGACTTTGCCAGACGCAGCCGCCCGCGTACGCGAGCCGCCGCCGTGGCGCTTACCGTGCAGATGGGCACGCGAATCGGCCGAGATCCACCCGTCGCCGGCTGGGTAGCACCAGACGCGTCCTCGATACGCACCGTCACGCCGCCTTCGGGCAACAGCAGCGCATTGTCCCACAGGGTGTTCTTCA
Source organism: Kiritimatiellia bacterium (assembly GCA_024405395.1). Classification (GTDB taxonomy): domain Bacteria; phylum Verrucomicrobiota; class Kiritimatiellia; order RFP12; family UBA1067; genus RGIG6720. The sequence goes on along the minus strand of JAKSOW010000002.1, from coordinate 47,924 downwards.
GACCATAGGTGGCTAACGCGCTTCCGACCTCCGTCGGCAGGTTCACGATCAGTTCCGTGCCTTCGGCCATCTCCACCTGCGTACCCTGGAACGCCTCGGCCGAATCCACCTTCAACGCGCCCTCGGCCACAACTAGACGATTCTGATCCGCTGTGGGCGTCGTACCCGTAGCCGTGCCGAAGGTTGGCGCAGGACCGCCTAAAGCCAATGTTCCTTCGCCCTTTTTCGTCAGCAAGCCTTTCCAGCAAATGCGTTCCCGCAACGTGAACGCAACCCCATTCGAGCAAACGATGTAGGACGGCCCGTCAACCATGAACCCGCAATTCTGCCGATCCAACGTCATCGTGGCAAGCGGCACAAGCTGGGTGTAGTGCTGCAGACGATGTCCGTTGTAGGTCCAGGCCGGCATCGGGCCGCCCAAGGCCTCGGCTCGGCCAACCGAGACAATCGGCCCCCAGTCCACGCGGGGCGCACTGCCTAGGTTGTTGTAGAAATTATAGCTGCCTGTATGCCTGGAATTGTCGCCCATGAGCCGCACATAGCCCATCTGCAACTTGCTCGAATCTGTTTCCGTCGCCGAAGCGGAAGTGGCGACATTGACGTTCCGATCGCCGACAATCGACGCGTAGACGGTTGTTGTGCGCTTGTTCATGGCCGGGAACGAGAGATTATTGCCAGCCATGAGCGAACTGTCCGCGATGATGCAGCCGCTAATGGAGCAGAACAGCGAATAGGCCGTGATTGACGTACCGCCGCAAAGGCGCAAGTCGTCTATCGTGAGATCGCCGAAAAGATCAAACGAACCCGACTTAAGCAAGGCACGTCCCGCGAAACGCGTCACGGTGCCAGTTGGGCTGTCGTTGCGCATCTCAAGATCAGACCGATAGATGCGGTCGGGCCGGGGCTCCTCGCCGTTTTCCCAATGATCGCCCGAATAGAAGGTGTAGAATTTTTCCTTTGAGACGGAAGTATAGGCGTCCGCAACCTTCTGTATGATTGCTTCCGTCCACCAGCGCAAAAACAACGTGGGAAGTCCGGCCTCGTTCTCATGCACCTGAAGGTCGGCCACGATGTCCAGCGGCGCCACCAGCTCGAAATCGTCGAGAGACAACGTGCTGCCCGCCGGGACTACGAGAATCGGCAGCTCACGGTCGCCCGTCAGCGCAGCTGTCCGTAGAAGATTCACTTTCACCTTGCCCGCCCGCGTGAACGTGCCAGCCACCTTCAGCACACCTGCCGAACCTCCCGCACAAGGCACATCCAGCACCGCCTCATCCGCCAGCGCCAGCGACTGGAAGTTCGCCACATCATCCGCGTCAAGCGCGCCCACATGGCAATGGCGGCGCACTTCGACACGCGCCGGGGAAACCACGTTTCCCGAACGCAATTCGGCGCGGATGACGGCAGAGGTCACCAGCGAGCGGTTCATATACATGAACTGCGCCACGGTGATCAATCCCGCATAGTCGGCAAGCGCGTCATCCGTAAAGCAGATTGTGGAGTTCGTGTTTTTCCAGGACGTGGACCCATGGTCGCGCCGCGCATAGAGCCAAAGCGCCGCTGAGCTGTCGCCATGGACGGCGGCATCAATCGTGATGGCAGGCGACGCATGGATGTCGGCAATAGTGAAAGGCGCCGTCTCTGGCGCCGTCACAGTGACCGAGCCCTTGACGGTCGGTGCCTGCGAACCCGCAAGATTCATCATCGTACCTCCCGCCAAAATCAGATTGGGGAAGGTATAGGTGCGTCCGACTGACCCCTGCAGGAAATTGAAGGTTGCCCCGTCCGTCAACGTCAAAGACGCCCCAGGGAAAGTGAAGTCGTAGAACGGCGTACGAATGCCGAGTCTCTGCACCACATAGTCGCAATCGGCGGGAAGCTCCTGCCCCACAGCGCCAAGCGCAGCACCGGTAGCCGACCCGATTCCCCACTTGGCCGCATTGGTCATGGCCGAGTAGCCCACATCATCCGTGCCCTTGAGGTAGGCCGTCTGCGAGGCCGCCGAGGCGCCACGCAGGACGCAAACGGCGGCAAGCACAGCCATGGAAAAAGTTGAAAATGATTTTGCCATCATCCGCTTTCCCTCCTCATTCAAGACAATCTAGAACAGAAAATCATAAAGGCAACCAAACAGCACGCCAAACGCGTAGACCGATGCCAAAATCGCCACATTCTGCAGCTGGTGACGATGCGAACGGAAAAGCACCAGCAGACCCACGCCAGCCCCCGTCAAGGACGAGGCCATCAGCGCCCCGGCACTCATGCCGCCGGCCGCATAGAGCTTGGCGCAGGCCGCCGAGGCCGCGCAGTTCGGCACCAGCCCCAGAAGGCCGGACAGAAGTTCGCCGACAATGGGCCGATTGAGCACAAATCCCGCGAGGGCATCCTCGCCGCCGAAATGCTCCAACACCACGTGCAGCACACCTGATACAACAAGCAGAAAGACGAAGATCTCCACCGTGTGGATGAGCGCCGGCACCAATATGCCCTTCCGCTCGGCACAGCTGCACCGACTGTGCGCACAAAGCTCGCCCACATGCGGCGAGGGGCCGCGCCGCCCGATGGCATAGAGAAACGCATTGACGAGAAAGCCGGCCAACACGGCGAACACGACCTTGGCCACAATCAGCTTCGTCAGAAACAAAGTGGACACCCGCGACTCCGCCAGCAGAATCGGGATGAGTTCATCGGAGGTGGACAGGAACACCGCAATGAGCGTGCCCAGCGAGACCACCCCTCCCGCATAGAGGGACGCCGCCGCCGCCGAAAAACCGCACTGCGGCACCACACCGGCGAAGGCCCCGAAGAGAGGCCCCAAATGACTGACGCGCCCGAGCTTCTGCTCGAGCGCATCGCCTGCGTGCGCCTCCACCCACTCCAGCACCAGATACGCCGGAAACAGGAATGGGAGAAGGAGCAGGTTCTCTACGAGGAAGTCAATCACGCCGGGGCAATCGCTTCGTTCGGGCAGGTCGCCGCGCAAGCGCCGCAGTCAACGCACTTGTCAGCGTCGATCGAGTAGGCGGCACCCTCGGAAATCGCCTCGGCCGGGCAAGCATCCTTGCAGCAGCCGCAAGCAACGCACTTTTCAGCATCAATCTTGTGAGCCATTTTGAATTCTCCTTAATCGGGTTGTTTTCGAAAACGCGAATATTATCCCATACAATGCCCGTGTTAGGCAAGGGTAATTTAGCGCGGCAGCGGCATCACAAAACGCAATTGCACGGGTCCCAGCAGGCCTGATGGCTGCAGCGGATCATGCTTGTCCCAATGCTTCCAGGTGGTGAAGGTGCATCGTCCGGTAGGCGAAGGCTGCCCCTTCTTCACCCACTCGGGAATCGCCTTGACGCCAATTTCCTTCACGCCATGAAGCACCTTGCCAGACCATTCACAGTCTTCCGCATGTTCGACGTCGTCGCCGATCAGCCGGTTGGCCCAGAGATTGGCCACCTTGACCGCCAAATCGATTGTGGCCGCGGACGCATCGGGATCCAGAGCCTCCGTGATATCCACACGGAACGGCGGCTTCCACAACGGCGTGAACGTACGACCGTTCACAGTCACCTCCGCCACCTCGCGCACAACACCCAGATCAAGGATCACGCGTGCACCCTTGGGGACGTTCACGGACAGCTTCTTTTTATAGACAGCTGTGCCCGAGAAATACTTGACGCCCTTCTCCGCGCGTTCCGGCCAGGAGACGAGCGCGTCAAAGACCACCCTTTCGCGAGTTCCCTGCGCCGCAGGCAGCGCATTCGGCAAAAAGGCGTGTGGGAACATCACTTCCCAGGCGCCATTAACCACCACAGGCGCCGGCACATCGGCAACGAGCTTCCGCTCCGCACCGTCCGACATCTTGAGCGCGGCGGTGAGCGTCTGCCACGCCCAGGGCCGTCCAGCCCGCCATTCCAGTCCCGGCAGAACGACCGGAACCTTGTCCGCTGGCACAGCCAAGCGCTTGTGCTCGCCCAGTTCAAGAGCATTGGTCTCGCCCTTGTAGACGTAGGTGACGAGCATGTTCTTCACCACATTGGGGGCAGGGTCGCCATCGGCCAGGACATTGTTCACGATCTCGTCCACACACCCCTGCTGGGCGGCGATCGCATTGAGCTTGGCCGTCAAGTCTTTCCTCCTACCATCAACACCATACAGAGCCGAGAGAAACACAAGATCCGAACTGGCCTTGGCCGCCATCTTGGGCACGGAAACTTGAACGGCACACGAAACCAGATGCTTGTCCTTCACGGGTTTGCGGAACACCACAAACATGGAGCCGCAGACCTCCAGCGGCACGGTCACGAATGTGCGCCCCGCCTCTTCACGCCACACGGGTGCGGCCGTCATCGTCCCCGTTTCGGCGTTCCAGAGCTCGGGCACACGCCCACTTTGGCGGAAGGAGAATTCCACCTCGGCCCGCACGCGGTTGGGCATCGAGAGAAAGTACCAGTCGGCCGCGGAGGAACGGCGGTGCAACCACGCCCAGTTGTTCGCCATTCCGCGTGGCAATGTCCTGGCGACAGCCACCACATCCGGCGACACGGCGAATTTCTTCAGCGCCTGAGCTGGCGTCCCCTTGAAGGCACCTGCGGCAAATACCTCATCCGCCAGACGCCGAACCTCGTCATCCCCTGCGGCGCCACAGGCCAGTCCCGGTGCGCGCGACGGCGCCTTTGCCCACACGATGGTAGCCCCTTCCGCCTGCAGTTTGGCGATCTGACGCACCATCTTCGGCGTCATCGCCTCCAGCGGCGGGATCGCGAGCAGCCGATAGGACACGCCGCCCGGCACCACCACACGGCCATCCACAACCTTGAGCGCATACATCGCATCGGTGGGGCAGACGTCATGGTCATAGCCTTCCGGCAGACTGAAAAATCGGCTGGACTCGGCGCCGCCGTCCGTGTTGCCACCCTGATTGGGCGCCTGCTCACCACAGAAAAAGAGCACATCAGCCGCGAAAGTGCCCTGTTGAAGCATATACTGACAGCGCGTCTGGTATAGAAACCAGGGCTGCGCATACGGCCACCAGGTCTGCGTGCGGTCCAGATGCATACCCCAGCGCCCCATCGTCATGCCAGGCAGATACTTGTCGTCGGCCCATGGCTGATGCGTAAAGCGATGGTAGATGATGCGGTTGATGCCCTGGGCATAGGCGCGGTCGCCCTGGGCCTTGATGGAGAACGGCACGGTGCGCCAGCGCCCCGCGCCACCTCGAGGACTGGCCGTGAACGACTCGGTGGCGCAGAACTTCCGACCCCACACATGGGCAATGTGCGAAACGAACTTTGAATTGCCGGCGCTTGTGAGATACGGATTGGAGGCATCGCTCCAGAACTCACCCATGGGGATATCCACATATTCGCCATACTGCAGATTGTCGGACGGACAGTTCCCGTATGGCTCAATCGAGCACTGCAGGCCGTATTGGCGGCATTTCACGGCGAGCGCCCCCGCATAGTTTTCGGCAAAAAGATCCGCCACCGTACGGCGGAAGTCCTCCAGCGCGCGGTCAGTCTCCGCGACGCTCTCCACCACATAGCCCGCAAAGGCCGGCAAGTAGGTCTTGAGGTCATAGCCCTGACGGTGCATGAATTCCCGCTCAAGGCCCAGGGTCCAGTTCTGCGACCCCACTTCGTAGCTGTCCACGAGAATGTTGTTGAATCCGCTCTTCACGTTACCGGCAAGCGGGCCGAGCGTACGGCAGAGGCGCGCCACATACTGCTCAAAATGGTAGTCCATCGCCGAAGCCGAAAGCTTGTCCACCTCCAGTCCGCGGCCATGGTCGGAAGCAGGATGGTTACAGCGGCCATTGCAGATGTATCCTACGCGAAGAATTGACCATGCGCCAGCCGGCACCTGCCACGTCAGCGTTCCGTCCGAGGCCATTTTCGCCGTAATATCCTGAATCGCCGCCTTGGGCACCACTTGCCCATAGTCCGCCGCAATGGAATCGGATGTCACGCCCCGACGTATCTGAAACGTCTTGGCGGCCACATCCGCGACACGGCGATAGTTGACTGGCGCCAGTTCGCCAAGCAGGTAGGGTTCGGGATGCGACCCGCCTTCCGGGCACGTGATCGTCACGCGCAACGCGCGGAACGTAAGCGCCTTACCGAAGGCGGCATGGCGTATGGCCGTATCCGCACCACCCGATTGGGCATGCACAAAGCTGCGACGGAACACGGGCCGGAACTCCCCCTCCTCCTGGGAAACCTCCAGAGCGAGCCAATAGCGGCCACTCCAGGTATCGCCACCCGCCATCTGAAAGGTGAGCGCGACCGCCGTGACGGGCTGCTCATAGGCAAGCGTAAAGACATTGGGCTTGTTCTCGCCACGCCGCAGCGTGAACACGGACTTCCCCGAACCATCCGCCAAGCGTTTTGCGGCATCTCCCGTCCCCTCAGGCTTCAGATCGGTGGTGAGCTTGCCCACGGGAAGTTTCGTCGCATCCAGCTCACACGCCGGACGCGGAAAGGCCAGCACGGCGATGTCGTCGTAGAATCCGTTGTCGTTTCCCGTACGCGGCAGCTTGCCGACAAATGTCTTCGGCCCCATCACATGCGTTTCAGTGAAGACCACGCGCTTCATCGCATTGGAGGCAGGATTCCAGGGCCCACCCGAGCTGGACCAGCCCGAACAGTTGGGAATGCAGATCTCCAGGCCCAGACGGCGTGCCTCGGCGGCGGCATGGTGGAACATCTCGAACCATTCGGGCGAGTTGAAGTCGAGCCCACCCGGCGGGATGTTGCACCCCGCATCGAACATCTGCACACCCCCGATACCGGCTTCCGCCAATGCCTCGAAGTCGCGCGTGATGCCCGCTTTCGTGACATTGCCGTTCATCATGTGGTACCAGGTGTGCGGGCGCGCCTCCGGCGGCGGATTGCGGAATCCGTCCTCCAGGGAATCCGCCCAAACGACAGAGGAAACCGCCATAACCAACATGGCGGAGAAGCGTAGATAATGCATATCCATATTCCGTTATCTGCGCAGCGTAAGCAGCGCAATCTCAGAGGGAACGCCCAGACGGATCGGGAACCCAACCCACTGCCCGGCGCCAGGCGTCACATAGAGGGACAGCCCCTCTTCACGGTGGAGACCGACGGCATGCCCCTCGTTCATGGCGGCAATCAGGGGGCCTGTTCCCCAAAGCGGCGCGCCGTGCGTATGGCCCGAAAGCTGAAGATTCACGCCGTTGAGCGCATTGGTGTAGAGGTTGATCGGCCGATGCTGCAGAAGAATCCGACAGGTCGACGGCGGCGCATTCGAAAATGCCACGGCCGGATCGGGCGCGTCAAAACAGGCAAACTCAGGCATTTCAGGATCTTCCGGCAGAGGCCCGGCGGGATCACCGCCAGATCCGTTGCGGGACTTCCCGTCCCATTTCCGGTATTGCGTCCCCGTCTTGTCCAGAACGCCCCCTACGACAATGACGTCGTTTCCGTTCGTGAAGGCCACATGCGCATTGTCCAGCATGCGAATGCCCCAAGATTCGAAGATGGGCCGCCACAGCGCATAATTGGAGTAGAACTCATGGTTGCCCGCACACCCCAACACCCCCAGCGGGGCCTTCAGGTCCTTGAGCGGCGCCAGGTCGTCATACCGCAATGACGGCGGTCCATCCACAAAATCGCCCGTGATGCAGATGAGGTCCGGCTTGAGCGCATTGACCGTTTCGACAATGTCGGCCACATAATGGCGACGTGCCGCAGGACTGCAGTGGATATCCGAGATCTGCGCCACACGAAGTCCGTCAAAGGACCGCGGCAGCCCGGGCAGTACGATCTCGCGGCGTACGACATCCGGCACCCGCAGGGCCTCGTAGGATCCCCACACCATCAGCAACAGGGCCACCACGGGCAGCACCACGCCACGCCCGCGCCACCGGTAAGGAGGAATCAACGCCAGTCCCGCCAACAGCATGGCATAGGAATAGGCGCAGCCTATGGCGTCAACGACAACCTCGGATGCGATGTCCGGATAGAACATGTGATCGCCGAAGATGCTGAACCAGAGGCTCTTTCCGACGGCAATCGCCAACAGCGCAAAAACAAGCGCCTGCCAGCGCAACTTGACGCGCAGCAGGCGCACGTAGAGGAAATAAAGGACTCCCAGAGCGAGAAACGGCGAAAGAAAAAACGTGAAATAGCAAAGCGCCTTCATCTGTCGCCGTTTCCCGGATCAGTAGCCGAGGTCTTCGTCCACGAGCAACACCGTGGTGGGCGCGCCTGTGGGACGACGATCAAAGATGACCGTGACCTTGCAGATGCGATCCGGTGAATCGCAATCGGCACACGTATCCGTGAGCGCGCACGGCGTCTTCTTGCCGAGGCGCCGGCAATTCGGCGGGCAGGCACAGCGCTTGACGCGCGCCAGCGCCTCGTCGATGCCGCCGTCCACAATCTTGTTGCGGCCAATCACGTAGAGCACATGGCCCGCACCGTGAATGGATGCCGCCACACGGTTTCCGTTGCCGTCAACATTGACGATGCGGCCATCCGCCGTGAGCGCATTCGCGCTCAGCAGAAAGAGATCGCAGGGCGTTTCGCGTATCAGCGTCTTGCCGGCCTGAGACAGGGCCTCAGGCACACCGAGAGCCTTTACGCTCTCGGTGCCCCCAATGCCGATGACCTGGGCGGATTCGGCCGCCTTGAGGACAATCGCCCGGGCCTCATCACGCGTGGCGACCACACGGGCGTCAAAACCGCGCTTCTCCAATGCGGCTGCAACGCTCTCCAGCGTGAAGCCGCTCACCGACGAGGACCTCCCTTGGGGGCCGGCGGCGGCGGCGGAACCGGGCGCTTGGGCGGAGGTGGCGGCGCTGGACGCTTCACCGCAGGTGGCGGCGGCGGAGCCGGATGGTGCGCCCCTGGATGCGGGTGATGCGGCGGATGCGGAGCCGGCACCATGCCCGAACCGCCGCACTTGTGGCAGGGTTTGCGGAATCCATACCAGTAGCGGCCATGCGTGCCGCGGCCTTCACAATGCGAACACCACATCATGCCCGGCCGCAGATGAACGCCATGCGGGGCATGGGGCGGCGGAGGCGGAGGCACATCGGCCATGGCGACATTTCCCGCGAAGAACGCAGCGGAAAGCGCCATCACGGAGAGAATCTTCTCGATCTTCATGAGGTTCATTCCCTTCTGGTCAGCGCTTACGCGAGACCCGCGAACTTGCGCATCGTCGCGAGGGCCGTCATGAGATTCTTCTCGAGATCCTTCTTGTCGCCCCAGCCGCACTCGCAGGAAACGCCACCGCGGTAGTTGATCTTGTTGAGCGCGTCGAAGTAGGGCTGGAAGTTGGTGTCGTCCGAACCCGGGAAGAGGCGCGTGCCCTTGGCGGCGATGTGGCAGTGCATCAAGCGATCGGCTGCCTTGACGATCGAGCAGGCGCTCTCACGGCCGCAGAGCATATGGAAGAGGTCCGCGAGCTGGCGCAGACGCGGCGAATTGACGTCCTCGACAATCTGCAGGCCCTGCCACACGTAGTTGATGATGTTGGACTCGTTCGGGCGCAGCGGCTCGATGACGATCGTCACCTTGCAGTCGGCGATGCGCTTGCACAGCTGGCGGCAGAACTCGGTGTACTGCTCCACGCCCTTCTCGGTGTCGGGACGGTCCTTCTTGTCCTTCGCGAGCAGGTCACCCGGCACGTTGCGCGCACCGCTCGAACCGAACACGATGGTCTTGACGCCGACGATGTCCGCACGGCGGCAGGCGGTCTCCGCGAAGACCAGCGCGTCGTCGAACTTCGCCTCGGGCCCCGTGAGGCGGAACTTGCCCGGAATGAAGCCATTGCAGGAACGCAGCGGCAACGGCGCCGCGAGGATGGCGTCGCGCTGCTTGGCCCATTCGGCGTCGGACTTTTCGGGCTGCAGCATGGCCGGCACGCTGGACTCGAAGAAATCATAGCCGATCTTCTTCATCAGCGGCACCGCATCGAGACCGCGGCACGCGCCGAAGAGCATGCGTCCCTTGTCACCCGCACAGCATTTGCTGCCCGTGCAGCACTTGTCGCTGGCGCAGCCCGCCGCAGCGGCAGCAGCCGTGAGACCCAGAAAACCACGACGATTGATTCCGTTCATTTTCGCTCCTTGTTGGTAGATGAAATTTTGGAATATTTAACCAAAAAAACGTGGTGATGGCAACTGAAATCACCAGTCGTCAACTGGGTTCATGACACCTCGTCAATCCACGCGTTCCAGTTCTATGGCATCCAACAGGACCGAAGTGAAGGCGGGGCTCTCGGGATACCGTTTCGTGTCGAACACGCCAGGACTCACCCAGAACATGTCCACACCCTTCGGCTCCCAGACGAAAAGGTCGATCCACTGCCATTCACCAGGCTTTATCTTCTCGACTTTGATGCAGTTGTCACGGACAATGGCCTTCTTCAGATCGTAGTTGTACACGCCCGCACGGAACACTTCTCCGACCGCATCGGTCGGCAGGTAGGCCTTGAGATGAATGCGCACACGGAACTTCGCCCCGGGGTCGAGCATCATCGAGTTGGCATACAGATGCCCAGACCACTGATGGTGCGTGTTCGGGAAGAGATACGCCTGGCCGCCATGCGCCGTTTCATCGCGCACCACCTTGGCGCGAATTGACGCCACATTGAACTCCCTGACGCCCAGTGTGACCTTCTCGACCGGATGTTCCGGCAGGGGTGCGGCCACAAAGGACGAAAGGCGCTTCCATATTGCCTCATTGCTGCCCTTTCCTTCGCTGAAGCGTGGCTTGACGGCGCCATTCATGAACGACGCGATGCGCTGACCGGCCGCCTGCATCTCCAAGGCCTCCGGCGTGCGGAAACGTTCGGGATGGCGGGACGCGAAGATCGGCGGATCCTTGTGCGTGGAGATATGGCGCATGACGCGCGCATAATCCACGCAGAGACGCGCCCAGGCGACATTGGACGCCCGCACGGGATCGTTCCTCACCAGTTTCGCCGCCGCGGCCCAACGCGCGTCTGACGCGGCCAGGAACGCATTCGGTAGATTCGTGCAGTCAACACGCTCGTAGATCGTCACCGGATCGGCGGCGCCGCCGCGCCCCAGGGCATGCGCCGCCTCGAAGTCGGCACGCGCCAAGTCCGAAGCCGCACCATAGTATCCCTTGAAGAACCTATCCAGCAGCGCGGGCACATCGGCGTCGGGATTCCATTCCAGTTTCGCCAGCAGCCAGGCGCGCAACTCGCCGAACCAGGCATGCAGCCCCAGACTGTCTCCCTGTTCGAAAATCTGCTCCACACCGCATTCGCGGAAGAATCGCAGATTGCCCTGAAGCGCCCTGAAGTTCGCGAACGGATAGTGGTAGTGGCTGAAATTCACCGTATAGTCCCACACATACAAGTAAGGCGATATCTTGCGCCATTCGCGGATGTCCTTCACGAGCGCCACGTTCTCCGCGAAGTCGCTCTCGGGAATCGGACGCGAGAAATCGCACTCGATCGTGCAGAAGCAGGGCATCACGTTGCGCCTCGGCACAATGCCCACGGGCGGCTTGCGCGTGTAGCGGTACGCCAGCGTCTCGATCACGACATCCGGGAACTCCTTCTCGACGGCCTCGGCGATTTCGTTCACATACGCCAAAAACGTGCCCGAGGGCGCATCGCCATACTTGTGGTCGGAAGCCTTGCAGTTGGCGCACTGACACAGGGTGCGCGTGGAATCACCCTGGCTGATGCCGAAATACTTGCAGCACGGATTCGCTCGGATACGCTTCAGCACACGCTCCTTCGACAGGCGCCGCACATCAGGATTCGTAAGGCAGAGCTGCGGCCGCCGTTCCTCGTCGACAATGCGCTTGCCGTCCACAAGTCCGTAGTATTCCGGATGCGTCTTCGCAAACTCGGCCGGCGGCAGAATGCGCGTCACCGTATGGCAGACGCCGAGCTGATTGTCAAAGGCATATTCGGAGGGCCCGCCCAACTCCGCGGGAAAATGCGTCCGCGGTCCGTTCAGCCGCAGCCGCGCCGCCAGCAGCGGATTACGGTTGACATCCTGATAGGAAAGGTCGCGCATGCGGAAGGCCGGCTTGCGCACCACGTCCAACGGCAGCGGCACGACGAAGCGCGCGCAGGTGGGCACGATTTCCTGCCACGAGGCAAACCAGCCGCACCCGCCATACTCCTCCAGCAGCTCCCAGGCGCCATACAGCACACCCCGACGGCCGCCCGAAACGACCAACTGCCGCGCATCCCCCTTCAGCGCGAAGCCATCCACCCCATGGCGATCAGTCTCCTCAAGAACCAAGGCAGCCGTGCCCGGCTTGGCAACTGCGGCCACGGGTAGCGTGACGCCTGTCATCTTTTCCGTGTAGGCGCGCAGCTCTTCGGCGGCACGGCGCACGGTGGGTGAGGCATTTGTGGCCACCACGATCGTGCAGGTGGGCTTCTCGCCCCTCACGGCCACCGTGAAGGCATCGGCGGCGTGCACGGCCTGTCCCCACGCGCCCACACAGGAAAGCGCCAGAATTCCAAGTAGCGTCCTAGTCTTCATAGCCAACATCTTTCAGGCCTCAATCTTCGGGATGATAGGGATTGAGCGACACATAATTGACGCCCAGCTCCGATCCATCTGGCGCCGCGGCATTGGAGATGCGCACAGTCGCCTCTGGAGCCGTGGCCCTGAAGACCACGTGCACCAGATTCACAAAAGCGCCGTCCTTGTGCTTCTTGTCGACCCGGCGGTCGATGTGGCGCCACGTGAGCGCAGGCTGGACCTCGGCCCCCGCGCCGGTCTCCAGCTCCAGTTCAATGCGACGCGGCTGGGCGAGGCGCGCCCGAGCGTGCTGCGCATCGAAGACGCATCCCTGCAGACAGTAGAGGCGTCCCGGCACAAGCCCCTTTGCCTGCTGCACGAGCAGAGCCGTCTGGCCCGACTTCTTCGTCAGCGTGGCGAACGCATCGCCAATGCCGCCGGCACGCCCCCAGCGACGTTCGCTCTTGTCGCCAAAGCCCGCCACCTCTTCGCGCGTGACCGCGCCGGTCACGGACCATCCGTCCAGCGATTCGCGGAAGTCGCCGTTGGTGAGATGCCCTGGCAGGTAGGTGTAGCCGTATTTGTCCGACAGCATCGCCGTGTGCCCCTCCACGCAATAATGACGCAGCAGCTGCATCGACCAGATGTGGAGCTCCCGGTCGGCGTAGTAGCTGCCCCAGTAGCCCGTACATCCCAAATCCCTGAACGCGGGATTGTTGGCGATGATGTTCAGCTGCAGGTCGAGATAGTACTTGTAGTCCACTTCCGGATGGTGTTGTAGCGAGATGACGGGAACCTGGTTGAAGTTGCCGAGAATGATGCCCGTGGACTTGGTGGCCTCAGGGAAAAGCTCCGCAAACATCGTCATGGTGCCCGTAAGGTAGTCATCCAGGTATTCGCGCGCCGCCGCTTCGGTGGGTTTGGTGCGGCAGTAGATCTCCGAAATCATCCGCCCGCGTCCGCGCGACGCATTCGCGCAGGCCGAGGCGAATTCCTGGTCAACGCCCGGCGTAGCCGATTTTCCCACAATCCAGGTGTAGACGATGTGATCGCCCGTGTAGTCGGCATTGAAGGCCTTGAGGCCCTTGGCATAGTCCGCAATCTTGCCGGGCTTGCCGAAGAACTGCTCGTCGCAGGTGACGCCGTCATACCGAGCATCGGTGATGCCGGGCGATCCCTTCAGGCGGCGCACGAGGTCGTCGCCGTCGGCGATCGACGTTGTGCCCAGATTCGCGAACCACACGCCGCCACGCCGGTGGAAAAGCGGTATCTTCTCGTTCGGCATCACGCCACCATTCTGGGTGTTGGAGGCCGGGAAGACGTGCTTTTCGGCAAAAGCCCAATCATAGAGGCCATTTTCCTTGACATGGCTATTGACGCAGACCGGATAGTTGAAGATGTCGGGAACTTTGCGCGCCACCAGCTTCGCGCCCTGGTTGCCTTTCACCGTCAGGGTATGTGAACCCGCCTTGGCCTGGCGGAACGTCTCGCCCCGAAGGGCCTCGCCATCAATCACAGCACGCCCATCCAGCTTCACCGAGGCCCCTGCCTTGCCCGCCGAGATGAACACCCAGGCGTCATTCGCCAATGAGAAGGAATACGAGGCCTCTTCCTTTGCCACCTGCTCATTGACAAGCTCGATGACGAGATTGTTGAGGCGGCGACCGCTGTCCACCGCCTGCGCGGGCACATCCACAACAGCAAAGCGATGGTGGTCGCGCAGCACCTCCTGGCCGTCTGCGCGCCGAACAAGCGCCACCGAGAGTTTTCCCTCGAAAGCACCGTCAGGCAGCGGCAGCAGGTTGTCCCCTTCCCGCAATGCACGGCGCGTAGGCGCAGGCGCCCCTTCCGCGGAAAGTACCACGTCGTAGTCCGCCGCGGCGCCGGGCAAGACGCCGTACAGACGGAACAGCACCTCGCGCCGATCTCGCGGAATACGCGCCAGGAGCGGCTTCATGGGCACGAACCGCGGCTGACGCGGATCACCTGCGGACGAAGTCGCGCACGATCCCGCGCAGGCGGCGTCATCCAACGCCTCCAGCCGCACATCGGCGACTTCGATCTCGCCTGTGCATTTGCCGGCGTAGAGTGCGACCGAGTAGGCCTTTTCGTCCTTGGACGGTACCATCACGACGTCGCGCGTGTAGGACTTCCATTCCTGCGTGGGGGCAATGGCGCCCACCGAAACCGTCTTGTGCCACCCCGCATTGATCACCATGAATCCCGCATGCTTCGAGCTGAAGTCCCGCGTGCGGATCTTGGCGGAAAGACGGTACTTCGCGCCGGGCACCAGGGTCAGATCGAACTGGCGCAGGGTGAAGGATTTCACCTCGGGGCCTGGATTGGCGAATTTGACCGACGGCACGCCGCCAGGTCCGCCTGACGGGTCACACACCAGGCCACTCTTGCCGGCGTCCGCGACATGCCAGAAAGGCGGCACCTCCATCTGATCGCTGTCGAAGCGACCATTGAGAATGATGTTTTCGCCAGGCGCCACCTTGGCGCAGCTGGTAGCCGCTGCGAAAGCCGCGGCAATCAGAAGCATGTTCTTCATTCGGAATCCCCTTTAGTCGTTTTCAATGGCCAGACGCTCCAAACGGAAGCGCCCCTTTCCGCCACGATCCAGCTGAAGCGCAAAGTTCGGCTGGTCGTCAACGCGCGCATCAAACTCGAAGACACAGCGCAGTAGCCCCGCATCGCCATCCGGCGTCGTCATCCAGCCACACGCGCTGCGGCTCGTGCCGTCCGCCGTCGACAGCCGCAGACACCACCCGTCTATCTTGGGCGCCTGCTGCACGCGCAGATCCGCCGCCACGCGGAAATGCGTGCCCTTCTTCGTCTGCCACACGCCTTCCGGCAGCTCAAACCAGTTGAGCCCGCCATCCCGCAGATACCAGCCCTCGGCGTCACGTCGCGTGGGTTTGGCGTTCTGGCGATCTTGCGCACTCCGCGGCCATCCTTGGCGGCAGATGAGCTTGTCCATGGGATCCTCCTCCAGCAGAATAGACTTCGCGGGTTTCTTGGCGGGCGCCGTCCATTCACCTTCAAGCGGCGTACCAAGCGCGCCAAAGAAGCCCACGGGCGTAACCGTGAAGCGATAGGTCTCGTTCGCCTCGAAGAAGATGGCCGGATAGGAGCGCGCATATCGGCCTGTGCGGTCTGCGGGCCGCAGATAGAACTCGCCAAAGACGTCATTGCGGGCGAAACGTTCCCACGCCCCGTCTTTCCGCCGCGAGATCTCAATGCGATAGGAAAGCACGTCCTCTTCGGCCTGTGCCCCCGGAAACGCCACCTTCAGGGAGCCAAACGGCACGGCATCGGTCGTAAAGGTCATCTGCGAACCGGCGGCAAACGCGGCCTTGCGCTCGGTCTTCGCGCGCGTCTCCCAGTTCAGCGGGGCGGTGGCGGCGATAAACGGCAACGTCACGACCCAAGGATCCTCAGGCTTGAATTCGCTGCCGTCACGCACATCGAAGCGGCGCAGCACGATCCGATTCGCGAAGAATTCGGCCACAACCACGCCATACGCCTGTTTGCCGGCGACTGGTGTGCCCACGCTGATGCCATGCCATTCCTGGAGGCAGCAGACGTCCACAGCCGTGAATTCTCCCTGCCAGACGCTCTGCTCATTGCGCAGGGAGCCATGCGTATGGCCGGTGAACGTGACGACGCGCGGATATTTGTTGAATATCTTGCGCAAGGCAGAATCGCCCCATTCGCCACTGTTGTAGGCCGTGTGGGCGGGCGCCATGTGCGTGAGCACCACGACTGGCCCCGTGGGGTGGGCCGCGCAGGCGGCCGCCACCTGCTTCTCCACTTCCTCATAACCGCCGATGAGCCTCTGCGTCTGGGGGAACACGAGGAACGGAATGCCGCCTAGGGTCGTCTGATGGAAAAGGCCATGGTCGATCTTGAGCCGCGCGCGCATGTCGGCGAATGCCGTCGCCAGATCCATCACGCGCTGCTGGCGCAGTTTCGGATCCTTCTTGGTGGGGTCAAGCGCATCGTGGTTAGCGTAGACGTAGAGCAGTTCGGGGCGCTTCGCCCCCTCCGGATAGACATCCTCAAATGTCTCGCGGTAGTACCTGTAGCCCTCGACATAGTGCCAGTCGGCCAAGTCGCCGCAATGCCCCACGGCGTCGACGCCCTGCGCCTTGAACACCTCAAAGGCGCCTTTCACGCGTTCGCATGATTTCTTGGTGGTACCCACATGCGTATCGGTCATGAAGCCAACCTTGAGCAGAGGCTTCTCGCCCGCATAGGCAGGGTAGGACAGGCCCACCGCCAGCGTGGCGACGGATGAGCCGATGAAGTTCCTTCGGTTGATGTGCATCTCGGTTTCCTCTCTAGATCATTTGTCCGAATCCGGCATCTCGACGATCCGCACGCCGTCAAACCAGGCCGTGCCGGTGCAGCCGGCGGTGAGCACGAGGCGGATGTAGGAGCGGTGTTTGCCGTTTGTGCCGGGGCGCGTGGTGTAGGTGAACTGGCAGTGCGTCCAGTCCATCGTGCCGGAATAGGCGGTGCGTTCCGGGAAGCTGTGGTTGCAGTCGTCCATGAGGGTGATGTGCGCGCCGCCCCCCGCCCCGGGCGAAACGACATCCGCCAGCTTCAGGTAGAACGAGATCCGATAGCGGGTATTCGGCTTGAGCTGCGGCAGATATTGACCAACCATCATGCGCTTGCCGTCGACGGCACCCGTCAGCACAACGGACTGTCCACCCACCACACTCTCCGCCTGGGACAGCGGCACAGGCTCCTTGTCCACATACCAGCCGCCAAAGAAGCGGCCACGCGGCGATTCCGTGAAGTCACCGTTGGAGACAATGGACACCTCTTCGGGGTGTGCGGCGCGGCGCTTCTGCTCGACGTCCACCGACTGCCCTTCCAGATACGCGGCAGAGGCGCGCGCAAGCGGTGACACGATCTCCCGATCCAGCAGCGCCAGGCGGCGAGCCTCCAGACTGTCCTTGGCGACCTTTGCCACGGCCGCGTCCAACCGCGCACGCACGGAGGCGATGTAGGCCGGCGTGTAGACCACATTCCAGAGGTCGTGTACGCTGGGCACACGCGTCTGCGGGCCCAGCGGCGTATCGATTGTGCGACCCATCGTCTTCTTCAGCCAGGTATCCTCAAGCGACTCGAACATCTGCCGCACCTCCTCGGCCGCAGGACCATACATCCGGGCATAATAATCGGTCAGCACGGCATCGACATCGATGCTCGTGCGCCACATCACCTTCCCGAAGACATAGTAGTTGAGGTGGTTGTAGAACCAGCGATCCGATTCCGATTCGGCAAAGGCTCCGATCGAATAGGGGGCCATCTCGCGATAGAAGGCTCCCCACGCCCTGGGGCAGATCTGCGGCACGTCGGCGAAGGCCCGAGGCCCCCACTTGCCGGGATACGTCCACAGCCACACCTTGTGCCCAGTCTTCGTCATCCACGCCTTCGTGCGGTCGAACTGCGCCTTGCGGCTCGCCGCGTCGTAATGGGAATAGGGGCCGTTCACCGCCACCATCACCAGCACGTTCGTGGGCAAGTGGAAGGACGGTACGTCCTTGTAGGGGTTATAGGACATCTGCGTGATGTAGCCGGGGATACCCTCGTCGATAAGGCGCTGGGCAATCCCCGCCGTGGCCTTCCAGATGATGTCATTGGCATAGCTGGCACCCGGCAACTTCGCCGCCTGACACGCTGCGCAGCAGCATTCCTGATAGGCGTCGTTGGGCATGATGTCCACATATTTGCGGTCGCAGCAGTTCACCCCCCACTTTCCCGACAGGCCGCGCTCGGCGGGATCGCCCCCGGTCAGGTAACATTTGGCGTCCAGGAAGAGCTCATTGGTGATGGCCGAGCTCCAGCAAAGCTGACCGTACACGGAATCCGGGCGCCCCGGCGTCGGCGACGAACGGCGCTTGCCCTTGGCATCCAGCGAGAAGTATTCGGGGTGTGATTCCTTGAAGCGTTCGACGTACTGGAAGCGGATCGAGCCATGGCAACAGGGGATGTTCAGCGATGACATGCGCGTGCGCAACCAGTTGAGGCCCTTGGCGTCGCGTGTGTTCACCGTCTCGTCGAACCACCGCCCATCAGCCGAATGGTTGTAGTATCGCCGCACAGCCGAATCGGGCGCGTCAGAGAAGTCCGTCGGCGGAATCACCAGCTTCTCGGCCCGCGGCAGGATGGTCCCGAGTTCGCCGGGGAAGAAGAAACGGCAATCGGCGAACCGCTCCAGGAACGCATACACGCCAAAGACCGTGGCGTGCTCGAAAAAGGCGCCGCCTGTGTAGTTCGGCGTGCCGATGAAGCGCGCCAAGGGTGCGTCTCGGCCGGCGATGACGATGCGGTCGGTCCCCAGCGTGCGAATGACGAATCCGTCGCGCGGCAGCTGAGCGACGTCGATGCCCGCCTCGCGGGCGACCTCGCCATCACCCAGGAAGACAGCCGTACGGCCGGCCGTCTTCTTCTGCACCACGGGGATCGGACATCCCAGCACCTGCGCCAGGGCGTTCGTCATCTCCTGGGCTGCCACCCGCACGGTGGCCGGCGCCCGCCTTGGAACGACCACCTCCGTCTGATTCGGCGCCAAGACCACGTCGGCCCGCAACACGGCCGTCAGCCCCAGCACCGCGAGCAACACCTTTGACTTCATCACACAGACTCCTCTCACCAGACCTTCGCCCGGGCTCATTTCCAGGTCAGCAACCCGCTCGGGGAGATGGCCAGCTCCCGCTCATAGTCAATGGCGTAGATGCGCCCGATATGACCATACGGATAACCGCTGAAAACAGGACACGTCAACTCACCGACAACATGCTTCCTCAATTTCTCCTTCTCCTCGGCCGTGCCCCTGATGCCGAAGTCGCAGAGAACGGCGGCAGACAATGACTTGAAGTACCCCTTCCGCTTCAGGACGGCAAAGGTGTTTGTGGCGGTGTCAAACGTATAGGTGCGATTGATCTCCAAAAAGGCGACACGCCCTGTCGTATCGGGCAGATAGGGCGCCTCCATGCGGCTGATGGAGGGCCAGTGCCCCCCGACGGGCTTGCCCGTGACCGTTGTGGGCGAGGCCCGTAAAACCTTGAGCTGCGTGGCCGCAAGCGGCTCACCGGCAACCGTCTGGCAAAGCCGCTCACGGGCATCACGCGGGTACTTGCCGCGCGACAGCGTCGAGCACATGGGCCCCGTGATCGGATGATGGACGCCCTGGGCAATGAAGGCGTTCATGAGGGTGGAGATGTTGGAGAAGCCGACAAACGGGACATTCCGCGACTTCAGAACGCTGAAGTTGAGGTTTGTCACCGTATCCCAGCCGCCACGACCGCCCCGTGCGCACAGAACAAGGTCCGTCTCGGGATCGAGCCAGGCCTTCTCGATGTCGCGTGCACGAACGGCGGGATCGGCGCTATAGGTCCATACGCTGTCGGCCACCTTCACTTTGTAGCCAGCCTGGCCCAGTCCATTCGTCACAGCCGCCACCGATTCGGCGCCGATGTGACTCGACGGCGCAACAATCGTCACGCACTTGACCGAGGACGGAAAGATGCCCTTCAGGTCAACCGTCTCGCCCATAGCCTGCAGGGCAATCGCCGCCAACAACGCCAATGGGAAAATCTTCACATCAACCTCCATTACTTCTGGTTTCTTAGCTCTGAGGACCGGGGATTCGACACCAGCACTCCATGCCTTCGGCCGTCCCCAACGTCTTCTCGGGATCAAACGTCGGCACCTTGCCGCGGCTACGCTGGATCATGTAATCCCAAAGCGCCTTGTAGACGTGCTTACCCAGGAAGATGCAGACCGGGATGTTGACGAGAGCCATCATGCCCATGATAAGGTCTGACAGGTTCCAGGCAAAGGCAGCCTTGAACTGCGAACCTGCGAAAATGACGAGAATCGCCACAATTCGATAACAGGTCATGAACTTCCGGTCGATATGCGCATTGGGATAGAAGTAACGGACACTCTGCTCAGCGTAGAAATAGTTGCCGACAAGCGTCGTATAGGCGAAGATTACGAGTGCGCAGGTGAGGAGAACGCCACCGCCGCCGCCAAACGAAGCACTCATGCAATCCTGAAGGAAACGCGTATTGTCCGTTCCCGCGACATACCCCGCCGGATCGACACCTGAACACAGCACGATGAACGCCGTCGCCGAACAGATCAGAATCGTGTCGATGAAGACCGAAAGGAACTGCGCAAGCCCCTGGTTCACGGGATGCTTCACGTCCGCAGAGGCAGCGGCATTCGGAGCCGAGCCAACGCCGGCTTCGTTCGAATAGAGGCCGCGCTTGACGCCCATCATGATCGCCGCGCCGAGAAAGCCCCCGAACGCCGAATGGAGGTCAAACGCCTGCGCGAGAATCGAGGCCATGACGCCCGGCAGGTCCGTGATGTGCAGCACCATCACCGCCAGCGCGATCACGATATAGCCACCGGCCATGATCGGCACGAGAAACTGCGTGACGCGCGAGATGAATTTGCCGCCACCGAGGATGACGAGACCGGCAAGCGCGGCAAACGCGAACCCGACGTAGACCGTCATGTGCGGCACGTTCCGTGCGTAGTTGCAGATGAAGTCCGTCGTGTTGAACGAACACAGCGCATTGAATCCGCCCATGTACAGAAGAATGACGAACGCAGCAAAGACGCCGCCGAACACGGGGGCATGCAGGGCCTTGCGAATGTAGTAGGCTGGTCCGCCGTAGTAGAAGCCATGCGCGTCGCGGCATTTGTACATCTGGGCAAGCGTCGACTCGACAAAGGCCGAAGCCGCGCCGAATACGGCGATGATCCACATCCAGAACACCGCACCCGGACCTCCCGCCAGAATCGCCGCCGTCACGCCGATGATGTTGCCCGTGCCAACGCGCGAAGCCGTCGAAACCATCAACGCCTGAAAGCTCGACATCGTGCCGGCACCCCGGCCACCTCGCACGGCAAGCGTCCGAATCGCCTCCTTCAGCAGCACGGTCGGCAGAAACTGCAGCCTGACCGTGAAGTAGATCCCGCCCACGACCAGCAAAGCCACAAGGATGTAGCCATAAAGCCAGCCGTTAAGCGTATCTATCAATGCATTCAGACTTTCCATTCCACCCTCACAGGCGCGCCAGCAAATTCTGGGCATCGTCACCAAAATAGAAGAAATAGGTGCCATGCAGGGGGGCGTCGAATTCAAAGCAGTCGACGCCTTCCGCGACGAGGCGGCGGTTGAACACGTCAATCACCTGCGTCTTCTTCGGCAGGCGAATCGTCTTCTTGCCGGCGTTGCGCGCATGGAAAAGAAGGAAGTTCGCGTTGGCCTCCAGCACGTCACGCGATTCGGAGAAGATGTGCACGCCCGCCTCGCGCGCAAGGCGCTGCATCAGCGGCGTCTCCAGGAAATACGACCCCGAGAAGACCGTCCGCGCCAGCCCCGTCTGAGAGGCGGCCAGACCCGCCGCACCATTCGTGTAGCGCCCGATCACATCCTGGGGGTTCGCAACCGCGAAGATCGGCGAAAGCGCCGGCTGCCCTTTCGGATAGACAAGCGCCCCAGTGCGCGAACCGTCCGCCAGGGTGACGCCGGGTTCCGTCACGTCCGGGCACAGCTGGAAGTCCAGTCCCGTGAGGGCCTTCATGTTCGCGAGCGAATTGCCGTCGTTGGACGTATAGCCGGGCGCGTAAGTCCAGAGAATCGTACACTTGCGCGTGCGCAACGTTTCGGCCGCCTTGAGCAGCGCGGGCGTCAGCTTCGTGCAGCCGTTGAAGATGTAGAGTTTGTAGTTGCCCGGATGATCCGCCACGTCTTCGGCCAGCAGATAGTCGACGCCCGCACCGATGCGCCCAAGCTCCGTGTAGATGTTCGAATACGCCCAGGCGGCGAGCTTCGGACCGCCGAGCGACTCGTAGGGCACGACCTTGCCTGTCTTGTCGTAGGTCTGCAGCGAACGGCCGACATACACCTCGCCGTTGCCATGGTTCATGGAGGTCGACTTCATCGCCTCCTCGCTCACGATGTAGGCGATCTCGGCCTTGCGCGCAACGCCCTTCTCCAGGGCGTAGGCGCCCGCCTGGGCCAGGGCAGCCGCGTCGTCGGCGAACTGCGGGAAGTCGAATTCATGCCCACTCGTGATGGCGTAGGTGTAGAACGGCTGGTTGCGGCAGAGCGCGACGCCCATGTTGCGGCGCAGAATGCTCACAGTCATCTCCTCATTGAGAGTCTGGCAGTAGCCGACTGGCATGATGTTGTGCGTGCGCGTGTCGTCCTCGATCACCGAGACCATGCCGTGGTCCTGAATGGACTTGAACGGCTTCATGTCGTTGATGAGCGTGCCGGGCTGGCGGGAGATGTGGGTGTAGTTCTGCGGACTCATCACGAAGTCCGTCGCCTGCGCATCGAGGAAGTGCTTCATCGCGTAATGCGCGCGCATCTGGTTGCGCCCACCCGCGTTGAGCGTCATCACGTAGCCGAAGTAGGTGCCCACCAGCTTGCGACCGTCCACCGCGGCCTTTGCCGCACGGCACATGCGGATCGCGCCATCGGCGACGGCGGTGCAGTAGAAGTCGTGGTAGGCGATCGTGCGCGCGTGTTTGCGCTGGTCCCAGAGCAGATCGGTGCCGTCGAGCTCGCGGCGTTCGGCAAGCGTCGGCACGGAATAGTCCGTCACCCACGGGTAGTGCGCCTTGGCGAAGGCCTCAAACCCCTTCTGCGCGACGGGCGAGAAGTCGAGGATCGTCCCCTTGCGCGAAGGATCCCAGCCCAGCCACTCGACGGTGTGGCCGGAATTGATGCGGTAACCGACGATTCGGTTGGCGTAGGGCGCCTTCTCCAGGTAGGCGATAACCTTCTTCATCACGCGCGTCATGTCATCATATGCCTTCTGCGAGGCAAAGGTGTAGTTGATCTCCGCATCGCCGCAGTCGGTGTTGATGTGCCCCTGCTCGTCCCGCGCCATGTCGTCGGGATTGGCGTCACGCCAGTCCGGCGGCGGATAGATGGAGATGTCCCACATGAAGTACGCGCCCGGGAATTCGCGGCGGTGCTGCTCGGCGAGACGGTCGAGGTCGGTGGGGTCGAACTCGTCCCCGCGCGGCCACCACTCGAGATGGCGCGTCCATACCGTGGTGAAGTTGAGCGGCGCTGAGGAATGGCGCGAGGGATGCTCCTCGGCATGGCGGCCATAGGCGATTGTGCCCCAGAGCGGATAGACGGGGGTGCCGTTCACGGCGAAGGCAGGGGTGCCAGCGACGTCGACGACTTTGGCGGAAATAGGCGCAGCCCAGTCGGGATCAACCGCCAAACGCTTCACCGTCAGGCGCGCGCCCGTCTCACGCCCCTTGCACGGCTTGACGCCGACCACGTCAAAACTCACGTCGCATGTCCCCTCCCCGAGATAGGGCGGCACCTCATAGTCGAACTCCAGCGCCCAGCGATCGTCGGCCATGCGCGTAAGCACCTGCGCACGCGCCAGCGTCAGCGGCTCGCACCATTTGAGCGTCCCCTTCGGCGTGAGCATCAGGAGCTTCCCCGTCAGGAACTCGCCCTTCGGCTCGGGCCCACGGTAATCATAGCGCAGATGGACCTTTTGCCCGGCCGTCTGCACACGCGGCACGGCCGTGCCGCCCTGGAGCTCGACCAGGGCCGCCTCCACCTTCTCCAAGGGCGGCGGCTGGGCGTGCCGGAACAATTCAGGCGTCACTTCGGGCCAGGCGTCCTCGCCGTGGAACTTAGCCGTGCGCACGGCGGCCTTTGCAGACGCCCCCCGCCGAATGAACCGAATCTCGGAGATCTCGATCTTGCCCCCCTCGGCGTTCGTGGGGTCGAGACGGAACTTGGTCATGCGGCCGCTCGCCTCCCATTCGGCGGGCTTGCGGATGGCTGAAAGCGTAAGCCGAAGCGTGTGCCATTCGCCATCGCGCACGAGCGCCGGAATCGACCAGGCGCGCGCATCCGAGAATGATGCGCCGAACGCGGCGTAGAAGAGTTCCCCGCCGGCCTTCGGCTTGGGCGTGGGGCCTGAGGCACGATAGCGGAATTCAAAGCCCTCGATTTCGCCCGAAAAGACGACGGGCGTCTTCAGATACACCTGCATGTCGGGAAGGATGTCCGTGAAGACGAGCGACGTTGGCGTCCGCTCCATGCGTGCGTTCGACACGCGCGTGACGGCGGCAAAGCCATCGGCCGCCGAAATCACCAGATCGTCCTTTGCCGAAGCCACGACGCCGAGGCCACAGGCGAGCGCCAGAACAAACAGATTCTTCATGATCACGTTACTCCATTCGGCAGTTGCCGCACCACATCGGAAAAGATCAGCGGAAAGAGAGGGTAAGCCCGGGCGGCAGAATGACAAGTGCGCCATCCGCGTACTTCACGCGACACCGCGCCTGGATCCGCCCATCTGCCTTCACGGACCATCCGGAGAGATTCTCCGTACCCGACGTGGCCGACCAGTCGCAGGGCAGCGTCTTCGCCTCGGTGACAGAGCTTGCCAGTTCAACCAGGCCAGTCTCGGCGAACGTGACGCCCGCGATTGTGCCCACGCCCTGGCTCGGATCGATGCGCAGACGCGAAACCGTAAGCGCCGGGCCGTCAAGCACCAAGCTCGCCCCCGCATCCACGCGCAGCGACTGCACATGGCTCAAGCACGCGAACGCATTGGTGGACGTGCCGCGGATCGGCCACCCACCCGAGTGCACATTTGCGGACGCCGCCGAATACGCCGTGTCCGTGTGGACATAGCGGCCGTCCCTGGCCACCGCCGGGCAATCGTTGGTCGTAATGACGTAGTCGCCGCCCTCGGGGTTCAGGTCCTCCCAGTGGAGTCCGTCGACACTGCCCTCAAGCGACCAACGGCACGGCATCCAGTGGAAGCCGCCCTTGTTGCCGGATGTCCAGCCATACGTCGTTGCCCAGTCGTAGCTGGCGATGGCGGGCGCGCCGTTGGTGAGACGCACGACAAACGGCACGTGGGAGGCCGGCACGTCCAGGCGCGGATAGTAGCCGCTAGAGGAGCCTTCCAGATTGCGCATATTCGCGTCGTAGACCGTGGCGGCGTGGAAGAGATTCGTGACGTTGTCGTCATGGGGAACCTGAGAATACGACCCCTTGGCGTGTCTGCGTGTCGTGCCGTAGGCGCATTGTCCAGGCTGGAGCGAGGCGGCGAAACCATCTTCTGAAGCCGGGAGGTTGAGCGTCTGGTCACGGCCCGTCACATCATAGAAGCCCAGGAACCTCATGGACAGATTGCCCTTGGCTATACCCAAAGGCGAATCGAAAAGATCCTTCACCGTGAAGCGGAACCACGTGTAGTTCGCGCCGACGTCCTGCTGGCGCACGATGAGCGTACCGCCCTTGACCGTCAGATCGCCATGGATGTCGGAATTGTTGCCGAGACACCAACTGCCCGTGCCTTCCTTGACCAGCGAGACGGGATAAGCCGCCGAATCCACGAGATCGCTCACTTCGTTTGTCGCAGTGGAGGCGCCGTCAAGTGAAAGCGTCTTCGCGCGAGCGGACGTACTCTCGGCCAGACGATAGCGGATGTGCTTCGGTCCGTTGGCGCGGAAACGGCCATCGGCCTCCAGGCGAACCCGACGATCATCGCAGAGTGCCGCAGACGTACCCGTGTACTCGAGCGTGCCTTCCGCGAGCGCCTTCAGGGCCGCGTTGGTGCCGCCCAGCGAAAAGGCCCAGTCGACGTCGGGCAGATCCCTCCAAGTACCCAGCACGGGGCCCTTCAGCTGCGTGGCGAGGCCCACGGAACAGTATTCTCCGCGCGGCGCGAGCGTGTCGAACTGCAGCACGCCCTCATCCACGCTGATCGTGCCGCGGAATTTGCGGTAGGTCACGACCGAAAGGCCATCCAGCGCGGGATCGGCGAAACGCCAGGTGCCGGTGCCCTTCTTCACGGTCGTCAGCAGATTGCTGTTGGCGGCGTCCTCCAGATAACGACCACGGAAGACGCTAACTGTCGTGTTGGAGCCATTGAGACCAACGATACTGTTGTTGGCGGAGACCTTTGACGTTGTACTGACCCAAACACCGCCGTTGGTGACGAACTGCAGACCGCCATAGGTGCCGGCGTCCAGTACATCATAACCGTTGTTGGCCGGATAGATGTTGTAGTATTTCGTCGTCGTCTCGCCCTCTCCCAGGTAGAGGTAGGTGGCACCATTCACATTCGCGGCAAAACTGGCGCCCTTGCCGATCGAGGAAAGTTCGGAGGCGTCGTAGCCAAACTTCTTGACGCCAAGAAGTCCCATGCCGGTCGACCACTGCAGCTTGGCGTTGTAGACGAGCGGCGCGGCCTTTCCTGCCATCGACGAATTTTCGCCCGTCAGATATTGGCGGCCACCGGAAAAGAGGCCGATGTTCTTGTCCAGCACGCCCGCGAAAACGCCGCCCGCGGATGTGAAGCGCACTTCCGTGGCTTCTGAGGCTGTCACCGTGCCGTCGCCATAAAGCGCCGCGATGTTCACATAATTTCCGCCGTTGTTTTTTTGGCCATCGTGACAGGTGGGCAGATGCAGCGTGGCGCCATTCGTCACGGTGATTGATCCCAGACTGTACAGGGTCAACACCAGATCGGGGTTCTGCGGCAACCAGACGCAGGCGCCATCAAGCGTAAGATTCTTCATGCAGTAGTCGTACATGCCCGTTGCGGTCAGATGCAGCGTACCGCCGCCCTGAACCGTCAAGTTTCCGCGCAAAGGATCACCCCTCCCGCTCGCGCCATAGCCGCCCCAGACGGGCACGGAGATGGTTGCCTCCGTAGCAGATGGCACCGTAATCGTGAAGTAGCTCGTAGATTCCGCAATGTTCACGCTGTCCACACTGTTGAGAACGGCCAGGTTGGCCGCATTCGAGGCGTCCAGCGTCATAGGATAGTTGACGGACACCCAGATGGAGTCGCCGGCTTGCGGGGAACCGTGGTCGCCCGCAGCATTCCTGAACTGCCAATTCGTGGGATTCGTCCAATCGCCGTCCCCGGCTTTGCCGGTCCAGATGAATTCAGTCGCCTGCAGAGACGCGCCCCCCACACACGCGCCCAATACCAGCAAACTCGCCCGCAAACAATTTCTTCTGATCATGGGATCCTTGCCTTCTTGACTACGCCGTCATCCACACATCATCACTTCAAATAGAGAATTACGCCCTTGGGCATCACGGTAACCGTGAGCTCCTTTCCGTCGGCGGACTTCGCCAGTCGGCAGCGCGCGGCCAGGAAGTTGGCGGTCGGTGTGGGCAGCCCCTCGATGCCGGCTGTTGCACGCGCGACCACCACCGGCACGCCATGCTCACTTCCGAATCCGGCACCATCATCCACCGAAATCTCCGCGTCCGCATCGAAGAGCAGCTTGCCGTCCGTCACCGTCAGCGGCGAGGCCTTGTTGTCCACCGCCACGAGGTTGAACGCCTTGACGATGCGCAGCGAACCATTCAAAACCTGGGTCGTGCCCGTGAACGCGCGCACCGGCAGCGGATATTCGTTTCCTTCACCAAGGTCAATCGTGGTTCCCGCCTTTGCCACGATGTTCGAGTAGGTTACGCCCGAGCGAACCATCGCCGCCAGCTCCTCCGCGTCAAAGTCGGCGGTGTCACGGGCATCGCGCGTGAAGCGAGAACCGTCACCCCCCGCGACATAGCCCACGTCGGCATTCTCGGGGAAGGTGAAATCGACCACATTCGTGGAACCCCGCCCCTCGAAGTCGATCGCAAAGCCCATCTTCGGTCCCCAGGTATAGAACTTTGTGCCCGTGCCTTGGGAAACCCCGTTGATCGACTGCAGGCCGGGATTCGCGATCGACCCGGGCCCGGCGTAGTTGCGCGGGCAGACCTTGAACACGATCCTGTGCGGTCCGGGCGTAATCAGCTTGTCATTGAAAAACACGCGCCCATTGTCGTCTGAGCTCTGAATCCGGACGCCATCGAGCCAGAACCGCGAATAGCCGCAGACCGCCTGCGCGAAACGCCAGGTCTCATTCGTCGCGGACCGGTTCCACACATATCCGCTCCACGAGACCGCGCCATACTGGGTCCACGGCGGATAGGATGTCTGGCGCATCCAGTCCATGCAGGAGACCACTTCATTCGAAAGGGCCGTGCCGGGCTGATCCATGAACGCCGGCTGCGTTTTGTCAAAATATGCTCCGTCGGGCGGAACGATCGCCCCACTTGCATTCGTCACAAGCGACACAAGATCGCCTGCGCTGTTTGTGCAGGGCGGCAGCAGCACACCACGCCAAAGCCCCGGCACACCCGAATGAAGCGTACCCTTCACCGGCGGCAGCGTCACGGTGCCTTCCTCTAGCCTGAGGACGTCCGAGATGGCGAGCGGCGCCGCCACCGTAAGCCGTCCGGCGCCGGTCTTCCTGAGCGATTCCGCCGACGAACCAAGGCTGCCACCCGTGATGCTGAAGTTCGTGCCGCTGGCCACGTGATACGCGAGCGCCGGCAGCGCATACGCGCCATTCGCCGCCATCATGAGCGGCGCGTTCGTGATCGTGGTCGGATGCCCGTTCCGCGGCAGAGCGCCCGGATTGTAGAGGCAGAGTCCGGATGGTCTCTTTCCCGGATCGGACACGACAACCGGCCCCTCAAACGTATTGGCAGGGTCGACGAGATGCAGCCAGGAGGCGTAGCAATAGATGCCGCCACTGCCCGAAACAGGGCCACGAAACGCATAGGTACGCTGCGTCTCGCCGCCGGAGATCTTAAGCATGTCGCCCGCGATGCGAACCGGGCCCGTCCAATACAGGTAGTTCGTCTTCGCCCAGCCACCCGGTGTCGACCCTAGGGTGCCGCCCGGCGAGAGCGCTCCCGTGGTGTTCCACACCATTGTCCAGGGTGCCTTCACGCCATTGTTGTAGTAGCCGATATACGAACTGTCATTGAACACCAATTCATTGGAGGCGTCGCCGTTCCAGGTACCGTTGGCCTGCGACTGGAGGCGGCAGCTGCCCTGTATCTCGATCTTGCCGCCAACGCCAGGCGTCACGACGGTGCCGCTCATGCAGATCTGCCCGCCCTTCCGGTCATACGGTCTAAAGGTGAGCACATGCCCGTTCAACTTCACGGTGCGGTCCCCGATGTCCATGCGCATGTCCGTCATCGACGTGAATGTGGCGTCGCCTGTAAGCTCCCATCCTGCGTAGAAGAAATAGTCCTGCTGATGGACAGCGGAATTGAGGCACAGGACGCCCATTTTCTTGCCTGCCAACGACACGCCTTCGCCCGCAAGCACAAGCGAGTTGTAGAAGCCGCACTTCTTGGGCGTGGAGAAGACGAGCGTGGCGCCGTCCGAGACCGTCACCAGTGGCGCAGAGGAAACGACACTCGGCCCGAGATCGCCTCCCGCGCACGCAATGAGCGCACCGGCCGCGATGCGGATTTCCCCGGTGAAGTTCGCCATCGCCGGCGAGGAGACGAGAAAACCTGGTCCCGTTTTCACAAACGTGCCGGAAGCGGTGAATTTCCCCTCGCCGTCCAGAAGCGTCGAAAACGCAACCGCCTCCGCGCCATCCACGCTCACCGACGCATTCGCCAGCTCAAGCGGCGATTCGAAAGTGTGCGCATCGTCCACCTCCACCGTGTAGGTGGCGGCCAACACCGTGGTCGCGCACATGAGAGTGGCGCCCATCATCATCAGGACAGAAGTTTTCATATTGAGAGTTCCTTACTCAGCGGAAAATGATTGTGGTGCCACGCGGCATCACACGCAGCAACAGGGTGTTGCCACTACGAACAATCGAGACGCAGCGCGTGCCCGCATAGTCGTGCTCGAAGGAAAGCGCATGCGGCGCCAGCGTCAGGCCCGGGGCCGTGAAGATCGGCCATTCGCCCGGCACCACGTCCGCCATGTTCACGCCCGCAAACGACACCGACACCTTCACGCCATTCGGGAACGACACAGGGCTTGTCACAGTAAAGCAATCCACATCCTCTGCCGAATGGTAGGCAACGGCGATCTCCGCCGCGGCCTCGAAGCCGGCTAGCGTCAATCCACCGCAGGTCAACAGACCGCCACCCGAGACCGAGGAAACGGCAAGGTCTGCCGTGCCCATGTCCAGCGACGCCCCCGGGACGACTTCTATGGACGTGAATGTGCGCGGCGGCAATTCAAGCCCAAACCACTTGTTCTGAAGTTGCGCGCGCAACTGCGTACGTTCGGCATCCGTCAGCACATGGTCGAAACCGATCACCTCGCAGATGTAGCAGCCGCCCGCATTGCAGTTGCGGTCGAGCGCAAGCGCGCCCACGCGCGTATTGCCGCCCGGACGGTATTCGATCAGCTTGAAGCCCATGGCCTCCGTGAACGTGTAGGTCGAACCCTTCACGCTCTCTCCATTCACGAAGACCGTGCCCGAATCGTTGGTGAGCGTCAAATAGCTGTAGCTCGGATATGCCAGCGTGCTGACGCTCATGTAGTTGCCGCCATTGGGCAAAAGGCGTCCGGCGGCGTCTGTTGTCGTACCGGCGGCACTCGCATCACCGATGAGGTTGTTTCCTTGCGAACCATGGCGGGCAACCACCAGGAACGTCTCCTGGACCGTATCATATCTGGTTTCGGAGTCGTCCCCGTTCGTCCGCTTGACGTTGGCGTCATAGAAGCGCATGGCCGCGGCGGTCGTGGATGTGGCGGCGGCGGTCGGCTTGTCCTGGCAGTTCCGCTTTGTGCCGAAGTCAAGGGCCAGGCCCGTTACGCCTTCGGCCAAAGTCACCGTCACCAGCTTGGGATCCGTCACGGCAAAGGCAAACGACGTTTCGGACCGGTCCTTCGCATAGGTCGTCTGCGCATCCCATTCGGAACGCGCGTAGAGCCCATTTCCACGCGAGTCGTACCAGTGCGTGACATTGGTGACGGCCTGGTCATCGGAAACCTGGAGACGCATCGAATCCACATTGCTGGCGTCGAAATGGAACAGCGCCGAGTTGTCGGGATTGAAGGCGAATTTCGGCTTGAGCGCACCGCCCTCCACGGCAAGAGCCATGGGCGGCGTGTCGACGGGCATCTGCCGGACGTCGGCGGAGCCGGTCCCCTTCTTGACGAATTTCTCGCCAGTGGCGACCACCTCGTCAACGACGATATCGCGATCGGCATCCAGGACGGCGTCCTGACCATCGGCGGCCATGAGGGACGAAATGTGCGCAGCCCCCACCGCCGGATGCTCCTTGCCCAACCACTTCTTCATGAGGTAGGCCTCCGTGTCGCGGAATTCCTCTATGTCGAGCTTGCGGTGGTAGACCAGGACCTCTCCCACCTCGATGTCACCGCATCCTGCGGCCTGCTGCCCCCTGCGGTCCTTGTTGATGGCGTTCATGACAAGTGGCTGCGAGGAAAGGAACGACAGCACGAAGAAGTCATTGGTCTGCCGCGTGTAGGCGCTCTGGCGCGCCATAGGGTCCACCACATCACCATTGATGGTCCAACGCGCCGCCAACGCATCGGCTTGCTTATAGGTGGCGCTGAGGATGCCATATCCCGAGTTGCGCATCATCGTCAGATCGCTGGACCCGAAATAGTTGTGGCTCGTGCTACCCGCCACGGACGGACGCAGCACCATGAAGCCGGCATAGACGTATTTGGCGGCGTCTGTCCAGGTAGGCAAGGCGAAATAGGCCTGCTGACTTGCGGCACTGCGCCCCATCGAAACAACGGCCTTTCCATTGACCGCCGCACGCTGCAAGGTCGGCAGATTGCCAAGTTTCTGGTCATCGCACGCCGTCGCCACGACGGTCTTGTCTGCGCGGTGGTCACGCCAGACGGTCACGCGCGTATCACTGCCGTCCTCAAAGGTGAAGTCGGCCGCATCCGATGCATCGAGCCAGATGTAGGCGTCTGCAGCGGGCCCCGTCGACGTGGGGGCGCGCAGCTTCTGGGTGAACTTCACCGTGCCCGCCTCCTGTACAACGGCCACCCCGGCCGGCGAGAGCTGCTCAACGGCCAATGTGCCCGCGCCCGCCTTCACGAATGTGCCGTTCGTCGCGGTCACGGTGGCGAGATAGGCCGTATGGCCTTCATCGACGGCAATCTTGGCCCCGGCTGCCGTGACGGCCGAATAGCCGTCCAAGTCGTGCGGCAGGCCCGTACGCCATTTCGCCTCCAGATAACGCGAGACGATCAGCCGCTCGGCGCGCGTGAGGGAATTCGTGAAGAGGATGATCTCACCCGCCCGCGTGCGGTTGGAGCGGCTCAAGTAGTAGCGATCCGTACCAAGCGCCTCCACGCGTCCCGTCGCCTCGCTGGAGAAGCAGGCCGTGAAGAGATTGGTGAGCGAGGCGCACTTGAGCACAGGATCGTTCCACCAGTAGACGCCGTCGTTGAAGATGACTTCGCAGGTCTTGAAGCCGTTGTTCAGCTGATGCTGCGATGGCCCCCAAAGATAGAGTCCCTTGCGATTGTAGTCAAGCGTCGCTCCGCCCAACCCGCCCAGAAGCGTCACATCCGTGCCGCCCTTGGGATCCCATTCCACCACAAAGGCGTCGCTGATGCCCGTCACGGCCTTGTTGAGCTTCAGCACGCAATTGGACGGCCCAAGCGCCCCCTTGTCGGCGAATTTCGAACCGAAATCAATAAGCCGCCTGCCGGTCGGCGACGTCGCCGGGCTCTCAAACGGCGGCAAGGTGTAGGGATAGTAGTAGACGGCGTATTCAGAGGCCGGATTCCCGTAACGGAAGTCGGGGAAGTAGGCATAGTTGCCATTGCCGCGCACGTCATTCCAGCGGTCGACAAATCGATAACCAGGCTCCTCGACCACATTCGTGTAGACGAGCGTCGATTCGTTGTCCGCATCAAGATGCAACGCCGCAAGGTTGAGAATGCGCGCGAGCTCCCCTTCGTCCCGTCCCCTCAACTCCAGCGTGCCTTCTTCAACCAGGAACCCGCTCGAAGGATCCGCGGACGGTCCAACCTGCAGCGTGCCAGGCCCCACCTTGTCGAGGCTGCCACCCTCGCCCAATGCCGCCACAGCAGCCGTTGTGCCGGCCGCTGGCACGTCGACATACGGGCGACGTGACGTATAGAGTCCCTGCAGGGTGGGCGTAAAGGTCTCCGTGGCGAGCAGCCGAAACCAGGCATAGGCATCTCCCGTCGCCCACCAGCCAAGGAAATTGTTCGGATCCCCTACCGTGAAGACGCGGGCCTTCTGCTGCTTGTAGGTGGACATCACCGTGTGGGTGATGCGATAGCTGGCAGGCCCCTCAATGGACGCAATCGCGGGATCGACGGCAGGATAGTCGAGACGGATATTGCTGTCGCTGCCGCTCCAGGATCCCGTCGTGATGAGCTTACGGTAGCCCTCGTCAAGGACCTTCTTGCCTTCCGCGTCATAGACATAGGCATGCGGTGCCAGCGTGACGGCGAACTGGTCTACGCCATTGGTAGGGGCAACCGTCGGCATTGCGCCACCCGCGTCTACCCAGTTCGTGACATTGCCCCACTGCGTCGAGGCGCGCGAGGAGAGCTCGTCGGCATAGGCAAAGGTATTCGTCCAGGTCACCGGTGTCGCCGCCCCGGAAATCGCCGACGACATCCCCACCATAACCATGAGAGAAAGAATCAAACCATGCGAATCTCCAGTATTCGACTTCTCCCTTAGGGCTGCGGTCGTCATAGCATGACATCCTTTCTTCATTTCTGCAAATCGTTGCCTAATTGTCGTATTGATTTCTTCTGTCAATCCCAGATATGATGGTCAAACATTATACCTTTTCCAGTCTGATTTTTGCAATTATAAAATTTGAGAAAATTCCATTGTTCCTAGAGATTTCCCCTTCACTCACCCAAGAATCTTCGCCGTGTCATGTCAGGTAGCAGAAGTCTTCAAGACCATCCTCTCTGAACACTTCAAGCACTTTGAAGTCTTGCCCCATTTTGGGGCTGTTTTTGGGGTAAGACTTCAAGATTCTTCAAGACACTTCAACGCTTGATTTTGAAGCCTTTGAAACCCAAATATCAATGTTTTGTCTATATATCAACTAATAATATATAATATATATATTTATATATAACTCTTCAACACTTCAAGCCCCCTGCCTCCCACCCGAAAAAAACACCCCCTCGCACAACCCCCTCTTGAAGCCTTGAAGGCTGGAAATCTCCTGCCTGGCGGGGGCAATTCCCAACGAAATCAGGGTGAGTGGTTGAGTTTCTCGTGGCGAGTGGTTGACGAATCATCGACGAATGGTTGAGCAATCACAAATCGGCGGTAGGCACTGAACGATTCGACTGTACCAACCACACGATTCGACTGTACGCCAGAACGAATCGACGGTACGGACGGGAACGTCCCCGCGTGGGGGCGGCAAACAGGGACGGAGACCGGAGGCGACCGTCGAACCTTACATCAGCTTCAGCATCGTGTAGGCCATCGGCGGGAAATCCACTTCAAGTCTATCGCCATTAACCTTCGGCGCAGGACCCAGATCGGCCGACACGTCACCAATCTTCCGCGAGAGCCGCAACGTCGCCTGCTGCCGTTCGACCGTGCAGTTGACGATCAGCATGTAGTCTGCCCCATCCTTGCGCCAAGTGCGCACAGCCAATTCGTCCGTCGCGCCTTCCACCACGATTCCGGGCTTGGCCAACAGCACATCCTCGTATTTCTTGATGTCACGGGCAATCGCGCACATGTCACCCCAGGTGAATTCGTCATCGTTGTTCTTCGTGGCGCGGGGTTCCACAATGTGGTGATAGGCATAGTAGACGAGTCCATTCGCGCCGCCGGCAATCGCCTGCCAGCTCATGTTCTCCAGCTCCTCGCGCGTAGGGCACACCATCTTCGCCGTCTCCCTGCGGTTGAGCCAGTTCCAGCCAAAGGCCTGCGGCACATGCCACACGGCGCGCATGCCGAAGGCATCCTTGTCGCTCTGGCGCATCGTGTAGATGCAGCGGCCGATGGGCATTTTCCGTCCGATCGGATAGGGATCCATGCCGAGCACGTCGTAGGTGGGCAGATAGTGGGCGAGTTCCGTGTAGACGTCCTGCACGCTCCAGGTGGGGTGATCCTTGTCCAGCTCCTCCACCCACTGCTGGCGCATCGTGAGGCGCGGGATGTCGGTAAGGGGCTTCTCGTCATTGGTGTACCAGGCAAGCAGCGCAGGATGGTCCTTGAATTCTGCGATGCGCGCCGTCATCCACGCCTTGCCGGCGTCCTTTTCGTGGAAACACCCCTGTAGATTGTAGATCACCTTGAGGCCATGGTCGGCGCAGAGATCGAATTCGGCCTTTTCTGGACGCTTGTACGGCATCAGAACGTTGAACGGCGCCTCGCAGTAGTGCGCGAGATTGGAAGCCGTGACCTGGCGGAAGTACATGCCCAGCGGGAAGAACGGCTTGCCATCCACAATCGTGCGGCGGAACTCGTCGATGTATACTCGACGCGGCGTCGGCGCGGCAAGACGGGCGAAACGGCACGCGCCACGGCCGAGTTCCTGTCCTTTGAGGGACAATGCGCACACCACTTCATTGGTCCCCTCCGCGAGTTCGGCGGCCGGCAGCGTCACACAGGCATGCGTACCAGAGGCCACCTGCCCCGGAACCGTCTTCGCAGCACCATCCGCGCCCACATAGGTGAAGACGGCGGAATAGTCCGTAAGCAGATTCGCATGAAGGTCCGTGTTGATGACCGCATGAAAGGTGACATTGCCGGAAACGGCCTCGTGGCGATACTTGTCGGCGTACACCCCTTCAACGGGCTGCATTTCGAACTCCTCGAGATAGACATTGTCGATGATGGCGCGTCCCATCCCCTTGCCGTTCACATACGGCTGGATCTGGGCCCGCACCAGGTCGTCCGGCACTTCGCGCGTAAGGCCCTGCACCTTCACCCAATCGCGGCTCCTGCCGTTGACCATGGGCTTTGACTGCGCCCCCCACACCCACTTGTTCGAGGCGTTCCACCCCTCGATGTAGAGGCCGATGCCGTGCGCCGAGCGCTCGGTCTTCAGACCATCGGCCTTCACGAGCGCGGAGAACAGGTAACGCTTGCCGGGCGTAAGCTTCACATCCTGATGTGGACGCCCCCCGCGCCACATCGCCGCATTGGTGCATGTATAGACATAACCGCCGGACCCATTATGCCCCGCCCGCTCCGCATGCCAGTTGGCGTGTCTGCTCCAGCCCACCGGCACGCCCTTCGCATCCACCTGCTCAAATGCGGAATTCACCAGTTCAACGGGCTTGCCGGCAAATATGGTCCAGGAGGCGAGCGCCAGGCCCGCCAGGATAGTGGTACGAATCATAATTCAGTCCTTTCTCAATGATCGTGGCGGCCTTCGCCGTGCCAGGGAACAAAAGCGGGCACCTGGTCGATTCCGGCGGCAATGCGCTGGCGCACGGCCTCATAAACGAGAATCGTGGTGGCGGCGGAGACGTTGAGCGAGTCGGCCAGTCCCAGCATCGGGATGCGCACGCGCAGATCCGCATTGTCCATCCACTTCGCCGTGAGCCCGTATTGCTCGGCCCCCACAGCAAGAGCCACATTCCCCGTCAGATCAACCTCAAAGTGCAGCTTCTCGGCATGCGGCGTGGCGGCAAGGATCTTGAAGCCGTGGGCCTTGAGCCAGGCCAGGGCTTCATCGGATGACGCCTCGATGATCGGCACGGAGAACATCGTGCCCGTCGAAGCGCGCACGACATTCGGGTTGTGCACGTCGGTCGTGCGGTCGCACACAATCACGGCCGCGGCCTTGGCGGCATCCGCCGAACGGAGAATGGTGCCGAGATTGCCGGGCTTTTCGATTGCCTCGGTGACAATCACCAGGGCATTGGGCGGCAGCTGCAGGCCCTCCAGATGCTTGGCCACATGCGGACCAACCATCAGCAGCCCGTCCGGGCGGTCCTTGTAGGCCATCTTGAGGAATGCGTTCTTCGCGCACCGGAACACTTCCGCCCCGCGCTTCTCGCAATCCGCCACCAGGCCAGGCTCGTTCTCGTTCTTGAGATAGAGCTCCGGACAGAAGAAGACCGCATGCGGCCGATAGCCGTTGTCGAGCGCGCGACGGCATTCGCGGAATCCCTCGACAATCATCTCGCCCGTCTCCTCGCGCACGGAGCACGTGCGGAGCTTGACGACATACTTGATCTTAGGGTTGGCGGGCGAGGTGAGTTCTGTCATGTTTTTCTGTCTTAAAAAAAGCCCCGAACTGCCGTAGTACAGAATCCCCGGGACCTCATGTCCCAAGCGGGTGCCCTAGTCGGTTCGCCACAGCTAGCCGCATTCAGGCTCCCTTACGAAAATGAAGGTCGGAGAAATTTACTGCCGAATCCGCGTGCAGTCCAGAGCCCACGTCGTTTACGAATCGCGCACTTCCACCTTGATCTGGGTGCGCAGCGCATCCAGGACCTTGGCGAAGGCCCGATTCACCTCATCGTCCGTCAGCGTACGGTCGGGGGCGCGGAAAGCCAGCTTGTAGGCGAAGCTGCGGCGCCCCTTGCCGAGTTCCTTGGACGAATAGATGTCAAAGAGATCAATGGCCACCAGTTCCTTGGGGGCGGCCTTGCGGATGCACTTCTCGACGGCCTCGTGCGTGACCTCGGGGCCCGCCACGAAGGAGAAGTCGCGGCGCACCATCGGGAACGCCGGCACCGCCTGGGCCTTGCCGGCCGCATCCACGCGCTGCACGATGGCAGCCACGTCGATCTCCGCCAGCGCCATCTGCGTGGTGAGGCGGAACGGATGGCGCAGCTTCTGGGACACGACGCCGCACACGCCCGCAGGACGCCCGTTGACGACGAGCTCCAACGCGGCCTCGAACGCCGGATGGTCGGCGAGCGGACGGAACATCAGCTTGCCCACGTGCAGACGCTGCGTCAGCTGCAGCAGCGCACCCTTCATCCACAGCAACGCCTCCTCGGCCGTGACCGCACGACGGCGGTCAAGGGCGTCACGCCCCACAGGACCGAAGAAACCGAGCGAGAGCTTTTCGCTTTCGCAGGGGCGGCCGTTGGCGTCGCGGCCAAACACGCGACCGAGCTCGAAGAGCTTGGCGGCCTCGATCTGATGCGAGGCATTGCGACCGAGCGAACCATAGAGCTGCGGCATCAGAGAGTCGCGCAACACGCCGTACTCGGCCGAAACGGGATCCGGCCGCGCCAGCCGCGTCCCCGTCGTACGCGCGTCGCACGCGCCCAGCCCGCCCTGCGACAGGAACGAGTAGTGCATCGCCTCGGTGAAGCCCAGCGCGAGGCAGGTGGCACGCACCTTGTTCTTCGCACGGAAAGGCGCGTCCGAAAGAGAGGAGACGCTCGGCGCGGAGGGCATCGTGTCGGGAATGTTGTCGAGCCCGTAAAGACGCGCGATTTCCTCGACGAGATCCGCCTCCAGGGTGAGATCCCAGCGCCAGGAGGGAATGCCGAAGATCACCGACGCCTTTGCGGCGTAGGGACCCTTTTCGCGGCACACGAGGCCCAGCGACTCAAGCAGATAAACCATGGCGTCATTGCCCACGGGAATGCCGATGAGCTTGCGCGCACGCTCAAAGTCGAGCGAGACGTCGCCGTTGAGGGGCTGCACGCGGTTGTCGACGTCAACCACGCCTTTGGCGACCACGGCCGCACCGTATTTCTGCAGCAGGTGGGCGGCACGACGGGAGGCGAAGTCGGCAAGATCCTTGTCCACGCCGCGGATGTAGCGATAGGCGGCTTCAGTCGAAAGGTCAAGCGCCGTCGCCGTGTCCTTGGTGGAGGCGGGATCGAAGAGTGCGCTCTCCAGCAGCACATGGTCCGTGCCTGCGGCAATCTCGCTCTGTTCGCCGCCCATGACGCCGGCCACGGCACTGGCCTTCTCGGCGTCGCAGATGAGCAGCATGTCGGGGGTGAATTTGCGTTCCACGCCGTCCAGCGTCTTCATCGTCTCGCCGGGCTTGGCATCGCGCACGACAATGGTGCGCCCCGCCAGCGTGCGGTAGTCGAAGGCATGCATCGGCTGCCCGAGCTCCAGCATCACGTAGTTCGTGACGTCGACAAGAAGACCGAGCGAACGCACACCAGACGCCTCCAGACGACGACGCATGAAATCAGGCGAGGGACCGTCCTTCACAGAGGTGATGACGCGTGCCGTGTAGCGCGGGCAGCGAACCGAGTCCTCCACCACAACCTTGACCTCGTCGTTGACATCCGTGTCGGACTCGACGAAATCCACCGCCGGCATCTTCATCGGGCGCTTGAGCACCGCCGAGAACTCGCGGGCGAGACCAATCACCGACAGCGCATCGGGACGGTTCCAGGTCACTTCGATCTCAAAGACCGTCTCAGGCTTCTCGCCGCCCAACACATCACGCGCCAGCGCGCCGACCTTCGTGTCGGCCGGCAGCTCGATGATGCCCTCATGCGTGCCGCCCGGCAACGCAAGCTCCCGGGAACTGCAGAGCATGCCCAGCGATTCGACGCCACGCAGCTTGCCCTTCTTGATCTTGAACCCGCCCTCCGGCACCACGGCGCCGATCTTGGCGAGCACGCTCTTGAGGCCCGCACGACAGTTCGGCGCGCCACAGACCACCTGCACGGTCTCCGTGCCGTCAGTGACGGTGGTCTTGTGCAGATGCGTGCCCTCAATCACTTCGCAGGTAAGCACTTCGCCCACAACGAAGGAATCGGAAAGCGGTTCGGCACCGACCGTTTCAATCGCCTCGACCTGAAGCCCGCTGCGCGTGAGGCGCTCAGCCAGGTCCGCAGGTGCGATGTCGGAAACGTCGATGTATTCGTTAAGCCAGGAAAGAGGAAGCTTCATTGCTGGAGAGTGGGATGTTATTAGAAGGTTAAAAGGTTATGGGGGTTAAGCATCCGTGGGAGCAGGTTCGGCCGCAGGCGCCGCTTCCGCCTCAACGGCAGGAGCAGGTTCAGCCGCAGGAGCGGGCTCCGCAACAGGCACAGCTTCC
The DNA here is from genome assembly GCA_024405395.1 of Kiritimatiellia bacterium. Classification (GTDB taxonomy): domain Bacteria; phylum Verrucomicrobiota; class Kiritimatiellia; order RFP12; family UBA1067; genus RGIG6720. Next base: position 7,575 of record JAKSOW010000002.1, on the reverse strand, counting down.
GCTTCAACGGCGGGAGCAGGTTCGGCCGCGGGTGCAACCTCTTCCGCCTTGGCGGCTTTGGAGCCCTCCACCTTCTTGGGCGGGTGATACTTCGGGTGGTCGGCGGGTATGGCCAGAACACCATTGAAATAGCCTACGAGGTGCCCCTTTTCAATAAGCCATGCGAGCGTTTTCTTGCACTCCTCGGCCTTGGCGGCATCGCCGGCGGAAAGCGCCGCGACCAACTGGGCCTGGGTCGTGCACGGATGTTCGGAGACATACTTCACGAGCGCGCCGAGTTCTGGAATCGCATGCTCGACATCCAGCGGCTGGAACTTCTGCGCGACCACAAATTCGGGGCCGCGCGGATCATTGGCGCGGAAGAACTCAAGCTTGCGGTGGTGGAACGCGCCCCGCAGCGCGTAGAACAGCGACGCCGGGAAGCGCTTTTCCTTGTTGAGCGCATCGCGGCACGCGAAGACGAGGGCACGGCAAGGCGACTTGAGAGCCACTTCGGCGGTGAAGTCGACCGACTTCGCCGTGGTCATCAACCCGGGCAGAATCGTGCGGCGGAACTCCATCTCCGCCGCCTCGCGCTCAATCGCGGCCTCTTCGCCCTTGCGCTTGAAGACGGTCTTCTTCGTGGCCGAGGCGCGCCACTGCTCGACGGTTTCCGGATCGCGCACCATTTCGATGCGGGCGCGATAGGCGCCTTCCGGCATTCCGGGGCACCGCTCACGCAGCACCTCCCGCACGCGGGCGTCATAGCCATGAAGGTTGGGCGGCCCGAGCAGCACGCCGGTGACACCGCACTTGGCAACGCAGTTGAAGGAGCCCTTCGGCGGCTCGCAGTCGATCGTCTCGGTGTCATAGTAGTCGCCGATGTGCTCGGCCAGAACATGGGCGGAAAGCTCATCGGCGGAAAGCGCCACAAAACCGCAGGCCTTGCACTGATGGAACAGAATGGGCTCAGCGGCATCCTTCTTGGAGGAAACGCGCAGCATGCACGCCTGCGGATTCTCCAGGAAAAGATAGGCGAGCTGCTTGAGCGCATAGGCCGTGTGCTTCGTCTGAAGCTGGCGGATGATCGGCCCCAACTCCTTCTGGCTCGGCAGAATGCGCACATCCACATCAAGCGGCTTCACGAACTCACGCGAGGGACGATCATCCCGACGCGGACCGCGATCACCGAAACGGCGTTCTCCGGCACCGCGGTTTTCGCCCGTTCCCTTGCGATCCCCAAACGGGCGACGCTCGCCAAACCCCTTGCGCTCGCCAGCCGGCTTGCGGTCGCCGAAAGACTTGCGCTCGCCAAAGCTCCTGCGTTCATTCGAGGCACGGCGATCGCCACGATCCTCGCGTTCTTCGAAACGCGCGAACTTCGTCTTGTCGTCAGGACGCCCCTTCGCCCAAGCGGGGGTGAAATCAAAAGAACCAAGGCCACTCAGATCGAGGGCCTCGCTCTTTTCCGTGTTTTCTTCTGCCATAATTGGGAACCTTCTCGGTTATCACTAGGAAACGAGCTAAGATTATCCCCCAAATGCGGCCAAAAGTCAAGCATAAAGCGCTTTTCCTCAATCATCGATTCTGGAAATTGCCCTTGCCAAAGGCTAGGGGGTTCGGGTATAATTCTGGCCATGAGAAAATCTGTGTTAAGCCTGGCCGTGTTGGCACCAGTTCTCCTTCTTGCGGACGCTTGGCGTCCCAGCGAGTTCGAGATTCGCGGCTGGAATCACGCCGTGCCCCTGACGGAGTCCTCGGACAAGCTGTTCTCCCCCATCGGATTCGCCATTTCCGTGGCAATGCTTGGCGAGGGGACCGGCGGCAATCATCGGGCCAACATCGCGGAGGCCCTGGGCCTCTTGAGCGACTTCGGCAATGCCTTTTCCTATGTGTTCAAATCCTACGCCGAGGCCTCGGCCTCAAACGCGGTGAACATCACGTTCGCGCCCTCCCTCTGGACCCGCCAGCGCAAGAAGCTTGATCTGGACTACCGCCATTCGCTTCAGCGCAATTTCGAGGCCGAAACCGGTAGCCTCATCAATGAGGAACCCATCAACGCCTGGACGGAGGCGAAGACGGATGGTCGCATCGCCGCGATCATCGACAAGGTCAATCCCCGCACAGACGTCCTGCTGCTCAATGCCATCGCCTTTGAAGGCGCCTGGGCAAAGGGCTTTGACCCGGACCGCTCCGTGTCCGAGACGTTCACGCGCGAAGACGGCAGCACAACCAAGCTGACGATGATGCATGGCGAACTGCAGGAGGTCGTACGCGTCAAGAACGACCATGTCACCGCCATCCGCGTGCCCTTTGCCGCCGCCGGCATGTCGATGCTCTACTTGCTGCCGCCTGCGGGAACGCCCATCCGCGACCTCCGCGACAACCTTACACGGAAGATCCCCATTGACGAGCTCAAATCGCTTTTCCGCGCGAAAAGTGGCGCCGAGGTGGACGTATTGCCGCTCAAGGTGGCACTGCCGCGCATGGAGAACCTCTCGCGCTGGGAGCTGCTCTCCTCGCTTGCCGTCTTCAAGGTGCCGGTAAGCGGCTACCAACGCATTGGCGAAGACTTCAAGATCAACGAAGTCGTCCAGGCTGCCTACATCAAGATCGTGGAAACCGGCTATTCGCTCACGCCCGGCGTCACACCGCCGCCTCCGCCCAAACAGGATAGGCGGCGCTCCTGGCGGGAACGCGAAGAGGATGAAGAACGCCAGGCCATGCCCAGGGAATCCTTCATCCTCAACCGTCCCTTCCTCTATTTCGTCTGGGACGAGAAATCCGACACGCTTCTGCTGGCCGGTCAGTTCATGGGACGCTGATCGGCTCAGCGCAGGCGCCAGGTCTTCTCGGGCGAGAGGAACAGGAACGCGGGCGCGCCGTACAGGTCCAGCGTGATCCAGTCGTAGTTCGGCCTGCGGGCGCGCCGAAGATCCACGCGCCAGAGACCCTTGGCCGCCTGTGCCTCACCATTCGCGAAGAAGAGTCCGTCGATGACGTCTTGCTGGGCCAACACCTTGCCGGAGGGATCGGCCACCGACATGCCGAAGACGTAGTAGTCGTCGCCCGCACCCATCATCACAAATGGTTTTGCGCCGGGATTGTCGAAATACAGAGAGAAAGGCTTGCCGCCACGAGCCGCCACGATCTGCTCCTTGTTCGCCAAGTTGATGGCGATCGGCACAGAAGACTTCTCCAGCGCAAACCGCGTGCCGCCCCGCTTGACCTCAAGCGAATAAAAGCCTGCCGAAGGTGCCTTGAAGGTGAATTCCCGCGATTCAAATCCCACGGCGGGGATCTTCCAGCTCTTCCCCTTCTTGCTGCCAGCGTTGAGCTTCGTGACGACATAGGGGACCGTCTCGGCAGGCCGCCCCTTCACCGCGGAAATCTGCCGTGCCGTGAAGACTGCCTCCCCCGGCTTTTCCATCCAAAAGACCAATCGGGCACCACCAATGAATGTCATCGGCGGCAGTGCCACCGTCTGTCCGGGCTTCGCGTCGACCGCAACGACATCCTTGGCCTCTGGGAATGTCGCCTTCGGCGGCAAGGGTCGCCCACCATTCGCCTCGGGGATGTTCGCATTGGCCCAGGCCTGATCCAGTTTCACAGTCTCACGGCGGCCATCTGGCTTCACCACCGTCACAGAACCGCTAATGCGCGTAGGCGTGGGGCCTAAGCCTCGCCCTCCCACCCCAAACCACGGCCGATTTGTGGGCTGATAGACGAGGAGGTTCTCAAGCGCGATACCGTCTGGCTGGCCCTGTGCCAAGGTCGCAGAGGCAAAACGCACATCTTTGACGGCATTGGAGATGGTGCAATTTGCGAAACGCACATCATAGGCAGAAGCCGGTGTTGCGCCCACAAAGATGCCCGCGCGCCGAGGCGACTCGAAGGTGCAGTTCGTGAATTCGACCTTGCCCTTCACGAAGTGGTCCACGCGCGAACTGCCGCCATGCACCGAGGCGGACGTGGCATTTCCCTCCGAGACACACTTGTCGAAAAGGACGGAAATCGGCGGCGTCGTGTCATCCAGGTTGTTGAGGTAGAGCTCAAAGCCGTTGCCCACATTGCCGAAGGAGCGCACATTGCGCAGCACGACATTCTTGAGCACTTCCTTGTTCCTGTCAGGCTCGATGTCAATGCCGGCCTGCGGCGGCGTGCCCGACGTATTGGACAGCACACAATCCTCGATGAGCAGATTCTCCGCGCTGAACACGGAAATGCCCTGCCGGTGATTGCGGTCGCACACGCAATTGCGGATGGTGATGTTGCGGCCGGTCACGCCAATGCCGTCGCCGCCCGACTCCACGAGGCTGATGCCCTCCACCAGCACGTTTTCGCAATGGTAGATGCGCAGGGCGTAGCGCCATTCGCCGTGTTTGTAGTCGGGGCCCTGGTAGTCCTTCTTCCACATGCGCAACGTGGATCCGGCGCCACCGCGAATCACGCAGTTGGTGGCATACGGCAACTCCAGCAGATAGTCGCGCAAGCCCTTGTAGGCGCCGCGCTTGGCCACAAGCTCCACCCCCGGCTCGAGGATGAGCTCGGTGTTGGAGCGCATCTTCAGCGGCAACGTGTACCAGGGGCCGGCCTGCTTGTCGAGAATCAGCTTGGGCGCGCCAGAGTCCAATGCCTGCTGGATGAAGCGCGTGGCGTCTTCCGGATCATACCCGAAGGTCGAGATCTTGATTCCCGGGTCGGTCTTGGAGGCGCAGCCCCCCAGCAGCAGCGCAGCCCCGAGATTCACAAGGGCGAAAGCGGAAATTCCAATTTTCATGAGTGTCCTTTAGGGATGAACGTTTACGATCGACAGCCCCTCACAGCGGCTCGAAAGACCCTGGCGCGTCCGTCACCACGATTCCGTCCACATGGAATTTGCGCGTGTTCCTGGGCCCCACCTTGATGTGCACCGTATGCGTGCCGGCCTTGAGTTCCCAGAAGCGGAAGCGCACATCCTTGAACTTGCCGCCACCAGGCGCGAACGGCGTCCAGCACGGGAACTTCTGCGCGAGCTGATTGCCGCTGCCGATTTCGTCGTCGTCCACGGCGCCGTAGATCCGAACCTGACCTTCGGCATAACCATGGATATGGATGTAGTAGCGCCCATCCTTCGGCACCGAGAAGGTGTAGTCCAGCCCCTTTGCGGCATGCTTGCTGTCGATTACCATCATCTTGCCGTTCTGGCCCAGCGGGTCGTCGACGACCTTGATTGGCGCGTGGTCGGCATTGGCCGGGCTGAACGGATCCAGGTATGCGGCAAACTCGCCGGACTTCTCGGCCTTGAACGGCGGCAGATGATCCGTCTCGGCGTACACGGAGACAGGACGGGAGAGACCATCCTTCGTCCGCACCAGGAACGCGCCGCGGAAGTGGCGGCGATTGACCAGCTTCTCGTTCCGGAACGTCACCGTGAAGGTGATGGTGTCCCCCGAGTGAATCACGCCAGATGCAGGCGAGACGTCAAACCAGTCCATGTCAAGGTTCTTGCGCACGTTGAACGGCGCCACATAGCCCGAACCCGGGCACGTAAGCGTGACCGTCGCCGTCGCGGGCGCGGCAACGCCACCAGCCACCTTCACGCCCTCGATGCGGGCCGTGTCGAGCACAAACGGAATGGGACGCACCGGACGCGTGATGGCCGGCGCGTTTTCCTGCCTGACCGTGCCCTTCTCCCGGCAATGCGCGCCCAGCCCGGGATAGTCGGCGCCATTGTAGAGGACATTGTCCTCGAGATGGTACTTGACGGTGGTCTTGCCGACCTCAAGCGCCGCGCAGGGACCGCGGAACGTGTTCCGGAAGACGTAGGCCACAGGCCCATAGTCGAAGAGGTCAATGCCCGAGGTCTTGATGGAGTTGTACTGGGCGGAGAACTCGTCCCCCATTCCCGTGAAGTCATTGTCGTAGACATACGAGGGACTGACCATGCATCCCTGGATCGACACGCCCGTGACTGCGCCCTCGAAGCGGTTGTCGTAGCAGCGTACGTTCTGCTGGCCACCGTCGAGCTCGATGTTGTCGTCGTTGCAGAAGATCATGAAATTGCCGTACACGTCGGCGTCACGGTTGAATCCGCCGTCCTCGTAGAAGTTGCCGCCGCCCTCGACCGCATCGTTGTAGCGGTGGTTGTCGGAACCCACGAAGTCGTTCCAGCGCAACACGGTGGAATGATCGGGCGAATACATGATGACGGCCTCTGGTCCCGCCGGATGCGAGTAGAACCAGCTGTTGGCGCGCCCGAGCGGATCATGGATGTAGCAGCGCTCCACCACGACCTCGCTTGAACCGCGGCGGATCTGGATGGCGCCATCCATGTTGATGGTCCGCTTGGCGCCGGCCTGCCGACGCTTGCCGAAGGCCTTTTCGGTGTAGTCCGGCTCGCCCGTGCGGCCCCAGCCCGTGATTTCGCAGTTGCGGATGCGCACGCCCTTGGAATTCTTCACCTCGATGACACACCCGGCCTGCGGCGCCCCCTCAACGACGAGGTCGTCCAGAAGCACATATTCCGCGCCATCGACATCAAAGCCAAGCCCCTTCTTGTTGACGAGCTTCTGCCCGGGCTTGGTCGTATAGCGGATCCACCCGTCAGGCGAACCCTTGTCGGCGATCTTAACGGGGAAAGTCACCGTCTCGGGATCGAGGTAGACTGTCTTGGCGACTTTCACCGCGCTGGCCCACGTGCGCACACGCCCTTGCGCCATCGTCTTGCCGTCCGCGACAAGGCGAATTTCGTAATCGGTGTCCTCGGCCAGCCCCATGATGGAACCGCGGTAGTCTTTCGTCTCGGGAAAATAGGGCATCTCGCGGGCCTGTTGCCAGGCGCCGCCGACGGCTCGGTATTCCAGGACCAGTCCCGCAATCGGCGCCGCCGCGCCGAAATAGACGCTGGCGTTCGCGAAAGTCGCGCGCAAACGCAGCTCGCCTACCGAAACGGGCGCAATGATGCCCACACGCGCCGCCGCGTCCTTTTCGCTCCGCACCCGCTGAGGAGCCGCCATCGTCGACAACGCCGCCGCGCACAGGGCAGCGCTGATGATAGTCCTGTTCACCATCCGATTTTCCCTTTCAACTGCTAAACGCAAAAAAACAGTTAGGGACCGACCACCAGGTCGGCCCCCTTCCGTTCGAGACTTACTTCGTCACGATCTGTCCGCTCTTGGCGAGCATCTTCGCCTCGACCGACTGAATCTCGGCGAAGCCCTGCGACGAATGCGGGTTGAGGCCGTTGGAGGCTTCCATCGAGCTGTCCGCCTCATTGTAGATCGTCGCCTTGAGGCCCTTGAGGGACTCGAAGAAGATGTTGCCCTTGTAGAGGCCCAGCGTCACCTCGGCGGTGGCCTTGTCGGCCCACGTCTGGATGGCCGCGCGCGCCGCCTGCGTGGCGGGATCGTACCAGCGGCCATCGTAGATCTGGTCGGCGACCAGCTTGGAGAGCTGCTGGAAGAGAAGCCCGGAACGACGGTCCATGACGCCTTCGTAGATGAACTTGAGGCCCCAGGACAGCACTTCCATGCCAGGCGCCTCATACACGCCACGGCTCTTGGTGCCGATGATGCGGTTCTCGAGCGCGTGCTTCATGCCGATGCCGTTGCGGCC
>JAKSOW010000199.1 GCA_024405395.1 Kiritimatiellia bacterium | reverse complement strand
GACCTCATCGGTCGTGGCGACATGCTCTACAAGACGAAGGAAGGTGCCCTTCTGCGCGCCCAGGGTGCCTGGATTCAGGACGAGGAGATCGCCCGCATCACCGAATTCATCGGTGAACACGCCTCGGTCCAATTCGACCCCACCTTTGCGGCCAAGCTCGCCAAAGTCAAGGAGTCCAATGCCGAGGATGAACTCAACGGCGAGGACTCGGAGGGGGGCGACTCGCCGAGCGGCGGTTCATCCACTGGTGGGCGTACCTCTGGCGGACTCGACGTCGAGAACGACGACGACATCTACCAGCGCGCCCTGGAAGTGGTGCGCACCACACGGCGTGCCTCGACCTCTCATCTGCAGCGCCGTATGAAGATCGGCTACAACCATGCCGCCCGCCTCATCGACATGCTGGAAGAGCGCGGCGTGATCGGTCCAGCCCGCGGTGCCGGTCCGCGCGAAGTGCTTATTGACCTTGATGCACCGGAAATGCTCATGGGGTCGGAAGAACCGTCTCCCGAATCCATGCCGGACACACCACCTATCGCCTAACCACAACACCCTCTTACCACCCTTTAACCACTGCAAGGAGACAAGCCATGACATTCTTCGGCGAGACAATCCGCAAAGCACGCGAAGCCAAGGGGCTCACCCTTTCAGAAGTCGCACAGAAGACGCATATTCTGGTGCAGACCCTCTCTGACATGGAGCAGGAGAATTTCAAGCGCATTCCTGCGGCGATTTATGGGCGCGGCTTTGTGCGCCACATCTGCGAATGCCTGGAAATTGATCCCAAGCCGCTCGTCGCGGAATTCATGGACATCTACCAGGGACGCAAGAAACCGACAGCGATCGACCCCTTCCAGCCCAAGAAGGCCCTCACGCCAAGTCCAGTTTCCTCCGAGCCCAAACCACCGGTTGCGGAGCAACTCATTCTCCCAGCCCAGCCGCAAACCACGCCTGAAGTATCAACCCCCGCCGAGCCCGAGCCAGCCATCGTCGAACCGACACCTGCCATCGTTGAACCGACGCCTGCCATCGTCGAACCCACTCCTTCAATCATCGAACCAGTCACCCCTACCGCTGTTGCCGAGCCACTTCCCAAGGTAACCGAGCCACTTCCTGAGATGGCCGAACCTGTGGCGCCCTCCCCCGAACCCCAGTCAATTCCCGAGCCCACACCTGAAGAGACTCCGACGGAACTGAAGGGCTTGGATCTCTTCGATCCGCCGCCGACTATGGAGGAACCTCCGGCAAAACCGGCCCCCAGCATCTTTGACGCACCAATGGCCTCTGCAGAGCCGCCGCCGGTGACACGCGCACAGGACATCTTCTCGACCTCTTACACTGAACCAGAGATCGATGAGGGTCCGTCCGCCGCCGAGAAGTTCCGTGAAAGCCTTTCGGTTGTCTCACACGGCGTTCTGGGCGGCGTTCGCAAGATTCCGCGCAGCGCCTGGCGCATCGCCATCTTGGCAGTGGGCGCCCTTTTTGTTCTGGTGCTGCTGATCTGGGGTTGTACTGTTCTTTATCGCATTACCGAGAAGCCCGTCTCGCCCACCATCCCTCCTGAAGCTCAACCGACCGCACCGGCAGCTACAGTAACGGCGACATCTGCAAAAGGCAGCCCAGCGACCGCCCCTAAATCCCAGACAGCCACAGCGACAACGAAGAAAACAGGCCAGGCAACAACGCCTAGCCAGAATGTGAAGTTGCGCTCCACCGGCGAGAAGGTCCCGCCTCTATACGTTGACTGACCGCGTCAGTCAACAAACCCGAGCACATCACGCATCGTGTAGATGCCCGGCGCCTTCTTAGCCGCCCACAAGGCCGCTCGAAGTGCGCCGGCGGCGAAAGCCTCACGGCTCTGAGCCTTGTGCGTGATCTCAACCCGCTCCACGTCGCCGGCGAACATCACGGTGTGGTCGCCTACCACGGATCCACCGCGCAGCGCATGCACGGCGATCTCGCCTTCCGGACGTTCGCCGATGATGCCCTTGCGCCCATAGACCGCAGCCTTGTCGAAATCGACGCCACGGCCTTCGGCGGCCGCCTTCGCCAGCATCAGCGCCGTACCCGACGGTGCATCCTTCTTGTGTTTGTGGTGCATCTCCACCACTTCCACATCATAGGCAGGCCCCAGGACTTTTGCCGCCGTCTTGACCAGGTTCATCAGCAAATTCACGCCAAGCGAATAGTTTCCGCTCTGCACCACGGGAATCTTCTTTGCGGCGTCATCGACAACCTGCTGCTCTTCAGGCGAAAGACCTGTCGTGCCGATGACATAGGCCAGACCCGCCTCCGCGGCCTTCCGCACGAAACCCGGCACGGCGGCATGAAACGAGAAGTCGATTACGCCCTCGGTGTCGGCCGGCCACTCCTTGTCATACCCTTCAGCCACATCGATCTTGGCCACGACTTCAAGATCCTTGTCTGCCTCAGCAAGCGTGGTCAGCATCTTTCCCATGCGCCCTGCGGCGCCAACAATCGCAATTTTCATAACTTAACGTGAAATAAAGGACGACGTAACGAGGACGAGAATCAGACAAGACCCAGCGCAGTCAGCGTCTGACGCATCTGAGCACGGTTGGCCTCAGTCGTCTCACACAACGGCAGACGGAAACCAGGCCCAATTTTGCCCATCATCACAAGCGCTTCCTTGACCATGATGGGATTCGTGTCAATGAACAGATCATGGAAAAGATTGTAGTACTTCGCATGCACAGCACGCGCAGCAAACATGTCCCCCGAAAGAGCCAAGCGCACAAAATCGCTCATTTCCCTGGGGATGACGTTAGAAGCCACCGAGATCACACCGGATGCGCCCACAGAAATCATCGGCAAGGTGAGCGAATCATCACCAGACAGCACCGTCAGATCACAACGGTTTTTGATGGCGTTCACACGCTCCACACTACCTGCGGCTTCCTTGATGGCCGCCACATTGGGATGAGCCGCAAGACGAGCGACCACATCGAGCGGAATCTCCTTACCACTGCGGCCCGGCACATTGTAGAGGACAATCGGCAGACCCAGGTCGGCTATGGTCGCGAAATGACGGTAGATGCCCTCAGCATTAGGCTTATTGTAGTAAGGCGTAACCTGCAGGGTGGCGTCAGCACCACCCATGGCAATCACGGCTTTGGTGAGTTCTACTGCCTCGGCCGTAGAATTGGCGCCCGTGCCGGCGACGATCTTCACTTTTCCTTCGGCATACTTGATCGTCTCCTCAATCACCTTCAAATGCTCAACATGGTTCAGCGTGGGCGACTCGCCAGAGGTCCCTACGGGAACCAGGCCCTCGACGCCATTCGCCACCTGCCATTCGACAAACGCCTTCAACGCACCATAATCCACGGCGCCATCCTTGTCAAACGGCGTCACCATCGCGGTAATCGTGCCCTTAAGCTCAGTCATCATTCCTCTCCTATTTTCCTGTTGCGTAGATTATACTCCCGAACGGCCCCTGTTTCAAGGGGAATCAGCGTTGCTTCCAGAAGAGTCGAAGCCCTATCAGGAAAAAGACCACATCGGGCAAGAAGGCCGCCAACGCGGGGGGGCACCACTGCAGACGCGCGAGTACCATGAAGGCAATCGTAAGCGCATAGAACGCAAAGAACATCCCCAGAGCTCCCACGATGCCCTTGAAGACCGACTGACGCCCCGTGGCAATGCCAGCGGGAATGGCGAAAAGCGTAATGACCAGGCACGCCAGCGGAGCGGCAATCTGAGCCCAAAGGTCATATTGAAACTTGGCCTTATCCTGCGACGTCATGGATGGATGCACCTTGAGGAAACGAAGACGATCCAAAACGGAGAAATACTGCGTGTCGCGGTTCTGCAAGATGAAGTCGCGCGGTTCCTCGGTAAACGACGGGAACGCTCGCAACGACAGCTTCTCCAGCTCAGGCACCGGCGACGCCTTCTCAATGCCCTGCTCGTCAAAATAGAATGTGGTCGGCTTCAGTAGCCACCACTGACCATCCAGGTACTCGGCGCGATCCGACTTGACCGTCATCTTCCGGCCCCCGTTCGGATAGTTCACTGTGACCGTGACATCCTCCAGGACTTTGGCATCATCCGTCACAACAAGCCCCACGTTCCACGTGCGCTCTGCAGCGGGATTACGGTAGACGATATCATCGGCACGCGCCATCTCATCTTCCACAAAATGCGCGGCTCGGAACTGCTTGGCCCACTGCGCCTGCGCCGGCACGTAGAACTCGTTTACGTAGGCCACAAGCAGCGCCATCAGTGTGGCCACCAGCAACAGCGGCTTGACGATCGCAAAGAATCCAATGCCACTGGCGCGCATGGCCACCAGCTCCGAATGGCGGCAGAAATTCCACATCGTGTAGAGCGTCGCCAACATCAGGCAGGCCGGAGCCAACCATTCGAAATAGGGCGCCAAATACCCCGCAAAATAGCGAACGATAACCGTCCAGGCCGGTTTAGCGGACATCAGTCGGCTGAAGGAACCGAAAAGCTCAAAGAGAATGTAGATGGACACGAAGCCGCTGAGGCAGTAGCACAGCGGCGTGAAGAACTCGCGCAGAACATATCTGAAGAGCAATCGCATGGAGCAAATATTATACCAAAAAAAGACGCGGCCGTGGGCCGCGTCTTTCCACATCTTGACGATGTCCCCAAGACTACTTGAGGACGGCGTCCTTGGCAGCCTTGCAGAGACGGAACTTGGCCGTCGTCTTCGCGGCGATCTTCATGGGCTCGCCCGTCTTCGGGTTACGACCCATGCGGGCTTTCCGCTTGGCCTTGATCATCTTGCCGAGGCCCGGGAGCATGATGCCCTTCGGGGTCTTCGCGCCGGCATAGGCGATCGCGACGAGCGCGTCATAGGCGGTGACCGCCTGCTTCTTCGTGATGCCCGCGGCTTCGGCGAGCGCCACCATGATTTCACTCTTCGTGGAGGGAACTTTCTTGGCCATTTGTTTTTTCCTTTTTTTCGTTGCCGGGGAATCCGGCGAACACTAATAGAATAACGATTTTTCGGGCTTTTTGCAATAGGCAAAAGCAAAAAAATCGAAAAAACCCAGAAAAAATAGGGGTGAGGTCCCTCTCAGGCCCGTGGATGCTTGCTTTTGTGAACCTCATTGAGGCGCGCGCGGTCCACGTGCGTGTAGATTTGCGTCGTACCAATCGAGGCGTGACCAAGCATCTCCTGAATGGCGCGAATATCCGCACCATGCGCCAACAGATGTGTTGCGAAGCAATGCCGCAGCACATGCGGTGATACTATCGACGGGTCCACGCCAGCCGCCGTCGCGCGCTCCTTGAGCATCTTGAAAATGCCCATGCGCGTAAAGGGCCGCCCCAGGCGCGTAAGGAAAAAGTGACGCTCAGGGGCCTGTCCGTGATCAAAGCTACCGCGCGCCGACGTAAGGTAACGCGCCAGCGCCTGGCCTTCGGCGACACCCACGGGGACAATCCTTTCCTTACTTCCCTTACCCAGACAGCGGATCAGATCGGCGTCCGCGATGAAGTCCTGCACCTTCAGCGCGCAGACCTCGCTGACGCGCAGGCCGCTGCCATACAGCAGTTCGAGAATGGCACGATCACGCAGATCTCGAGGCGAATCGCCGCCAATGGACTCCACCAGACGGCGCACTGTCGCCTCAGACAATGTCTTTGGCAGGGCCAGAGCCTTCTTGGGAGCGCTCAAACCATCCGAGACGTCATGCGGGGCAAACCCCTGATACTTGAGATATCGGAGAAATTCACGCACCGTCACGAACGCACGAGCCCGCGAGGTGGCTTTGGGATAGACCCTTCGCAGATGCTCCAGATAGGCCTTGACGTGTTCACGCGTGACCTCCGCGCAATTGACGACATGACGCGCGGCAAGAAACGCCAAAAAGAAACGCGCATCCCGTCCATAGGCTTCAAGCGTTTTCGGGGCAAGCCCGCGCTCGAGGACGAGATGCGTGTCAAAAGAGACGAGACCTTCGGTCAGCGGCACTGCGGCACGCGTACCTGGGTCCACGGACTGAGTCCGCTCACCGTTCATTTGCCCTTCGGCTTCACACCCACCGATTCGGGCGTCACGCCATTGGCGGTGAAGCCGGCCTGGGCGATGGAGAGCTCAATGTTCTTCTTCGCCAGTTGCATCGAATCGTAGCGGAGCGTCAGCGTCTTCGCCGAATGGTCGAACTTGAGGCTCGATTTGTCGATGCCGGCGTACCCCTGGAGTGCCGCCGAAATGGCAGGCGCGTCCGCAGCGGTCATCGCCGGTATCGATACGGTGAAGTCGCGCTCGTCCACGCGGCGGCAGCCGGTGGCGACGAGCGCGAGAAGGACGCAGATAAGACCGGTCGTCTTCATCAGGCCACTCTTTACTTCATCATGGCGGCGGCGACCTTCTTGAACGCCGC
>JAKSOW010000198.1 GCA_024405395.1 Kiritimatiellia bacterium | reverse complement strand
CTCGTTGAAATCATGATCGTGGTCGCCATCATCGCCATCCTGGCCGCTGTTGCGATCCCGAACTTCATCAAGTACCGCAACGAATCGCAGGCCGCTTCCTGCATCGCCAACATGAAGCAGCTCAAGACGGCTGCCGAGAGCTGGGCCGCCAAGCCCACGAATTCGGGCACGCCCACGGTTGATCAGCTGATCGGCTCCACCTCTGACGCCTACATCAAGGCGACGTCGCTGCTCTGCCCGAAGGACAAGACCTCGGCTTACACGATCGCCACCGATACGGCTGGTGCCATGACGGTCACCTGCGGTTCCGGCGATACCGAGCACGTGCTCCGCTAATTGCAGTGGGCATGTCTGCAGGATGGGGACGGCCTTGCGGTCGCCCCCTTCTTTTTTTCATTTGAAACATAAAATACGGATCTAGGTGGCAATTATGACAGAAGACTCTGGTTCTAGGATTGTGAAACTGGTCGTCTGCCTGGCGCTCGTTCAGGTTGCCGCCTATTATCTTGCGGCCGTCTTTGCGGGCGTGGACGGCAAAGTGGCCTGTCCGCAGCCCGATTCGCTTCTTTATCTTCAGGCCGCCCGCCGTATTGTTGAAGGGCATCCCTTTTCGTTTTCCGAGGGAACCGCCGTCTGCACGGGCACCACATCCGTATTGTATCCCTTTATTCTGGCCATCCCCTACTGGTTGGGGGCACGGGGCGGCAATCTGTTCACGGCTGGCTTTGTGCTGAATGCGTTTTTCTATCTGGTGGCCCTGGTGGCCTGGGTGAAGGCCGCCGCCGGGTGGCTGAAACGGCCGAGTTCCCGGGTGGTGGCCGCCCTGTTGATAGTCGGTTCGGGCGCGTATGCCTATACGGCCTTTGCGCAGAGCGACATAGGAATCTGGCTGGCGGTGAGTGGTCTGCTGGCCTGGGGACTGGCGTGCGACAAGGTGTGTCTCTACGGGGCCGCCCTTGTGCTGGGTCCTTGGGTTCGGCCTGAGGGAATGGTGTGCGTGATTGCCTTTACGATGGTGATGGTTGTCCGATTGCTGGTCATGCCGTATCTGCGCGCGCGCCTGCCGGAATCGTCCAGACCGGAACGGCCACGTGTCTGTGATTGGGGTGTCTGCGCGATCTCGCTTGTCAGCGTAATTGGGGTATTTGCCCTCAACTATGCCTTGACGGGCCAGGCCCAGTTCTCAAGTGTCGCCAACAAGGGGCACTTCGCCATGTATCCCTTCTGTCAGGCTGTGCACATGCTGGTGGTCGATTTCGTCGGCATGGTGCGGGAACTGATTCTGGGGCTGCCCACAAATGTGCCCCGCTGCTACTATACGATTCCTCTCCTGGGGGCATTGGCTCTCTGGTTGGGTGTCTTCGGGCATGATTGGCGGCGTCCGGGAACCTGGCGTCTGTACGTGATGCTGCTGGCGGCGGGGGGCGGTCTGCTCACGGTGGCGCAGAGCGGTTGGCAGGGCACGAACATGGACCGCTACCTCTGCTGGATTCTGCCGGTGCTCGCGATCTTCATTGCCGAAGGCGCCATTGATCTCGGAAAGAAGCTGCCGCTTCGCTGCCCTCGCACGTTCCCGGCCTTTCTTTTTGTGCTGTACGGCCTGGGCACCAGCGTGGCCATGGTGGCCATCTATGAACTCTGCACCGAGGCCACGGATCGCGTGCGCGGTTTTGCGCGTCAGTGCGATGCGATCATGCCGCCCAAGGCCACGATGGGGGCTGTCGGCGAGTGTGGCATGATCTATGAGATGTCGCCACGCAAGATTGTCCATTTGTCGGGCATCTATTCGCCGGAGATCACGGGCAAGAGCTATCCGTCCCGTCTGTCGATTCTGCGGCATGAGCCCGAGAAGCGGTTCGACTACTGGTTCAGCGGAAAGACCGAGCACGACTTGCTGGGCACAGATGTGGTGAACAGCCTGGGCGATACGGTCTTGACGGGGCCCAACGGCTTTACGTTGATCAAGGCCAATTGGTCGGCATTTGACGAGGCTGCGCCTTCTTTGGCGGGCAAGGTCTGCAAGGCACGGGTGGATGTCGGGTACGAAAAAGACGAGAAAGCCGCCGACTATCGGATGATCATGCGCTATGGGCTTCGGGACTTCCTGCCGATTCTGCGGGCGGATACCCTGAATGGACGCAAGCATGTCGAATCCTTGCGGGTGCTTTTCGGCGGCGATGAGATGACCGTGCCCCTGGAACCGGGGAAGGACGTGACGGTTGTCATGCGCACCTGTCCTGCACAGAAGGTTGACTACGGCAATGGCGTCGCCAATTATACCAGCGAATATGCCTTTGCAAACCCCCTCAGCATGCGGGTGGTGGTCAATGGCGTGGAGGCGTGCCTCGCCGAAGTCAAATATGCCGCGAAGGGCTTCAGTGATGTGGCGTTCACGATTCCAGGTGCGGCCATCACGCAGTCGCCATGCCGGATAGCCTTCCTCGGTGACCACATCGCCTGCGGCTATTGGTTCCTCCAAGACGGGAAATGAGGCAGATTGTGCCTTGCCGGTTGCACGTCGGCAGATTCGTGCGCACGAATCGGATGTTAGACTGTAGGGACTTCTCGATTCGACAGTAGGGCCCACGGGAATTCGTGCGCACGAATTGGCACCGTGGGTTAAGAGTCGGCTGTTGTTCTCCGTGGGTGACGATTTCCCTGGCTGCGGGCGTTTCCGCAATCGCCTATGGGCGCGTATGCGAGGGTCTAAAGGGCAAAAACGACGCCAAACCTAGCTATCTAAGATTTCTGCGGTTAACTTCCATGTTTTCGACGATACGGCAAAAACAAACGCGTTGAAAATTCACTGAAAGTTCGCGTTGGATTCGCGTTGGATTCGCGTTGGATTCGCATTGGATTCACAACAATTCACAATTTCTGTGAACTCCCGGTGAATCCAATGCGAATCCAACGCGAATCCCTGTGAATTTTCGGTGAATCAAAGAAATCGGATAATGCGGAATTTAGAAGTGTTTGTGCGAAGAAAATAAAGGCAACGCCTTTTGGGGGCGAAATTGCCTAACATACCTCGCGCACAGGTGCGCAAATCAGCCTACTTGTCTTCCCAGGAGCACTTCGGCGGCGCCTTGTCGCGCCATTCCTGAAGCGAAATCATGTTGCCGGCTTTTTCGTTGTTGGCCAAGTAGGCTTCCGCCACATATTCGCGTTTCTTCTTCATTTCCGCAAGAAGCGAACGGATTTCCATGACGGCTTCGTAGCACATGTCCAGGATCTGCTTCTGCAGGTCTGGATCAGTGGTTGGCAGCTTCAGCAGTTCGATGCTGCTCAAAAGCACCGTGGCAGGTTGACCGAGGGCGTGGCAAAACCCGGCCAAGGACTCCATGACCACTTTAGAGCGCTCGGCCTTCATTTCGGCCAAGGCCAGTCGGCGGGCGACTTCTTCTGGCGTTTCGTCTTGCATTAGACTCATAGTAGCAGAAAATGTGCCAGTTTGGGACGTCATAAAAGGGACAAAGGACAACGGACAGAGGACAAAGGCTGTGGCCCGCAAGTGACGGGCAAATCAAGGGCCACATTCCCTCAACTAGCGGTTCGCATGTGTTTCACGGCTTCAAGTCGCTCCCTTTGTCTGTCGTCCTCTGTCCGTTGTCCGCACGCGTCCATCCTTGCGTTTTGGCACGGTTTTTGCTATTCTTTATATGATGAAGTTGCAACTGACAAAAGACAAGACGATTGACGTCAAGATGCCGTGGGAGAAGCCCGCGGGCGGCGCATCGTCTCACGCCGGTACGGGGCCGGCTGATGTCGTTGGCGTGGTCTTTGACGCCAGCGACGCGCGTGGTTGCCCCGCCGTACGCCTTCAGCGTCGGAAAGGCGAATATCATTTGGTGGCGGCGGGTTTTGTGCCCGCGCCTGCGGCGGCATTGCCCGCCTCCTGGGATGAAAGCCGGCAGCAGCCGGAGTGGACTTTGCCCGTGGCCTATCAAGCCCCTCAGGCGGCTCTGGCCGTGGTGTCGCCCGACATGTTCATTCGCCAGACGACGCCAGATGCCCTGCTGGCGGAAGGCAACGCGGCGGAAGCCGAGAAGAGCGCGCCCAAGAAGAAACTGGGCGTGAGGCGGGAACAGCCCGCCGAGAAGGAAAAGGTGGCGGCTCCCAAAGTCGAGGCACCCGTGCCGTTCGTGCCGGTTTCCCAGGCGGGTACGCGTTTTGTGACGGCTCCCCTGGCCGAGGATCCCTTCATCCTGCAGACGGGCCTGCCCGAATATCAGGTGCTGTGGCTTTCGCGTCTGCTGCCGGAAGGCAAGCGGCCGACGGCGTGTTCGGTGCAGACGGCGCCTTCCGCGCTTTTGGCGGCACTGCACGAGCAGCCGGAATTCGTGAAGGCGGGCGGCACGGCGATGGCCGTGTTCGTCACGCGCGCGACGATCTACTTTGCCGCCTACCGCAAGGGCGAGCTGATTCTGTTCCGCGAATGTCCGGGCGCCGCCGGCAGTGACGTCATGCGCGAGCTGGTGAAGTCGGGCCTCGGGGTGGGCGATGATCTCGTGGACTCGATCCTCGAGGATACGCTCATCGATCCGCGGCCGGCGCTTGAGCCGCTGGTGCGCCCCGTGCTGCAGCAGCTGCAGATTTCGCTGGACTACCTGAGCCAGCGTCACGAGGTGCATGTGGACCATGTGTTTCTCATGGGCCTGGGTGTCGGTGCCGGCTACTGGAGCCAGTTCGCCCTGGAGACGATCGGCGTGCCGTTCATTTCGCCTGATGTCTTCGAGGGGCTGGGCAAGCCGACCAAGGCCGATGCCTTGCCCGCCGATCTCACGCCGGTGCAGTCGCAGGCGTTTCTGGCGGCCTTGGGAGCGGCCCGTGCGGCCATGGAGGGTGCCTGATGAAAGCCCCCAATCTCCATCTCAATCTCCTGCGCGAGAACGAGAAGGTCTCCTCCTCGCCCGTGCGTCTGCGCGTGATGCTGCCGATCCTGACGCTGTTGCTCTGCGTGGGCTGCGCCCTGTGGTGGGCCATGCTCTTCACGCAGCTGTTGCTGCTGCGCGCCAAGGTTTCGTCGGCGTCGGCCGATCTCGACGGCAAGAAGGCCGCCCATTCGGCCATCCTCGCCGAAATGGCCAAGGCCCGCGACCAGCAGGCCGAGCTGGACCAGCTGCTGGCCTACAAGAACGGACGGCGCACATACGGCGGCCTGCTGGCGCAGTTGGCGGACGTCCTGCCGATGCGTGTGCAGCTCACGTCGCTGTCCATCCCCGAACAGGCGCCGATGGATCTGCGCAATCCGCTCAATCCGCGTCTGCCGGCCCTGTTGGGGCCCACGGGCACGACCGAACGCGTGACGTTCCGCCTCAAGGGCCGTACCGCCAAGTCGGCACCTGTGACGACGCTGATGGAATCCCTCGAAGGCTCGGCGTTCAAGGACTGGCTCGTCATCGACAAGGCGGGCCCGACGGCATTGCAGAGCCCGCGTGTCCATTCCTTCAAGCAGGAGGCCACGGCGGCTCCGGACGCCAAGCGCCTGCTTGCCTTTGACGTCGAATATCGTTGCCAGGACAGGAGGTTCGAGAAATGAGTGCCTTCTCCGACAACATGGCGCCCGACACCAAGCGCGCCTTCATCTTCTCCGCCGCCCTGGCGGGTGTGGCGGTGGTGCTTTACCTCTTTGCCGTGCAGCCGTGCGAGGATTCGATCGCCAAGGCCAGGCGCGAACTCGCGGCGTTGGATGATCAGCAGCGCACCACGGAGCGTGACCTGCGCGAATCGCCCAAGGTCAAGAGCCTGCTGGCCGAGATCGACAAGGCGCGTCAGCCGTTCCTGGACGCGCTGCTCACGCCCTTGCTGGAGTCCTGGGCCATGCGGGCGAAGTCCCTCCTGGATCCGCTTGCGGCCGATGTGGGCGTGAAGGTGCTGGACTACGTCGAGGTGCCGGTGCGTGCCTTGCCGTTGCCAAAGC
This sequence comes from Kiritimatiellia bacterium, assembly GCA_024405395.1. GTDB lineage: Bacteria > Verrucomicrobiota > Kiritimatiellia > RFP12 > UBA1067 > RGIG6720. Next base: position 505 of record JAKSOW010000198.1, on the reverse strand, counting down.
CGGCACCGCGGCAGCTCTATGCGCGGCGTCCGATCCGCGTAATCTGCGAAGGCTCGTATGCGGAGATCGCCTCGTTCGTTCTGCGCATCGAGAAGATGCTGCCTTACGTGTCGGTGCAGTCGGTCACGATCACGGCCCAGACCTCGCCCGATGTGCAGAAGGGCACGATTGTCGTGGAGTGGCCGGCTAAGGGCGCGCTTTCCGTGCCGGGAGGTGCGCAATGAAGCGTGTGCTGATCCTGGCCGTTGGCGTCGCCGGTTTGGCCGCGACGTCGTCTGCCGCCCCTCAGGGCGTGCGCAACCCGTTCTGGCCGGCCGGCTATCAGGGCGAGACCTCGCCGATCTCCGCCGAGGTCCGGGTGAAGCCCAAGCCCAAACCGCCGGCGCCTCCGCCCAAGCCCGTGGTGGCCGAGCCCGACAAGGAACTGACGGCCAAGGCCGCCGCGGCGGAAGCCGCCCGTGGCGTTGAGGACGTAGTGATCGGCAGAGTTGAGCAGTGTAGGGCA
>JAKSOW010000197.1 GCA_024405395.1 Kiritimatiellia bacterium | reverse complement strand
ACTATCGTCTCAGCAACCTGCTGGCGGCCGTGGGGTGCGGGCAGCTGGACATTCTTGACGAGATCGTCCGCCGCAAACGCGCCACCTTTAATTTCTACTGCCGGGTGCTGGCGGGCAAGGCCACCCCCTTCCCCGTGGCAGACTATACGGATGCGACCCACTGGTTGTCCGTATTCCTCTATCCGGACACGGCCGCCCGCGATGCGGCTACGGCACGCCTGACCGCCGCGAACATCGAGTCGCGTCCTGTCTGGAAGCCCATGCACCTCCAGCCCGTCTTTCAGGAGGCCCGCGTCTTTGGCGGCGCCACTTCAACCGACTTCTTCAACCGCGGCATCTGCCTGCCCTCTGGGGCCGGCCTCACGGACAAGGACCTTGAACGCATTGAAGCGTGCCTTTGACATTCTTGCCGTGCTGCTCACGGCTCCCCTCTGGCTGACGTTGCTTGCCGCCACGGCGCTGGCCGTGCTGCTGATTGAAGGCCGTCCCCTGTTCTTCACGCAGGAGCGTGCAGGGAAAAACGGCATCCCCTTCCGCATCCGCAAATTCCGCACGATGCGCACAGGCGCGGGAGACGATGCCGCCCGCCTCACCCGCTTCGGCACCTTTCTGCGCAAAACTTCGCTCGACGAATTGCCTGAGCTGTTTCACGTGCTGACGGGCACGATGTCTCTGGTGGGACCGCGTCCGCTTCCTGTCGCCTATCTTCCCCGCTATTCGCCCGAACAAGCACGCCGCCACGAGGTACGCCCTGGCATCACGGGCTGGGCGCAGGTCAACGGGCGCAATGAGACCAGTTGGGAAGACCGCCTGGCGCGCGACGTCTGGTACGTCGACCATCGTACCTTCGGGCTTGATCTCAAAATCCTTTTCCTCACCATTGCCGTTGTGTTCGCCGCCCGTGGCGTCAACAAGCAAGGCGAGGCCACCATGGACGAATTCAGGGGGAGCAGCACATGAGAGACATTTTCATCGTGGGCGCCGGCGGCTTCGGCCGCGAAGTCGCCTGGACGCTGGAGCGCATCAACGCGATCAAGCCCACCTGGAACATCCTGGGGTTCGCCGACGATGCCCCCAGCAAGGCCTCGGGCATGCTGGAGTGCTATCCTCTCCTCGGCAACGTGGACTACGCCTCCGAGAATCTACCGGGGGCGGCGGTGTTCATCGCCATCGGCGACAATGCCGTGCGCGAGAAAGTTTACCGCCAGCTGCGCGGACACGACTTCCCCGCGATTGTCGATCCCTCGGCCGATTTGGCACCCACTGCCGAACTGCGGCACGGCGTCTTCATTGGGCCCCAAGCCGTTGTCTCCGTTGGCGCCGAACTGGGGAAATTCGTGATCATCAATGCCCGAGCCGGCGTGGGGCATGACTCCAAGATCGACGATTTCGCGCAGATCTGCCCAGGCGTCACGCTTTCGGGAAACACGCGCGTCGGCGTCCACGCGCTCATCGGCAGCAACGCCTCGACCGTGCCCGGCATCATCATTGGCGACCAAGCCAAGATCGCCGCCGGGCTACCCGTCTACCGCAATGTGGCCTCGGGAGCTACGCTGTCCCCCTTCGGCACATTGCGGCTGCAATAACGGCGTCAGGCCTGCGCAACGCCGGGCACAAAGCCAGCTTTGCCATCCGGAGGCAGCGGAATGTCATCCGTGCGTTCGAAGTCCTCCGGCAGAAACGCCGTGTTCCACTTGTCGTAGAACTCGCTACGCTCGTTCTCGAGGATGTCGCGCATCTTCACCACACGGCCCGAATAGGCGGCCAGCGTGCCCATCACGCATGTGGCGGTGGCCATCGCGAGCTGCTCGCCCTCGGCCAGGAAGCGCCCCTCAAGCAGGGCCTGGAGATTCGTCTTGTGCTCCTGCACGAGGTTACTGGGCTCGAAGTCCGCCACCGAGGCCATGTCCGGCGCCACATCCTTGCCGTCAAAGCGCTTCATCTTGCCGCCGATGCTGATGTAGCCGTCGGTGCAGACGAGGCGCGTACCCACCGGGTTCGCGCAGCCGTCGACATGCCGGCCATACGCGGCGACGTGGAGTTCGTCACCGTAGTCGAAATCAATGGCGAGCTCATCGTAGATGTCGCCCATCGGCCGACGCCAGCGGCCGCCAAACGCAAGGGCGGACTCGGGGCAGCGCCCGATGAACCAGTTCGCCGTATCCACCTGGTGGATGGCCTGCTCGGTGATCTGATCGCCGCCCATCTCCCAGAACATGTACCAGCAGTTGGCGAGATAACCCGCATTCGTATCGGTGGGGCGACGCGGACGCTCATACTGCCGCAGGCTGCCGTGGCAACGATACACGCGGCCGGCGCGAACCTGGCCAAGCGCACCCGCGCGGAACGGGTTGAGCTGGGAGGCGACGTCGATGCGGTGGCGCACGCAAGTGCCGGCCAACAGCGACAGCTTCTTCGCCTTGGCCTCGGCGGCCGCCTTCAGGAAGCGGCGCACACCACGCGGATCCGTGGCGATGGGCTTTTCCGCGAAGATGTGCTTGCCGGCGGCCACACACGCCTCGAGATGAAGCGGACGGAAAAACGGCGGCGTGCAGAGCATCACGATTTCGCAGTCGGTGGCAATGGCCTTCAGGTAGCCGTCAGCGCCCACAAAGCGCACCTTGGGGTCCACCCCATACGCATCGCCGAGCTTGTTCACCTTGTCCGCGAAGAAGTCGGCCAACGCGGTGATCTTGATCTCGCAGCCCAGGCGCTTGGCCGCTGCATGGATATCGCGCATCGCGCCTGTGCCGCGGCCACCGCAACCCACCAAGGCGACCTTGAAGATGCGCGCAGCCTTGTTCTGCCCCATCACCGACGGCGCCAAAGCGGCCGCCCCGGCCGTAGCGAGAAATGATCTTCTGTTCATGTCCTTCTCCTCTTTGGATGTTACGCCCATCCGATCAGCGGAAGCGCAGCACCAGGCTGCGTTGGGCGACCTTCAGCACGCCGGCACCCTGGATGCGGTCATCGTGACAGGTGACGGACGCGTTGAAATTCGTGTTGCCCCAGATGCCGGGACGGGCCAATTCGCCGTCAAGCACCAACGACGCCACGCTCTGCGTGACGCCCGCCGGCAGTTCCAGCGTCCACGTCTGCAGCAACTCAGGCGGATCCTCAACGAACTCCGGCTCCGCATAGAGATTATCGAGATGCAGACGCACACGGTTCGAGAAGCGCTCGGAGGCATTGAGCTTCAAGCAGCCCGGCCCCGTCACATGGATGTCCTGCGCCGTACGCCAGGTGGCGTTCGTGTCGAAGATCACACGGCCGTTCAGGATGTTCAGCTCGCCCGTGTGCACAAGGTCATGATCGCAGAAGAGAAGATCCGCCGATCCCGTCTTGGCGATGTTCACGCAGTTGGAGATCACCAGGCCATTCGTCGAGGCCATCCCATTGCCCGCGATCTCCAGCCACGCGCCATCACCATAGAGCGTGGCCGTGTTATTGGTGATATTCCCATTAAGGGGTCCACGCCTAGCTACCAGACGATCAACGCGTTGAGAAGTGCACATTAGGTAGCAATAGTTATTGGTATAAACATTCGCCTCCGTGACGTTATGAAAACGGAGCGTGCCGTTCGTCACCGCAAGGTCCACGTTGAATTGAACCGCGCCGTTGTGGTAGTCGAAGGAGATTCCGCCGTGATCCGGCTCCAGGAAGGTGTTGTAAGGCGTATTGAACTCCGTAAGGCCCGCCGAGGGACTGTAGACGTAGAAGCGGTTGCCGCCATTCTCGGCGAAACGCCTGTTCTCCAGAATCACATGGCCGCCCGCGCTCTGGGTCTTCCAGATGCAGTTCGTGGCGATGACCTGATCTTCAAAGGTGATTGTGCCGCCCATCGTATAGAACGTCACGGTATTTCCCTTGGTCGGGGCCTGCAGCACAAACGAACCGCGCACATAGTTCTCGCTGCCCGACGTCAGATAGAACGACGTGCCGCCGCTGGTAAAGGGCAATAGCCACACCGGCAGATCCAACTGCGCGCCATCCAGCGTAAAGCGGTTGGCGGCCGCCGTGCCGGTGGAACCCTGACGGAACGAAAGCGTGCCGTCGGCGTTTGGAACAGGCGCCGCCCGATTGATCTTGCCGTTGGGACCAGCCAGGCGCCCGCTCACGGTCACCGCGCCATTGCTCACGGCGAACGCACCCGCCACATGCACTTCACCCGTTACGCCCACATAACCCTGGTTGGCGGTAGCGAACGGCACGATAAAGGCCGAACCCGATGAAATGGCGTTCGTGCCATCCAGAACCAACGTACCCTTGCCCGTCTTCTGGATCTTCACGCCATGTGCGCCACCATCCGAGAAACCGCCGCCCAGGACGACCGTCGAGGCCGTGTCCAGGCTCCAGGTCTGCGCCTGATAGGCGCTGAGCGGCGGCTCGATGACGTGCGTGCGCTTGTTGGCGGCCGTGGTGGACGTGCCGTCCTTCGCGGCCAGGCCACCACCCATCAGGCCGATTCGTGCCGCCCGGCCACCAACCCCACGCTCCTTGTAGAGCGTCACACCCTGCTTGCCCGGCGCCTTGAAGGTAATGGCATTGAAGAGCGTCGGCATGTCAAAGACGACATTCGTGCCAGCCACCGAGAAATAGGGTTTTGTCGCTCCCGTCGTGAGATCGGGCGGCTGCTGGGTGTACCCCTGCCAATTGTAGCCGTACTGCACCGAGTAGTTACCGTTCGTACCCACCCAGTTGACCTCCGTCGCGGCGGCACCGCCATCCACAATCACCACACCGCCACGCACGAGTTCGCTCGGCATGTAGACGCCAGGCGCCTGCTCGACGCCGTTGTAGAAGAACCGATTCACCCGGAAAGTATAGTCGGACGTCATCTCCAGTCGAGCCCCCGACGACAGCCCCAGCACCTTCACCGACGGCAGCGGATCGGCCTCTGCGATGTCATTCATCAGGAAGCGTCCGGCGACATCCAGATTCGTCACCGCCGCATACATGCCCGCGACATAACCATCCGATGCCATGCGATAGGCGACGTTCGTGACTTCGCCGAACACGTTAGGGCAGTTAGTCAACACTGTGTCCAGCACGCCATCCGCCCCCACGCGAATCGACGTGAGATTGGAGAACGTGACCGGCGCCTCGACGCGCAGGAGGCCCCTATTGACATCAAGCCCACCCGTGGTCGAGCTCGGCAGCAACCGCAGCGTCTGGGTGAACGCATTGGTCCAGGCGTCAATGCGCAGCGATACCTTGTCCAGAAAACGGACATAGCCGACGTAGTTGGTGCACTCACCGTCCGACTCGCCAGCCTCGTACCGATACCTGCCGCCTGTAATCGTGAGCGTGGCCGGCGTGCTGGACGAAATGGTCGGGCCGCCAGAGGTTGTGCTGCAGGTGTCGGAGCCGGTCGCATTGAAGAAACGCTGCAGCGGGCTCTTGCGCTCGGTGAAGCTGAGACCCGGCGTCGAGTGGTCATGGCCATTGAGCGTCAGCTTGCTGCGCGCCGAATCCCAGGACCACGGCCAATGCAGCTGCGGCAGCGCTTCCTGACAGTTCTCGCCAATGTCCACACAACCCGCGTACAGTTCGATCTGACGCACATTGATCGTGGGTGCATCGAGATGAACCGTGCAGTTCTGGCTCCAGGCATTACCAAGGAACAGGCGCCGTGCCGTGATCGCGTCATTGAAGTAGAAATCGCCCCACGTCTGCAGATGAAGGGTCTTGTCCCCCAGCACCGTCACCGGGCCGTCAAAGTAAAGACGGTGGTTCGTGCCATAGATGCTGGCAGACGCTCCCACGCGCAGCACAGCCGAACCATGGAATTTGGTTGCGCCCACAATGTGGATGTGCGAGTGTTGGCTGGTGGAATCCGCCGCCACCTGAATCGTGGGCGAAGCAGATGAAAAGGTCTCGGGGTCGGTCTCCGCCACCTCCAGCACCTGTTCGAAGTCATTGGTGAAGGCGGCAGTGTAGCTGCTCACGGACGAACTCGTGGTGTAAAGGCCCAAGTTGATGTAGGGCGTCGACGAATCCTGCGGATCGATGCGCACCCGGCCACCACGGCCAAAGGCCATCGTCACACGCGGATCAAGATACCCCTTCTGCAGGTCGATGTTGCCCGTGAAGTCATAATTGGGCTTGTCAAAGCGTATGCCGTTCGCATTGTTGACGATGAGCCGACCGGGGCCACTGATCGTTCCGCCCATGCAGACACGGTTGTTGTTGGGGTCCGCCACCGTGTAGGACGAGCTGATGAACCAGTTGGTGGAAATGTTGGTGTCCGCAGCCCACACAGACAATCCTGCGCCAAGCAACACCAGGCAAAGAACCACCTGACGGATAAATCCGCCGCGAATTATGTTTTTATTGTAAGCCACGATGGTATTTTACCATCTTTTGACGGATTGGGTCAACGCCAAATCGGCAAAACAGATGTTGTAATATCTAATGGGTCAGCAAAGAAAAGAGGCAGACCTTGGGGAGC
>JAKSOW010000196.1 GCA_024405395.1 Kiritimatiellia bacterium | reverse complement strand
AATCGACCCCTACGCCATCTGGGCGAAGCGGGCGCGCGAGAAGGGCGTGTCGCCCTGGCTGTCCATCCGCATGAATGACGTCCACGATGCGCAGAACCCCAATTCGGGGCTGCACGGCAGCCTGTGGCGCCGGCACCCCGAATGGCGGCGCGTCCCCACGAGCGACGGCAAGCGCTGGACGGACGCCGCAATGGACTACTCGCACCCGGAAGTGCGGGAGACCTACATCGGCTATGTGGGAGAGATGCTCCAGCGCTATGACGTAGATGGCGTGGAGATCGATTGGTTGCGCTTCCCGCACCATCTGACGCCTGGCCTGGAGCCGAGTCAGACGAACTGCCTCAACGAGGTGATGCGCGCCGTGCGGGCGCACGCCGATGCGGCGGCGAAGAAGTGGGGGCATCCGGTCAAGGTCGGTGCCCGTGTGGAGACGGCGGAGGAGACGTGTCTCAAACTGGGCGAGGACCCCGTTCATTGGGCGCAGAAAAAGTGGATTGACTGGCTGGTCGTGTGCAATTTCTTCACGACCGTGAACTTCGACATCCCCTATCGCGAATGGGCGCAGCGCATTCACGCGGTGAATCCGGAGGTGACGATTGTGCCGGGTCTGGATTCGGGCGTCGTCAAGGACCGGGCACTGCGGCAGTATCTTACGCTGGCCGAATACCGGGGCTTCTGCGAAAACCTCTATGCGCAGGGCGCGCCTGGCGTCTACATCTTCAATCCCTTCCATTTCGCCGCCGACAGCGACCAGTGGCGGGCGTTCACCACGGGCGGACTTGCGCCCGAGAAAGTCGCCGACGCGCCACGGGCCTACCCGGTGTCGTATCGCGAGTGCTGCGTCAACGGTGCGCCCAATTGCATGCAGTTGCCGCGCAAGCTTTCGGCGCCGGTGCGCGTGCGCATTCCGATTGGCGCCGTGCCCGCCAAAGGGGAGGCGGAGCTGGCGCTTGCGTTCAACGTCGCCGTGTCCAATGCGCTCTGTTCGCAGGTGACGCTCAACGGTGTGGCGCCCACTGGCTGGCGGCGCATTGAGCCGACGTCGTTCCTCCATGCGAAGACGGCGGCGAAGGGCGCCGCCCTGCTGCGCTATCCGCGCACGGCGTTGAAGGCCGGCCACAATGTGGTGGACATCCCGGCCGAGCCGCGGACCGATGGCGGATCGCCCTGCACGGTTATCGCCTGCGAACTCTATCTGGGCGGCGGCGAACGCCACCGCTGAAACCCCAAAGTCCCTAAAGGGAAATCATTTGCCCGTAAAGGGAAGAGGCGCTGGCCCTAAAGGGGAGGCGCGTTATCCCTACAGGGGACAGGCGCCGCTGATTAGGTCTCATAATTCCCGCGCAGGGGTCTCAAAAATCCCTCTCTAGGGTCTCAAAATTCCCCTCCCAAGGCCTTTGCGTGTGACGCCAACGCGCCACCCACTTGCCGATTCTCTCGCTGCCGCGGGCGTCGTGCAGGAGGGGATGAGGCAGCAAAGAATCATTGCGGGGGACCTGGCTTTTCAATCCTGGAAATCCTGTGAATCCTGTCCAGATGTCCCCGGCGGCATGGAAATGATTCAAGTCTTCAAGACTTCAAGGGGGGGGGGAGGCAGGGTGCTTGAAGGGTTCCAAGTTGTAAGATTGAAGACTTTCACCCGATTCCACCCGGTCTGCGTTCTGCGGCAGACACGAAATGTGTTCCACTCGGAACGGATTTTTGCTACAATTCCAGTGTTGGCTGAGCGAGTGTTCAGTTGACGATTGTTCTTTGATATCGGTGGCAGGGCGCTTCGCGCAATTCTGCCGCCAACGACAAATGTGCGTAAGCGCATTTTTTGCTTCTAGCGAAAACCGGAAATTTTCAGAGTTGAAGTGAAGGATGTGGCTGCGCAGGGCTGTACACCCTGGGTGATTACACCTAGGCCTTACTGTGTACCCGCTCTGCGTGCCCGTTCTTGATATTTCAACTCGGGCTCTTTCCGGTGCCTCGCTAGAGATATCTCGAACGAGGCACGCTCTTTTTATGCCGCCCAAGCTGCGTTGCCGTCACATGGGCGGCAGGATGTGTACGGTTCAGGTGACGGCGAAGGAACAGAAGAGGGCTGCGGCGGTGTTCGCGGCCAAGTGGCTCGGCAGGGGCTATGAGAAGGGCGAGTGCCAGAAGTTCTGGCGCGGGCTCCTGCACGACGTCTTCGGCGTGTCCGACCCCGACGACTGGGTGCAGTACGAGGTGCAGGTCAACACCGGCTTCGCCACCAGGTTCATCGACGCGTACATCCCCCGTACGAAGGTCCTTATCGAGCAGAAGGGCTTCACCAAAGACCTCACCGAGAAGCAGGTCATCGAGCAGGCGCTGCTCTACGTGGGGGCGCTGCCCGACACGATGCCGATCCGCTTCGTCGTCCTGTGCAACTTCCAGGAGTTCATCGTCCTCGACAAGCACGCCGCGAAGCTGACGCCGGTGAAGGTGGCGCTCAGGGACCTGCCGAAGAAGCTGCGCGTCCTCTCATTCCTCGCTGAGGTGCAGCAGACGGTCGCCCCCGTGCGCGACGTCGCCGCCGTGGACAGGAAGGCGGGCGAGCTGGTGGGGCGGCTCTACCGGGCGCTCCTGAAGGGCTACGCAGGCGAGGCGGACGAGCGCACACTCGAATCGCTGAACATGCTCTGCGTGCGGCTCGTCTTCTGCGCCTACGCCGAGGACGCGGGTGTGTTCCCCAGACGCGACCAGTTCGTGGACTATATGCGCCGCTACGACGCCGAGGCCTTCCGTGATCGCCTGGCGCAGCTCTTCCGCGTCCTGAACACCGACTACCCGAACCGCGACCCCGACGACATCCCCGATCTCCTCGACTTCCCGTACGTGGGCAGCGGCCTCTTCGACGACGAACGCATCCGCATCCCCCGCTTCACGGACGAGACACGCACGCTGCTCCTGGACTGCATGTGCGCCGACCTGGACTGGACGGAGATCAACCCCACGATCTTCGGGGCGGTGTTCGAGTCCACGCTCTCCACGGCCATGCGCCGCAAGAACGGCATGCACTACACCACGGTGACGAACATCCACCGTGTGGCCGATCCGCTCTTCCTGTGGGATCTGGAGCGGGAGCTGGACGGAATCGCCGCCCAGGGGAACATCAAGCGGCGCAACGAGGCGCTTGTCGCCTTCCAGAGGGAGCTTGGCAGCCTGAAGTTCCTCGACCCCGCCTGCGGCAGCGGCAACTTCCTCACCGAGACGTACATCTCGCTTCGCCGCCTGGAGAACCGGGCCATCTCGCTTCGGCAGCAAGGACAGGGCGAGCTGGATCTCGGCGACGCCATCCACGTGACCATCGACCAGTTCTTCGGCATCGAGATCGACGACTTCGCGGTGTCCGTGGCGCAGACGGCCCTCTGGATCGCCGAGAGCCAGATGATGATCGAGACGGAACAGATCCTGCACCGGAAGATCGACTTCCTGCCGCTCAAGCGCTACGCACACATCGTGAAGGGCAACGCGTTGCGGATGGACTGGAACACGCTGCTTGCGGACGGCGGACACTTCGACTACATCCTCGGCAATCCGCCGTTTGTCGGCTATTCCAACCAGTCGCCCGAGCAGAAGGCCGACATGTTGGCGACCTTCGTGGACGGGAAGGGGAAGCCTCTCAAGACGGCAGGCAAGATCGACTACGTGGCCGCCTGGTACTGGAAGGCCGCCGAGCTGATGCGGGGATCTGCCGCAAAGGCGGCGTTTGTCTCCACGAACTCCATCTGCCAAGGCGAGCAGGTCGCCGCTGTGTGGAAGCCGTTGAAGGAGCGCTTTGGCGTCGAGATTGACTGCGCCTGGAGGGCGGGCGTGTGGGACAGCGGAGCGAGCGAGAAGGCGCATGTGCATGTGGTCATCGTCGGATTCGGGGTTAACTCCGAGGCCCTGCAAAATGGGGCTCCACTACCGTTGCGCCCGGCTTCGCGCAGTCTGGGCGAGAAATGCATTTACGACGCGAATGGCGGCAAGACGATCGTCCGACACATCAATGGGTACCTGATGGATGGTCCAGATGTGTTTGTGGAGCGACAACAAAAACCTTTATGTGATTCTCCTGAGATGATCACGGGAAATAGACCGGCAGATGGGGGGCATCTTATCATTGAGGAATCGGAATATGATGATTTCGTGCGTCGTGAACCCCAGGCTCTAAGATTCATAAAAAAGCTGATTGGGTCGGATGAATTTATCAATGGCCGTAAACGTTATTGCCTGTGGTTGAAATTCGCATCTCCCAATGAGTTGCGGAATTGTCCGTTGGTGGAGGCCCGTATTCAGGCCTGTAGATTGGATCGTCTCAATGCGCCAGATCCTGGACGCCGCAAGCTAGCGGATTCCCCTACAGTCTTTCGGGAGACGAAGAATCCAGATTTTTATGTCGTAGTTCCTGCTGTTTCTTCGGAAAACAGGCGGTATGTTCCAATTGGGTTCTTGAATGGAGATACGATTGCAACAAATCTAGTGAACATCATCCCTGATGCCACTCTCTACCACTTTGGCGTCCTCACCTCATCTGTCCACATGGCCTGGATGCGGGTTGTCGCCGGGCGGCTGAAATCCGACTATCGTTATTCGGCGGCAATCGTCTACAACAATTTCCCCTGGCCGCAGATTGAGGATGGTTTGGAGGTGCGAAGCTCAGGCGGCGCGGTAGCAGAGCCTTCTTTGCCAACCCTCGGAGTTCGTGAACGGATCGCAACGACGGCACAGGCGATCTTGGATGCACGATCGCTTTATCCGGATTCGTCCCTCGCCGATCTCTATGATGACACCTTCATGCCGCCCGAACTGTGCAAGGCGCATCAGGCAAACGATGCGGCGGTTCTTGCCGCCTATGGCTTCAGTCCGAAGGCGACCGAGAGCGAGATCGTGGCCAGGCTTTTCGAAATGTACGCCAAGCTGACAGGCGGCACAAAGAATTGAAGGGGCGGCGCTCTGCGAATAGTGCAGGGGTGATTTCAAAACGGCGCTGTAAGGGGGGGCGTCAGTGACGCCCCCCTAAAGACGTCGTTTCCCCTCAGCCGGGGGTGGGCGTTGTGCCGCTCGTCGGGCACGCCGAATCGCCTCCCCTCATATATATAGTATATAGGGGGGAAGAGTAGCTATAGGGTATCCTATAAGAGTTGGTTATAAGTTGTATAAAAGAATGGTATTGGTTATTGGAAAGGACGTGTGATAGAATGGTGGTCAGATGACTGGGAGAAGTAGGCATGAATCTCAAAAGTATGACCATTGCGACCTGTGTCGCGTTAGGAGGAACACTGATGGCGATGTCGGAGAAGAATAATGCGCCGGTTTCGGTTGCCGCCGAGACGGCGAAGGGACTGGCCCAGACCGAGGCCTGGGACAAGGTCTTCGCGAAGAGCGACAAGGTCGACCACACGAAAGTCTCCTTTGTGAATCGTTTCGGAATCAAGCTCGTCGCAGACTGCTACAAGCCGAAATCCGCAGCGGGGAGCCTTGCCGCGCTTGCGGTGTCGGGCCCGTTTGGCGCAGTGAAGGAGCAGTCTTCGGGATTCTATGCGCAGACGTTGGCGGAGCGCGGTTTCCTGACGATCGCGTTCGATCCGTCCTTTGCGGGCGAATCAGGCGGCGAACCGCGTCGCGTGGCCTCTCCCGACATCAATACGGAGGACTTCTCCGCCGCCGTCGACTACCTCGCGAACCGTCCGGATGTCGATGCGGCGAAGATCGGCATCGTTGGCATCTGCGGTTGGGGCGGGCTTGCGATCAATGCTGCGGCGATTGATCCGCGCATCAAGGCGACGATCGCTTCCACGATGTACGACATGACCCGTGTTACGGCGAACGGCTACTTCGACAGCGAAGACAGTCTCGCCCAGCGTCGCGAGAAACGACTGGCGCTGGCGAAACAGCGCACGGCCGACTTCGCCTCCGGTGCGTACGCGCGGGCGGGTGGTGTGCCGGACGTTCTGCCGCCGGACGCGCCGCAGTTCTTCAAGGATTACTTCGACTACTACAAGACGCCGCGGGGTTTCCATCATCGGAGCGGCAATTCGACGGACGGCTGGAACGTGACGAGCGCCACGTCGTTTCTGAATGGACGGCTCCTTGCCTATGCGGGTGAGATCGAGAGCGCGGTGATGGTGCTGCATGGCGAGAAGGCGCATAGCCGCTACTTCGGCGAAACGGCCTTCAAGCTGCTCAAGGGTGAAAACAAGGTCCTTCGCATCGTTCCGGGCGCGAACCACACCGATCTCTATGACGGCGGCAAGGGCGATTTCATTCCCTGGGATGAAATCGAAGCGTTCTTCCGCAAGAATCTCGGAATCAAGTAGGGGGAGGGCTTGTGAAAGTCGTCAAGATCACGGTCTTGGATCGGTCGCTGCGCAGCGATCTCGTCGCGAAATACGGCGATCCGGCGCTGACGCTGTGTCCGATCCTGAAGGAAGGTCAGGTCTTCTACGCGACCAACACATGTCCGAAG
>JAKSOW010000195.1 GCA_024405395.1 Kiritimatiellia bacterium | reverse complement strand
TCGAACGGAGCCCCTTGCCGAGGTCCTCGAGGCCCGCGCCGATCACGAGACCGCCGTCGGAGAACGCGCTCTGCGTGCGGCCGTAGACGATCTGGAGGAAGAGCTCGCGCATCGCGGTGTTGATCGCGTCACACACGAGGTCGGTGTTGAGCGCCTCGAGGATCGTCTTGCCGACGAGAATCTCGGAGGCCATGGCGGCGGAGTGCGTCATGCCCGAGCAGCCGATCGTCTCGACGAGGGCTTCCTCGATCACGCCGTCCTTGACGTTCAGCGAAAGCTTGCAGGCGCCCTGCTGGGGTGCGCACCAGCCCACGCCGTGCGTGTAGCCGCTGATGTCCTTGATTTGCTTGGCCTGAACCCACTTGCCCTCTTCGGGGATGGGAGCCGGACCGTGATTGCACCCCTTCGTGAGGGGGCACTGATGCTGTACCTCTGTCGAGTAGACCATGGTTCGTATTCCTCTTGTTTACCTCTTGTGAAAAGAGATGCCTATTTTATCATTTTAGCGAGTGCTGGGCAAGGGGATAAATCCCCGAATCACGCCGGCGTGTTGACTTGCCTGAAGAATCCCTCAACCTCGGCGCGCTCCTCGGGCTTGTCGGGGAAGACCAGCGTTCCAATAAAGAGGAATACAATGGTGGCCAGGGCCGTCAGCGGGAAGATCCACACCATCTCGCGCAGGAACGGCCACGTGCCGCCCGCCACGAAAAGCGCCAACCCCACCACGATGCCGCCCACCAGGCCCGTCATGCCCGCACGCTTCGAGAAGCGCTTCACGAAGATGCCGCAGAGCATCGGAATCGCAATCGGCGGCAGGAACACGCCGAACACCTTGTTGGAGAGGTTGAAGAGGTCGTCCGCCCCCTGCGCATACTGCATCACGAAGGTGAGCGCCACCACGCCCGCGCCCACCAGCACGGTGGCGACACGCGCCGCCACCATCCGGCGCGCCGGCGTGGCTTCGCGGTCCAGCTTGAGGTAGAGCTCGTTCATCACCACCGCGGCGGCCGCGTTGAAGTTGCCCGCGAGCGAACTCATCGTGGCCGAGAACATCGCCGCAATCACCATGCCGATCATGCCGGCCGGCAGCACGGTCTTGCACAGAGTGGCGTACACGGCATTCATCGCCGTGGCGTCGTTGAGGTCCAGCTCCGGCAGGAACACGCGCGCGGCCATCGCCGGGAAGAAGAACAGCGGAGGCCCCACGAAGAGCAATGTGGCCACGAGATAGGCCATCTTCTTCGCGTCCTTCTCGCTCTTGGTGGAGTAGTAGCGCTGCACCAGGGACCAGTTGGTGGAGAGCGTGGAGCCCACACAGCAGAAGAAAACGATCATGTACACCCAGCCGTACTGGCCGTTCGTGAAGTTGAAGAAGCCGGCCGGCACCTTGTCGAAGAACACCTCAAAGCCATGCAACAGGCCCGTGCCGCCATCCACGGCCGCGAGCTTCTGGAGGCAGAGCGGCGGCAGGGCGAAGACCACCGCGAGGATCACCAGGAACTGGATGAAGTCACACGTCAGCGTGGCCTTGAGTCCGCCCAGGAAGGTATAGAGCACGATGATGAGGCCCGAAATGCAGATGGACCAGAACAGCGGGAAGCCCATGCCCACGCCCACCACCGTGCCGATCGCGAGCAGCTTGAGGGCGTTGTCCAGGAGCTGCATCGGCAGGCCCAGAATCGCCAGGGTCGAGCACATCTTCGGCGTGTAGCGCGTGGCGATGTAGTCGATGGGGCTCGACTTCGCCGCACGGCGCCACCGCACCGCGAGGAACCACGCGCCCAGCAGCACGGCCGGAACCGAGAGCCAGCTCACCGTCACCGGCACCCAGCCGAACTTGTACGCCAGCGCCGAATACATCACGAACGCCAGCGCCGAGAAGCTGTTCATGTAGAAGCTCACGCCCGAGAGCCACCACGGCACCGACTTGTCGTTGCCGAAGAACTGGTCCGAATTCTTCGACTTGCGGCTATAGTAGAAGCCCACACCCAGCATCACGGCGAAGAACGCCGCAATCACGCCATAATCCAATACGCTCAGTTCTTTCATAATGCCCTTTAACCTTTCAATTCCTGCGGATCTCAGCTCCTAAACCGCCCAACACCCGCTCCACGGCCTCATAGCCACGGTCGATCGACTCGGCGTTGAGGATGGCGGTCTCACCCTTGGCGGCGAGGGCGGCGAGAATGAGCGCGATGCCCGCCCGGATGTCGGGCGAGGTCACCGTAGTGCCCACCAGCGTCGTGGGGCCAGTCACCACCACGCGGTGGGGATCGCACTGCACGATCTTGGCGCCCATGCCGATGAGGTGGTCCACGAAATAGAGGCGGCTCTCGAACATCTTCTCGTGGAAGAGGCACGTGCCGCGCGTCTGCGTGGCCAGCACCACGAGAATGGACACGAGATCGGAGGGGAACATCGGCCAGGGACCGTCAGCCACCGAGGGAATCGCATCGCCGAGATCATAGCGCATCGACTTGCGCTTGCGCACCGGCATGTGCAGCGTGCGCGCGGCGGCATCCAGCGTCCACCGTACCCCAAAGCGCGCAAAAGGCTTCTCCAGGACAGCGAACGCCGCCGCATCGACTTCCGTGAGCGTCAGTTCGCCGCCCGTCACCGCCGCGGCCGTCAAGTAGCTGGCGCCTTCGATGTAGTCGCAGCCCACGCGGGCAGTGGCGCCGTGCAGGGACTCCACGCCCTCCACCACCAAGCGGTTGGTGCCGGCACCCTGGATCTTCGCCCCCATGGCATTGAGCAACGCCACCAGGTCCTGCACATGCGGCTCGCAGGCGGCATTATAGATCTCCGTGACGCCCTTCGCGCGCACCGCCGCCATGAGGATGTTCTCGGTGGCCGTGACGCTCGCCTCGTCCAGCAGGATATGCGTCCCTATAAGGCCGCGCGCGCCCGCACGCACGGAGAGCATACGCCGCGAGCATTTCACCTTCGCGCCCAAGGCGGCAAAACCATCGAAATGCGTATCCAGCCGCCGATGTCCAATGCCGTCCCCGCCTGGAGGCGGCAGCGACACGCCGCCCATGCGCGACAGGAGCGGACCCGCAAACAGCACCGAGGTACGGATGGCGCGGGCAAGCGTGGGATCCAGGCGCACGGTCTTGAGCTTCTTCGCCTCGATCGTGACCGTGCGCGCCGCCTTGTCGTGCGAAACCTTGGCGCCAAAGCGGGTGGCACACTCCAGCATCCGCGCGACGTCGGCGATCTCGGGCATATTCTCCAGCGTCACCGGCTCCGCCGTCAGCAAAGCGGCGGCGATCATCGGCAGCGCGGCGTTCTTATTGCCCGGCACACGGTGCGTACCGGAGACGACACGCCGCCCTTTGATGATGAATTTTCCCATAGGGACAAGATTATACCTTTTTCCCCTTGCGCGCGCAAGCGGGTAGTGATATAATATGCGGCGTTTTCCACTCTGTTGGCCCGTGGTGTAATGGTAGCACTGCAGATTCTGATTCTGCCTGTTGGGGTTCGAGTCCCTGCGGGCCAACCAAACGAAACCCGCCCTCCAAGCGGGTTTTTCTTTTAAGGAGAAACTGACCGATGAAGCCGACTCTCGTTGTTCTCGCCGCTGGTATGGGTTCCCGTTATGGCGGGTTGAAGCAGGTTGATCCCGTTGGGCCTTCGGGCGAGGCCATTCTCGACTATTCGGTCTTCGACGCCAAACGCGCCGGCTTCGGCAAGGTGGTGTTCATCATCCGCAAGGACTTCGAGGCCGAATTCAAGGAGAAGGTCGGCAAGAAGTACGAGGGACTCATCCCCGTGGACTACTGCTACCAGGACATCACCGACCTGCCCGCCCCCTTCACGGTGCCGGAAGGCCGCGCCAAGCCCTGGGGCACGGCACATGCCATCCGCAGTGCCCGCGCCGTGGTGAAGGAACCCTTCGCCGCCATCAATGCCGATGATTTCTACGGCCGCGACGCCTTCGCGAAGCTCGCTCAGTTCCTTCAGACGGCCCAGTCGGGCGACAAGTACCATTTCGCGATGGTCGGTTATCGCCTCGACCTCACGCTCTCGAAGAACGGCTCTGTGGCACGCGGCGTCTGCCAGCTCAATCCGGACCAGACGCTCAAGACCGTGGTCGAACACGTCAAGCTCGTGCCGAGCGGCACAGGCGCCCATGATGAAGACCCGGCTGCGGTGGAGAAGGACTTCCCCGGCGATGCGCGCGTCTCCATGAACCTCTGGGGCTTCACGCCCGAGCTCTTCGACGCCCTGGAAGCCCGCTTCCCGACGTGGCTGGAGAAGAACGGCCAGCTGCCGAAGTCGGAATGGTACATTCCCTTCGTGGTGGACGAGCTCGTGCAGGAGGGCAAGGCCGACGTGGCCGTGCTGCCGACGGACTCATCCTGGTTCGGCGTCACCTACCGCGAGGACAAGCCTTTCGTGATGGACGAGATCGCCAAGCTCGTCGCCGCGGGCGAATACCCGCAGTCGCTCTTCGCGAAATGATCGACGCCGTCCGCAACGCCCTGAACCGCGTGGCGGACCTCTGCTGGCCGCGTGTCTGCCCGGTGGCGGACTGTGGTCGCGCGTCAGATCGGCCGGAGCGACATATCTGCTCCACCTGCTTCGCCGCCTTGCCTCTCCTGGAGGCCGGCGGCGAATGTGCTATATGCGGCATGCCCGTACCGGCCGAGACACATCACGAATTCGTCTGCGAAGCCTGCCAGAAAGAGCCGCCCGCCTTTGCGCGGGCCCGCAGCGCCCTACGCTATCTCGGCCCCGTGCCACAGATCATTCAGGACTTCAAATACCGCCGCGCCATCCACCTGGCAGAAGACTTTGCCGATCTGCTGGAGGCAACTGCGCGCGCGAAGTTTCGCGCGGCGGAAATCGACGCCGTGCTGCCCGTGCCGCTACACCCGCACCGTCTGCGAGAGCGGGGCTACAATCAGGCGGCATTGCTGGCCGAGCCCCTGGCGCTGCGGCTCAACCGCCGCCTGGACGTGAAATCCCTGCGCCGCCGCCGCGACACGGAACACCAGGCACGGAGTTCCGGCGCCGACCGCCGCAAGAACCTACACGCCGCCTTCCACGTGCCCGATCCCGCCTTTGTGCGTGGGCGTACCCTTCTGCTCGTGGATGACGTCATGACCACAGGCTCCACGCTCTCGGCCTGCGCAAAGGAACTACGCAACGCCGGCGCCCATCGCGTGTGGTGCCTCACGCTCGCCCGCGCGCTGCGCTAGTTCTGTGGCAATCGTCCGACTTATGGCTGTACAGCCTTTTCGGCTGCACGATCCTCGAGCGGACGAAGATCCAACGACATCACGCCTTCCACGGCGTTTGTGCGGTCGCCAGGCTCCTGACGCGTACCATTCGTGTATCCTCGGCCAAGAACCGCATTCTTCGGCAGGCCCGCATCGACTTTCAGATCTGCGGCATCACATTCCCCGACGGTCACAAAGACCAGGACCTCATTCTGAACCTTCACGCGGTCAATGCCGCCAAAGAGTTTGTTGCCGATCCACGGAATGTCGCACAACCACGGGATACCACTATCGTAATCAACTTCCTCCGTCTTCGAAAGCCCTCCGATGACGGCAGTCATGCCACTCTTAAGCGAGAACTCGGTCACGATGCGCTGCACGTTTATGGACGGATAACTGACCTTCGCCACATTGTCGTCATTGACCTCCGGCGTCACGGCGTCCCCTTCTTCGCTCAACGTGGGCACAATCTTCACATTGATGATGCCATCCTTCATTACACGCGGGGTGACCTCAAGCGAAATGCCCCAGCTGTAGAACGCTTCCTTGGCAAACATAAGCATGTCATTGCCTGGGATCTCGGCTACTTTCATATCCACGTCAACCGTGCTGGAACCACCATTGACCACACGCTTCGTGCTCAAAACAACATTCGGGCGCTTGGTGGTCATGTCCACCGTTGCCTTACGTCCACTACCCACAATGACCTTCGGATTGGAGAAAGTCTTGGCGTCCTCGCTCTTCTGCAACGCCGAGAGAATCAGATTCATCGTCGACGTGGAGATGGTGCCCTGGAAATATCCATTGTCCGCACGACCGCCGCCATTGAAGGAATATTTCTGAACGGTTTTGCCATTGATGTCTTCGGTGTAGCTCGTGATGTTGTCCGGAATCTTCTGCTGGGTGAAACTGGCGGAAAGATTTCCGGAAAGAGTCAGATCCTCCAGCACTCGCCAATCAATTCCTAGATTGTAACGGGCCGAATTCTTGAGCGTTACGAACCGGGCTTCAATATAGACCTGTTTCGGCGGCCGATCTGCCTGCGCGATCATCTTCTCGCAGGACGCGAGAATCGCGGGCGTGGCCGTGACCATGACGGCATTCGCATCGACGAAGGGCACAGCGACATCACTTACTTCCCAACCTGGACCACGCCACCCCCGCCACGTGCGATTGAAGTTCTCCGCGACCTCGGCGGCATTGGCATACGTGAGCTCGAACATCCGCGAATCCAAGGCCTCAGGACTTGCCGCGGCGACAACGACGACATTGGTCTCTGCCCAGCATGGCGCGAGACACATGGCCATAAGGAATGCGGAAG
>JAKSOW010000194.1 GCA_024405395.1 Kiritimatiellia bacterium | reverse complement strand
CCCGCGACCCCAACATTAAAAGTGTCGTGCTCTACCAACTGAGCTACAGTCCGATTGGGGATGCGAAAACGGCAAGTATTATATCAAAAGAAACGCCGCCGTTGCAACCTCTAATTGCTCGGCGGCGTTCTTTTTGTGCGGTCTGTTCAGCCGAAGAGTTCGCGTACGGCGTCATCAATGCCAGCCACGTCCACCACCTTCGTCTGGGTGATGGGGGCGGACTCCAGGGCCGCAAAGGCGGGCGGCGGATCGCTCAGCACGTCCTCGCCGAAAGCGCGCAGGCACGTTTCCGGGAACTTGTAGGGCGTGGCTGTGGCGGCAATCACGCACGGCGTCTCGGCACGCGGCAGCGCCAGCTTGCGCGCCACGCAGGAGGCGACGGCCGTGTGCGGATCGAGGATATAGCCACGCGTGTCGGCACGCATACAGCGCATTTCGCCCTCGGTCTCGTCAGGGGTGGCCGTGCCAGAGACGAAATCGGCCTGCAGACGAGTACGGGCGGCGTCGGAAAGCGTATAGCGGCCTGTGGCGGCAAACTCCTCCATCAGGCGCTTCGTTTCGGCGCAGGCGGCGGCAGGATCCTCAAGGCCGCCATTCACGAGCCACAGCAAACGCTCCACGTTGGAGGACTTGCGGATGTCCATGGAAGGGGAGTTCGTCACCGTGAAGACATCGCCCGGATCGTAGGTGCCCGTCTGGATGAAGCGCGCCAGCACATCATTCACGTTGGAGGCGCAGACGAACTTGGCGATCGGCGCGCCGAGGAGTTTGGCGTAGTAGGCGGCGAGGATGTTGCCGAAGTTGCCGGAGGGCACCACCACGTCGAAGGACTTCGCGCCCTGCTGAACGAGCTTGGCGGCCGCATAGAGGTAGTAGGCGATCTGCGGCACGAGGCGGCCGGTGTTGATGGAATTGGCCGAGGAAAGAGTGACGCCGGCCTTCTCGGCTTCCGCGCGAATGGCGGCATCGGCGAAGATGCGCTTCACGGCGGCCTGCGCGTCATCGAAGTTGCCGCGGATGGCAATGCCATGCACGTTCTTCGCGGCCGGCGTCGTCATCTGCAGGCGCTGAATGCGCGACGTGCCGGTGTTGGGGAAGAACACGGCAACCTCCACGCCCGGCACGCCCGAGAAGCCCGCCATTGCGGCTGATCCCGTATCGCCCGAGGTGGCGGTGAGGATGAGCACGCGGTCACGTCCCTGCGCCTTGGCGGCAGCCGCCATCAGCACGGGCAGCACGGAGAGCGCCACGTCCTTGAACGCGCCCGTGGGGCCCTGGAAGAGCTCGAGAATCTGATAGTCGCCCAGATCGACGAGCGGCACGGCGCCGCCGTGTTCGTCATCGGGGAACTTGGAGATGAGGTTCTTGATCGCGTCTTCGCGCACGGACTCCGGCACGTCGTCGAAGAACGCGCCGAGCGCCAGACGTTCGGCCTTTTCCAAGGTGTCGCATTTTTCCGGCGCAAAGAGGCCTGTGGGGATGCGCGTCGGCACGAAGAGGCCGCCGTCGGGCGCAAGGCCGCGCAGAATGGTCTCAAGACTGGTGGCTGAACAGACGGAACGGGTGGAGGAGAATGTCATGGAAGATAAGGGGGTAAAGGGTTAAAGAGTCTTGGAGATCATGCGATTTCGTCGATGGCCTTGAGGAAGGCGTCCATCTCGGCATCGGTGCCGACGGTGATGCGCAGACGGTCCTTCGTCTCGGGATACGTGAAGTAGCGCACGAAGATCTGCCGCGCACGCAGCGCCTCGAAGATTTCGGCGGCACGTTCCACGCCTGCCGGCGTGCCGGCGTGTGCGGGCGGCTTCGCGAAGAGGAAGTTGGACTGCGAGTTCGGCACGTCCCAGCCACGCCGGCGCAGCTCCTCGGCCATGCGGGCGCGCGTGGTGGCCACTTTGGCGGCGCTGGAACGCATCCAGTCCACGTCTGTGAGGGCAGCCAACGCCACGGCCTGCGCCAGGGCGTCCACGTTGTAGGAGTCCTTGATCTTGTAGAGCGCCTCGATGAGCGGCTCGGGCCCCACGCAATAGCCAAGGCGCAGCCCCGCCAGCGAGAAGCTCTTGGAGAAGGTGCGCATCACCAGCACGTTGGTCGCGTCTGCCGCCGTGGCGAGCGCCATGCAGTTGTGGTCGGCAAAGTCGGCATACGCCTCATCCACGATCACCACGCCCGGGAACTTCGCGGCAAAGGCGCGGATGTTCTCTTCGGGATAGAGAATGGACGTGGGGGCATTCGGGTTGGTGAGCAGGAAGAGCGCCACCTTGGCATTGGCGCCTGTCGTCACCGGCTCGGCCCAGGTGAAGCCCGGCCCCAGCGGAGAGGGTACGAACGGCACATTGCGGATGGCGGCCAGCGTCTTGTAGAGAGAGTAGGAGGGGTCGAAGGAGCCGATGGCCTCGTCGTCCTCCACAAAGGCGCGGGCTGCGAGCGAGAGCACTTCGTCGGAGCCGTTGCCCACGAAGATGCGCTCGGGCACCGTGCCGTTCAGCTCGGCGAGACGGGCGCGCAGTTCGGCGAAGTTGGGGTCGGGATAGCGGCGCAGACGGTCCAGGTCAAAGCCGTTGAGCACCTCGGTGATGCGCGGCGAGGGCGGATAGGGGTTCTCGTTCGTGTTGAGCTTGATGACGGAACGGCTCTTGGGCTGTTCGCCGGGGGTGTAGGGCGTAAGCGCCTCTACATGACGCGCGATTCTCATTTGGTGGATTTCTCCGAGGTGGCGGCCTTGGGGGCGGGGTCATCCTTCAGCAGGACGGCCGACGTGTGATAGGCGCGCCGGGTGAGCAGAATGAAAAGGAAGGTCTCTTCGGTGTTGCGGCTCGTGAGGTTGGCGAAGCGCGTGGCGCCGCGGGTCTTCATCTCCTGGTCGAGCATCTCGATGTTGTTCTGCAGCGTCACCGTGTTCGTGAACCAGCGGCAGGTGTTCTTGTTCGGGAAGTTCGGGTTGCCGCTCGCGAGCGGCAGGCACTTGAAGAGTTCCCAGCCCGAGTTCTCCACCTCGATGGTCGCAAGCGGCGTGGCGCCGTTTTCGACGTGTATGCCATGATAGATGTCCGTGCTGCGGATCGTGGCGCAGCCCGCGAAGAGCAAGGCCGCAAGTGCGGGAATAAGGGACTGTTTCATTTCACGCCTCCATCGGGGATTTCTTCGAGGAGTTTCTGCAGTTCGTGCCTTCTTTTCACGGAAGGATCAACCTTGCGGCGAGCCTGCGACTCGGCCTTGGGGGCAGACTTTGCCTTGGGCCGATCCACCAGCAGGCCCGAGATGAGCCGCTCGCGATAGCACAGCACATAGGGCATCGGAATCGGAATGGATGTGCCGGGAATCTCGAAAAGCACATTCTCCGTGAAGAACAGGTTGATGTCCGCAAGGTCTGCGCCTTTGGCGGCGGCATAGGACGTGAGCTTGTCGTGCACGATGTCGCTCGTCACGTCATCGCGGAAGACCACGAAGGGGATGCGTGCGCCTTCGCGCGCGTTGCCGCACACGAGGGGGATCGTGTTGAACAGGAACCACCCGTAGTTGGATACGACTACATGTTCACGCGGCGCCCCGCTGACGCCTTGGCGTTTCGCCTTGGAAAAAGACTCGGATGACGCCGTTGCCATGGAGAAGCAACCTGCGCAGAAAAAGAGGCCCGTTACCAGCGCCGCCAATGCCAGTTGTGTTTTCATGGACCGAAATTATATCAAATTTACGGTTGACTTACCACGCCGATCCGTATTAAAATATCTCGCATGGGCAAACTTTGGGACAAACTATGTCAATTGTGCTTCACAGGCGCATTCGTTGCGGTCATCGTGACGGGCGGTGTGATGTCATACCCGAAGTATCGCCAGGCCCAGGGCCTCAGCGCGGAACGGGATCAGATTCGCCGCCGCATTGAGGAGAAAACGCGCGAAATTGCCGCCATTCGCGACAAACAGCGTCGATTCACGACGGATCGCGAGTTTGTGGAGGCGCTGGCGCGCGAGAATAGGCGCGTCTTCCCGAACGAGCTCGTGTTCGTGTTCGAGGATTGAGTTCCATCGTGGGCTTTCTCCGCTTCCTTCTTGCTGTCGCCGCGTTGCCGTCTGCGGTGGCGCTTGTTCCCGTTTTCGTGGATGTCTTTCGGGCTGTCGCCACAAAGGGGGATGCCGCGCCGCTTTTCGCCTTGGGCGGCGGCTTTGCCTTGTTTCTGGCGGTGTGGGCGGTGTGTCCCGCCAAGCCCGTGCGGGTGTACATTCTGGGGCATGAGCTCACGCATGCGGTGTGGGGTCTGCTTTTCGGCGCCAAGGTCTCAAATCTGAAGGTGTCGCTCAATGGCGGCTCGGTGATGCTCACGAAATCCAACGTTCTCATCACGTTGGCGCCGTATTTCTTTCCGTTCTACACCATGCTCGTGGTGCTGGCGGCGTTGGTGACGCGTCTGTTCGTGTCGCCTTTGCCCTGCCCTGTGGCGTGGCTTTTCGCCGTGGGCTTCACCTGGTGCTTCCACCTGTGCTTCACGCTCAAGTCGCTGGCGCAGCGCCAGCCAGACGTGGTCGAGTATGGCCACCTCTTTTCGTGGGTGTTCATCTGGTGCTTCAACGTGTTCGGCGTGGTGCTTTGGCTTTGGGCCACTACTGAAATCTCCGCCGACTTCGTGTGGTCCTCGCTCGTCACACATCTGCACGCCGTGCATCTGACCCTGTGGAAATGGGCGTGTTACTGCTGGAGCATCATTCCCTGCAACCGCTAGGGCCTACGGACGCAGAAGATGAGCTTCAACCTCTACGCCCATTTCCCGTTCTGCCGCCGCAAGTGCGCCTACTGCGCGCTGAAGTCGCGTGCGGGCGCTTCGGTTGAGGCCCGTCAGGCCTATGTGGCGCGGTTGGCGGATGAAGTCCGCAGCCTCATCCTGCCCGAAGAACCTGCGCCCACGACCATCTATTTCGGCGGTGGCTCGCCGGGACTCTGCGATTTGCGTCCGCTGTTTGACGCGCTGCGGGAAAGGGGACTCCTTCCGGCGGCGGAGTTCACAGTCGAATTGCACCCCAATGACGTCTCTCCGAAACTGCTGGAGACGTTGGCGGCAGGCGGCGTCAACCGCGTCTCGCTGGGCATACAGTCCTTTGACGACGCCACACTCGCGGCCATGGGGCGTGGCCATACGGCGGCTGAGGCGATTGCCGCCTATCAGGCCGTGCAGCGCGTATTCCCCAATTCTGGGTTTGATCTCATTGTGGGTTACCCTACAACGTCTGCCACCTCGTCTGCCTCACGTACATTGCCGGAGATTGTTCGGCAGCTGGCGCCCGCCCATGTGAGCGTCTACACGCTCATTCGCGAACTCGGCACCAAACTGGATCTCGATGTGCGCAAGGGCCGCCTCGCACTGCCCGACGACGATGCCGCCCTTGCCGAATACGCCAGGGTGGCAGAGACCTTGCAGGCGGCGGGACTCGTCCGCTACGAGATCTCGAACTGGGCGCGACCGGGTGCCGAGTGCCGCCACAACTGCGCGGTATGGCGCGGCGAGGATTATGTGGGACTGGGCGACGGCGCTCACGGACGTGGCGGGTTGGTTCGTACGGTGGGCGAAGGCGATGCCTATGCGCGCGAGACGCTTTCCCCCGAATCGGATGCCCTGGAACGAGCCCTCATCACCTTGCGTACGTGCTTCGGATTTGATCCCGAGGCGGCGGTGCAGCGACATCCTCTTTTGGCGTCGCGGCTGACGGCCTGGCGGCAAGAGCTCGACTTCGCCGTGGAGCAGGGTCTGGCCAGACGCAACGGCAATGCCTATTGCCTTACGTCCCGTGGCACGGAAGTCTGTGACGCCGTGCTGGAACGCCTGCTCTAGCGGTTGGCCTTTGCCGCCGAAGACTTTTAGGGATCCCCTACGGACTTCCCCAAGGCGAGGCACCGCCGGCTTACAGGGGAGGCCGCGAGGAGCCGTGCGCGGCTGCGGCGCGTCTTCACGCGCAGGATGGCTTGGCGGAATACCGCCTTCGCTCCCTGCACGCAAATCCGCTTGCCCCCGCACACGTCTCTCGCGTCCACCCCTGACGCCTCGTGCCTCGTCTTGTGGAAGGCTTCGTGCATAGGGCCGGCGTTGTGCGGTTTGCGGGCACATCACTAGCCGTCACATCCTCGCTGTCCGCCGGAATCGCCCTACCGGCTAGAGTCTTGCCCCCAGGCGCACCAACGGTCGGCCTTGGTCGCGTGGCACGCTGCCACACCGTTTCCATCCCAGACTTTGCCACATCATCTTTTCGGATCGCCTACGGACTATCCCGCCTGTCGGTACAGTCGATTCGCGTCGTCGGTACAGTCAAATCGCGTCGTCGGTACAGTCGAATTCTTAGGACCTAACGGTCGAGGGGGACCAAGGTTAGGTTGGTGTTTGGAGAAACGGACGAGTCCTTCGGCCTATGCTCCCACCGCGTCTCCACCTGTGTTAGTTCCGCGAGGCGGAGTGAAATAAAGTGGAAAAGCGGAAAATCTTGATCTGCCGCCGCACAGGGAGGGACGTCATCAAAACTGGGTGATGAAGGGGGCTGAACGTGCTTTTCCTATATATACATAAGAGAGAGAGTTTTTTGACGTATATATAGATAAAT
>JAKSOW010000193.1 GCA_024405395.1 Kiritimatiellia bacterium | reverse complement strand
TTCGCGGACGCACGGACAGTTCCCCCGAAAAACGACGCGGATTGGATGGCACGCTACCACACCATTCCGTCTCAGACTTTGCCATATTATCACGAAAAAGTCTTCGCCGGAAACGCGTTTTGTTTCTGCTTTCACCCACTTGGGCGAAATGGTATAATCTGTGGCGTCATGAGTTCGGAGGCACATAAGAAACTGCTCTATCTGCATGGATTCGCATCGTCGGGTTCAAGCGGCACCGTGGATCTGCTGCGGCACGAATATTGGGAAAAGCGCAAGACCGACAAGGTCGTTGTGCTGGCGCCCGATATTCCCGTGGATCCCGTGGTGGCGTTGCCGATGCTGAAGGATCTGGTCGCCAAGGAGCAGCCGGCTTTGATCATCGGCACCTCCATGGGGGCGATGTACGCCCAGCAGCTGCGTGGCTTCGAGCGCATCTGCATCAACCCGTCCTTCAGCCTGTCCAAGCACTATTCCATTCTTTCGGTGGGGCGGCACAAGTGGCTGAATCGCCGCCAGAACGGGGAACTCACCTTTCAGGTGACCAAGGACACCATCGCCCACTTCGCCGAAATGGAGGCCCATCAGTTCGATGGCCTCGACGAGGTGGATCAGATCTTCTGCCACGGGCTCTTTGGCGATGCGGACGAAATCTCCGCCGAGGCGCGACCGGTCTTCGAGCAGCACTACCCCGGCATGTCGAGCACCTTTGAAGGCGGGCATCGCATGAACGACGAGCTGGTGCACCACGTTCTCTTCCCGTTCATCGATTCGCTGGGGGCACTGTAGGATAGCCATGCAGACCAGCGACGAGATTCGTCTTGTGCGGAATGCCTCCTATGCCGGGATGGCGGTCAACATCCTGGTGGCGGCGCTGAAGGGCGTTGGCGGCGTGCTGTTCGCCTCGCAGGCGCTGGTAGCGGACGCCGTGCACTCCGTCTCGGATCTTGTGACGGACGTCGCCGTGATCTGGGGGGTGCGCTATTGGACGGCTCCCGCAGACGAAGATCATCCCTACGGACACGGCAAGATCCAGGCGCTCATCACGCTGTTTATCGCCATGGCCTTGGCGGTGGTGGCCTGGGAACTGGGTTCGCACGCCGTCGAGGCTCTGTGGGCGGGCGATCTCAAGAGTCCGGGCCTGCCGGCGTTCTTCTGTGCGCTCTTTTCGGTGGCGTCTAAGGAGGTGCTGTTCCATTGGACGCGCCATGTGGCGCGTCAGGTCAAGTCGCCGGCGTTGGAGGCCAATGCCTGGCATCATCGGTCGGACGCGATCAGCTCGATTCCCGTGGCGGCGGCCGTTGTGGTGGCGTACATCTGGCCGTCGTTGGCCTGGCTGGATGCGGCAGGCGCCGTGTTGGTGGCCCTCTTCATCCTGCATGTGGCCTGGGAGATTGCGCACCCCGCGCTTCAGGAGCTGATTGACGCGGGCATCGACGACAAGTCCTCGCAGGTCGCGGAGGTGGCGCGCAAAGTGCCGGGGGTGCTGTCCATTCATCGCGCACGGGCGCGTCGCTACGGCGGGGCCTTCCAGGCCGATCTGCATGTGCAGGTTGACGCCGGCCTTTCCATCGCCGCCGCACACGCCCTTGGGCATGACGTCAAGCACGCGATTCTCACCTCGGACATTGACGTCACCGATGCCGTCATCCATGTGGAGCCGCAGGATGTGCGCGTCATCGTGTCGCTGGGTTCCAACGTCGAGCCGCGGGCGGACTATCTGGCCAGGGCCCGCGATCTGCTGGCGGCGTTGCCGTGCACGCATCTGGTGAAGGCCAGCTCCGTGATCGAGACGGAGCCTGTCGATGTGCCGCCCGAATTCGCCCACTTGAAGTTCCTGAACCAGGTACTGGTGCTCGAGACGGCATTGGAGGCCCACGACTTCTCGCGGCGGATGCATGCCATTGAAGATGATCTGGGCCGTGTGCGCACGGTGCGCAATGGTCCCCGCACCATTGACGTGGACCTCATCGACTTCGGCGGACAGGTGAGTGCAGACCCCGAGATGACGCTGCCGCATCCGCGGGCACATGAACGCGACTTCGTGATGCGTCCACTGGCGGAGCTGGGAATCGACTGGCCTCGCTGAAGTCCCTTGTGGCTTCTTCAGAAGAACTAGAACGGCTGGGGAAGCTCGGTCTTTCCTCATTAGTTCCTCTTTCCTCCATCTCGACGGCTTTCCTCCCGATTGGACTCACGAGATTGTGCAACCTCCCAGAAGAATTGCGATGGTGAATTGCGATATCTCTTGAAATGTGAAAATGGTATAATATCGCTAATGTTTAGACAGCCTAGCGCTTGTCTGGTGTGGTTCGGAAACAAGGAACTAATGATGATCTACAGTGCAGGAATGCGCGTGCGAATTCGCGATGCCGAATGGTTTGTTCGGCAGGTCGAGCCTGTTAAGGCTGGAGGCTATGCTTTGCACGTTCGCGGCATTACTTGTCCTGTTCAGGGTCGAGATCAGATATTCTGGTCCGAGGCTGAACGCGATGCCGACGGTAAGGTCGGTATTGAGGTCATTCTCCCGGAGAATACCGAGCTTTCGCTCGACACGTCCTCGCATGCGATTCGTACGCGTCTGCGCATTGAGTCGGTTGCTCGCCATAACCCCGTTTCGAGTGGCAACATTGTCATTGCCCATCATGCAGCAATGGATGTCATGAACTACCAGCTGCTTCCTGCGTATCATGCGCTGAATTCCGCGCGCGATCCGCGTTCGCGCATTCTTATTGCTGATGCCGTGGGCCTGGGCAAGACGCTTGAGGCGGGCATCCTGCTTTCCGAGTTGATCTGTCGGGGTGCGGGTAAGCGCATTTTGGTGGTTACGCTCAAGTCGATGATGGCGCAGTTCCAGAAGGAGATGTGGTGTCGGTTTGCGATTCCGCTTGTGCGTCTTGACTCGGCGGGGCTTCAGCGCATCCGGAGCGACATTCCCTCGAATCATAATCCATTCAACTTCTACGACAAGACCATTGTCTCGGTTGATACGCTCAAACAGGACAACCAGTTCAAGAGCGCATTGGAGTCCGCACACTGGGATGTCATCGTCATCGACGAGGCGCACAATGTCTCGGCTCGCGGAAAGAACCAGCGAGCCCAGCGGGCGCGGCTTGCCGAGAAACTGGCAGCGTTGTGCGATCACATGATTCTTCTCTCGGCCACGCCCCACGACGGGTCGAAGGAGAGCTTTGCGTCGCTGATGACGCTTTTGGATCCGTTGGCGATCCCCGATCCTTCAAAGTACGGGCCAAAGGATATCGAGGGGCTTTACGAGCGCCGTTTCAAGAAAGACGTGGCAGATGAGATTGCCGCGCACTTCCCCGAACGCGTCCTTGTTCCGATTGAAGCCGAGGCCTCTCTTGCCGAGCGGGCGCTTTATGATGCGCTGAAGAATCTCAAGCTCGAGATGGACAGCCGTCGCGGCAAGGGCGACGTCATGTTCCGCACGACTCTGGTGAAGTCGCTTTTGTCGTCACCGGCGGCGCTCATTGAAACGGTCGGCCATCGATTGGCCAATCCCAAGACCACGCAGGCCGATGCCGGGCAGCTGAAAGGTCTCTTGGACCTGGCTGTTGATATTGGAAACGCAGACTTCACCAAGTACCAGTGCCTGGTCCGATATCTCAAAGACAAGAAGACGGGTTGGAACAAGAAGGATCCTGCGGATCGACTCGTCATTTTCACGGAACGCATCGAGACGAAGCGGTTCCTCGTCGAGACGTTGGCGAAAGATCTCGGGTTGGACGCGAAGGCTATCGCCTCGATTGACGGGCGCATGAAGGACATCGACATCATGCATGTGGTCGAGCAGTTTGGTTTGGCCAATTCACCGTTGCGCATTCTTATTGCTTCTGATGTGGCGTCAGAAGGCATTAATCTGCATTATTTTGCGCATCGCCTCGTACACTTCGACATCCCGTGGTCCTTGATTACATTCCAGCAGCGCAATGGGCGTATTGACCGCTACGGACAGAAGGCGCAGCCGATCATTACATTCTTGCTGTCTTCCGTAGACGGTACGCAGGACGACCTCAATGTGATGCGTCACGTCATCAACCGCGAAATCAACGCACATGACAACATCGGCGACCCAGGCCAGCTGATGGGCGTTTACGATGCCGCAGAGGAAGAGAACATCGTTGCACGGGCTTATCAGGCAGTGAAGGACGGAGCGCAGGTAATCGCTGCGCTTGACGCACAAATTGCCGCCGAGGAGCGGGACGGGACGGGGCCCGTCACACAGGACTCGGATGATGACTTCAGCCTCGCAGGGCTCATTGGTGCAGGGAATACGCCGTTTATCGACGATTCTGGGACGAAGGGCGTTGATCGCGCGGTGACGATGGAGCCGCCGACGATCTTCAGGAGCGAAAGCGATTATCTGGCCGCCGGGCTCAGCTTTATGCAGTCCGTTTCCAGCCGGAAGTATGGCGAGCTCACGCGTGACGAGCGCACAGGACTGTTGCGGCTTCCGGTAACAGAAAACCTTGGTAGTTATTGCCGCCATGTTCTTCCCTATGAACTGCGCCGTCAGATCAGCGAGACGAACGAACTTCTGTTTACGACCGATCCGAAGACGATGCAGGTCGAGACGGATCTTGCTCGTAACTTGACTCTGGTTTCCGACGATGAAGAAAATCAGCGCGAAGCTTGGCCGAAGGTGTCGTACCTTTGGCCGCTCAACCCGATCTCACAATGGATCACGGAGAACGTTAACGCGACGTTCGGCTCTCAGTCGGCTCCTGTGTTGAAGGTGGCGGACTGCAAAGCTCCGATGTTCTTGATTTACGCGCAAGCGCCGAACGAACACGGCGAACCTTTGGTTCAACAGTGGTTTCTTGTCGAGATGAAAAGTGGCGGAACGGGGCCCGCCACACAAAATGCGGATGTTAAGGAGGGACGGCTGGAGGATCTGATTGCGCCTTACGGGATCAATCGTCCGGGGTTCTCGAATACCGCCGCCCAGGACGAGAAGCTCGATGCCGAGTTGCTGGCGAAGCTCAATGCGTTGCGGCTTCCGGCGATTGAAGCCGTGCGCCCCATCCTGGACAAGCTCGTTGCCGAATACGAGGCGGAGGAAGGCCCGCGTAACGCGGCGATTCTCGAAAAACTCGATACGCGACTCAAGAACTCGATGGAGCAGTTGGAGTTCGTGTTCGAGGGCTATGAGACGGTTGTGAAGAAACTCCGCCAAAGCGCGTTTGAGCGGGCGAAGCGCAATCGCCAGGAGGCCTATGATAATTTCAAGCACTGGGCCGAATCGCATCGTCGGCCCGCGTCCTATCGGCATTGTCAGATCGTAGCGGTCTTTGTCGGAAAGTGAGGATGAAATACAATGGCTGAATTTTCCGGCATCAGAAACGAAAACGAGTTCTACTTCGCGCACTATCTCACGTCCCTTATGGACGACGAGCTGAAGGAGGCGTGCCAGAACGACGAGATGAAGGCTGCCTTCGAGAAAGTGTCGAAGTTCGGCCTTGAATATCACGCACTGGTCGAGGCGCGGGAACTTGTGCAACGCCACCGGTCTGCGGCCTATGCGGAAGATCGCAAGGATTACCTCGCGAAGCTGCACGCTTTCGTGTGCAAACTTGCGGACTGCCTGGGCTATGCGGGCGTTTTCACATCGCCGGGGTTGCGTATTTTCCAGGGCGCGAACCTGACGATTCCGGTGTCGGGAATTCTCACGGACAAGGATGGCGGCGTTCAGGCGTTGTTGATTGAATCCTATCACGATTACGCCTCGTCCATGCGCTACAAGGACGAAGGTATCCTTGAGAACTTTCTCTCGGCGGAGCAACTTTCGGTTGACGGCATCCCAGAAGCGTCTTATCGGGAACTTTCCGATCGGCTGCGCGGTGACCGTTCCAAGAACCAGATGCCGACGTGGGAGAACCTGCTTTCGAACGAAATCTTCGCGGCTCCGAATGCTCCGCGCTTTGTCGTTGTTTTCGGCGAAGATTCAATTCTCCTTGCCGACCGCACGAAGTGGGCCGAACGGCGGACGCTGATCTTTGATTTGGATGAGATATACGATAGGGGCGAGCGGGCGACCTTCCGGGCGATGGTGTGCTTGCTGGCCAGATCTTCGCTTGCGCCGAATGGTTCGACGCCGCTGCCGGACAAGCTGGACGAGAATTCCCACAAGAACGCCTTTGGCGTCTCCAAGTCGCTCCGTTATGCGATGCGCGAGGCCATTGAGCTTCTCGGCAATGCGATTCTCGAGACCAGCCCCGAAGCTCGCCGTCAGACGGCGGAGGGGACCGCGAACAACTTTTCCGCAGCAGCGCTTTCCAAGGAATGCATCCTTGTGATGTATCGCTTCCTGTTTGTGCTGTTCCTTGAATCGCGCAAGGATCTCGGGTACTTTGAGACCGCAAAAGGAAGCGAGGACATCTTCTGGAGCGCGTATGGCTTTGACCATTTGCGCGATTTGGAAACCGTCCCGCTTCTGGCGGACGCGGACCGCTCGGGGCTGTATTTCGACAAGACAATCAAGCAACTTTTCAGTAAGATCTGGCATGGGGCGGGTGGCATCGCCGTCACGGGGGACGGCGGACAGCACTCGGATGGCGTGGCCGCTGTCCGCATGCTGCCGCCCAAGGCGCATCTG
>JAKSOW010000192.1 GCA_024405395.1 Kiritimatiellia bacterium | reverse complement strand
AGTCATCAGCCCGCAACACGAGGCCAATCGAAGCGAGTTCGGCGGCATCCAAGGCGTAGACCGGGTCAATCTCAAGCGGAAGCTGGGCGGGAACCGCTATGCCCGCCTTCGCCAGCTGACGACGCCACTTGGCCTGCAGGTCAGCGCGGCAGGAGGCCGGCGAATCCTTGCCTTCTGCATTCTTCACGGGCGAGAACTCCTCGGCGCGGTCGAAGGCGAAGCAGGTGACGCCCTTCGCGTCCGCCAAGGCATCAAAGATGAATTTCTCGAACTTCCAGCCATTCGGCGAGCTGGGCTTGACGATCTTGCCCTGCGCATCGACTTCGGGAATCTTCTTGTGCGCGAGATGAAGCGGCATGTTCTTGCCGGCTTCACGCTCCAGAAACGCACGGTCAAACACATGAATGGCGGGCGAACCGTATTTGAAGTAAAGATCACCGCTTTTCGTGCGGCGGTTGTTCATCTCGTCCGTCATTTCGGTGTATTCGATCATGTCGAAATGGCCGTCGCGCTTGACCACCATGCCAAGGCCCTCATTCGGATCGCGCTTGGCGCAAAGCTTGAGCGAATACTCGCTTTGCTCAATCGTGTGCAAACCGATGAACGCCGGATCAGCCACCTCAACAAGCGGATTGTCCACCTGGAAGAAGAAGAGCGTCTTCACGCCACGTGCCCGCATGTCATCAAAACAGCCATTGACCTTCAGCGCGGTAATGAGGCCGCCATGACCATCCGGGCTCATGAAGATGTGCCCAGGCGCATCCAGGATGATCTTGCCGTCATCCGTCATGCCAGGCCACATGCCTTGGCGGAAGAAGATGACGTCCTCTTCAGGCAGACCGAAGAAGTCGTTCTCCTCAAAATGCCGCACGGTGGCGTCATAGTTGGCGGCACTTGTCATCACGTAGAACGGGATGCGCGCCGCGTATTTGATCGAAAGCGCCAGAATCTTCCGGGCATGGAAGAAGAAAAGCGACGACCCCGTCACAGGGCCAATGGAATAGGCGCCTTTGGGGCCATCATAGCCCAGGCGAGAACCTTGCCCGCCAGCAACGAGAATGACGCCGACATGTCCTGCCGCAAGTTCCTTCTCGCCCACCGCGCGCGCACGATCATGTGCGCGCCCCTTGAGCTCGGCCACTTTGGGGGCCGTCGGCTTGCCCTTCTTGAC
This sequence comes from Kiritimatiellia bacterium, assembly GCA_024405395.1. GTDB lineage: Bacteria > Verrucomicrobiota > Kiritimatiellia > RFP12 > UBA1067 > RGIG6720. The sequence continues at coordinate 5,480 of JAKSOW010000192.1, read as the reverse complement.
GGCAACAGACACACCCGTCGTCTCTGCCTTCAGCAAGGTCGCACACCGCTTCACTGAGGCAAAATCGATTGTGGCAATCTGAGCCAACAAAGCCTTGCGCTCTGCGGTCTTCAACTTGCCCCAGAACCGGAGAACCTGTTCCTGCCCGTTTTTGGCGAGCAGGGTCTTCGCCTCATCAAAAGTCATTTTGTGCCTTCAACCTTCTGAATCAAACTCACACACGGACAACTTACAGGTCATCAATCGAGACCTTGACGTCATCCGCCTCGGCCTTCGGCCCCTCTTCCTCAACCTGCGCATTCCAGGCCTCCTTGGAGGAGGTCGGCAGATAGCGGTAGTACACCATCAACTGCTGCGTAATGTAGCAGGTGGTGAACACCTTGAGGCCGTCAGGATCGCACTTGCCGAGGTGACGGCGGGCCATGTGCATATCTTCGCACTCCCAGAAGCCGATGTCGCAGGGCTTACCCTTCAAGTCCACGTAGTTGGCGTCCTTGACGATCTGCTGTCCCGTCACGTACACGCGCTTCATCTGCGCATTCCAGACGAGCCAACGCTTGCCGCCCTGGTTGAAGAACACCATCGTGGCCCAGTAGTTGCCGCGCACCGGGCAGCAGGCGATGTCCGTGGAACCCAACGTCGGCGGTTCCCAGTCATCGTCGAGGATCTTAAGCGTCTTTTCAATGATGGGGTGCGTCACAGCGCCGAGGTACTGCATGGCCACCACACCGACCATCGAGTGCCAGATGCCCGTACGACGGTAATTCACGTTCGGCGGACCATAGTTGTCGTTGGAGAAGCCACCCAGACGCGCATTACCCTGGATGAGGAAGCCTTCCTTCAGCTTCATCAGAGCGCGATCCATGTTCTTCAGCTTGAAGTGCGAAAGCTTGGCGGAGCGCAGAGCCATCGTCTCAAACGTCATCGGGAGCAGACGCGGACGACGCTCCTTCGTACCTTCACGACCAGGTCCCCACACCGTTTCAGCCAGGCGGTCGGCCATCAGGTTGAGCGCGTGCTCCACATCCGAACGGATGTTGGGGTTGCGCGTCATACCGTAGGCTTCTGCGAGAGCATGCACGCCAGCGGCGTCCGCCTGTCCCTTGCGCGCCTTCTTCATAAGGTACTCAAGACCATTCTGGACGACCTTGCCGAATTCGCTCTGGCTACCAGGCTTCTCACCATGGGAAAGGTAGGTCAGAACCACGAAACCGGTTGATTCAAGGCCATCGGCAGGCGAATAGCCTTTCCAGCTTCCGTCCTTCTGCTGCTGCGTGGCAAGCCAGCGGAGCGCGCGCATCACGCAAGCCTCCGTAAAGGCATCGCCGCCGTACTTGGCAAGAGAGGCCTTACGGCCCGCAGCGCTACGGCCCGAGCTGAAGACGCTCTTCATCATCACAGGCGCCTTGATGTCCATTACCGCGTCAACCGAGGTGATGGTGGGCGTCTGCGTATTGGGCGTAGCCGTGTCTGCCGGATTGGAGATGTTCACCGCAACATCCACGGAATCCATCGCAACTTCGACGTCCGTAGTCGTCTGGTCGATTTCCTGCTGGATTTCCTCCGGCGTCTCCTCGAGTTCCTTCTCTTCCTCAGCCTGGGCAATCTGGACGTTCAGCAGTTCCTTCTTGCCAGCCGTCGGTGCCGCGCACACAATGAGGATGGCGATGGCCACGGTCGGAATCAGGACCGCCGCCACAGGCGCCATCAGACGCTGGAGCTCAATGAGGGCTTCCTTGTACTCACGCGAACCGCGAGGCTTCGACAGACCCGTCAGGAGTGAATGGATGCGGTCCCAGAGGGTCCGCGTCTCGAACATCGCTTCAAGTTTCTTGATGTTCTCGTCTTCGATGATGGGCTCTTTCACTGCGCGACCTCCCCGTCAGTCTGATCAAAGATGACGTCCATGGCGATGTTGCCGAGTTTCGCGGTCTGGCCGCGCTTGTTCTTGCCGGTGGCCTTCACGATCACCTCGTTGGCGCCATACTTCGCCAACTCATACGGCACGTCGAAAATCTGCGACCCCGCGCGCTTCTTGCGGAGCTTGAGCGGCTTGTTGTTGAGCAGCACCTGCAGGTCCGTGCCGCTGGGAAGCGAAACTTCCGTCGTCAGGCGCACAATGGGCACCTTCTTGCCTTCCTTCTTGAGCGCCGGCAAATCATCCCAGACATTGATGGGATACTTGGCCACGCCCTTGCCCAGATCCACGGGCGAGCCCGAAAGCAGCTGCGGAATCGTGCAGTGCTTCTTGGCGTCCTTCACACAGTTCTCACGCTCGCCGGCGGAGGTATAGGTGACCGCATAGCGCTTGTTCTGGTACTTCATCGTCTCCGGATCGCTCGCCAGCGAACGTAGCGGGAAACGATGCCAACGCGTCGGATTCCAGTACATCATGCCAGACGCGCCGGCCTTGTAGGCGCCCATCGCACGACCGCGGAAGCAATGCGGCCCTTCCTGACGCTGCAGACCAGGACGTTCGTCGTCATCCGGATAACCCGAGTCGTTGCCTGTGAAGATGTAGCTCACGCCGCAGCTGCGGTACCACGGCACGCCGGCGGCCTTGCAGAACTCGCCCATCACCTCGGGCGGGCACAGCTCGAAGCGCCCAGCCGCAACGAGGAAGTCAAAGAGCTTCAGATCCTTCCAGGAGTTCAGGTCAATGCCGATGTCCTTGCAGAAAGCAATCGAGTCCGGCACGCGGATCGAGAGCAGAATCGGATGATTCTTCTTCTGGCCGGCGGCCTTGCAGGCGGCCTTGATCTTCGTGACCATGTCCGTGAGATCAGCCAGTTCCTTGCCGCTTGCGACTTCACCCCAGGCGACGGAGCTGAAGAGGTACGGCGATTTGGTGAAGTCCAGCATCAAGCCGTCAATGTCGTATTTTCCGACAATTTCCGTGCACATCTGGAGGAATTTGGCACGCACATCGCTCTTGGCGTAGTCCACAGCCAGACGATGGCCGTACTTCGGTCCCGAGGCCTTGTTCTTGGCGTCAGGCCCCTTGCCGCCCGCAGGCTTGTCGCCCATCAGGCTCGTCACATGCGTCTTCTTCCACGGCGGCAGGAAGTAGCAATCCCACATGCCGGCTTCCGCCTTGTCGTTATCCGCGCACTCAAGGTTGTTGAGCGCCATGGCGCAGATGATTTCCTTTTTGTTCTCGCGCGCCCATTTGCACACTTCGGTCAGCGGATCCGTGCCGGCCTTGTAGAACTCCGGCAACATGTTCATCTGCCCCGCCAGATAGCGCGTGGTCTTGTTCGGCTGCCATGTGGGATTGTCGCAGCTCGGAATCTTGCAGGAGGAAAGGCCAAAACCGCCAATCGGCAAATACACGAAGGTATCGATGTTCACTGGCGAATGCGCATAGGCGTCCAGCGAATCGTTGCCGCAATTGACCGAACGGAAGGCCGCCGTCGAGAACGGCTTGCCTTTCGGCCAGAAGCACGGATTGTAGCCCAGCTCATAGTACATCACATTGCGTTTGCGCTTTGCCGCCGCCCGGCAATCCGCATCATAATCGGCAAAAACAGTACCCGCCGCCAGCACCATAAGTGCCGCAAGTACTGAACCTCTTGTCATATTCATGTGCATTTGTCGCCTTTCTGAACACTTAAACGAATTCGCCCACAAAAAAGTTCAGACAAAAGGAACTTTTTTGCATACCACGGGAAATCCCTCCCACTATCGGCCTTCAGGTCCCCACAGACCCAATGACTCCCGCACCATGGGCAATGGCCGACGCTGTCCAGCAACTGGCCTGCCAAACGGTCGTGAAGATAGTAGAAAGAAGTGTGCCCATTACTTTACTCCAAAAATATTGCCATAACGCTTCAGATTGAGAGCTTCAACGAAAGAGGCAATCTTGGTCACCGTCGAACAAGGATCAATGGAAGCATCCATGCAATCCCCTTCCAGGGTCAACAGTGGCACGCCTGCAGCATCCAACGCCTCCCGCAACTGCTTGGAGAAGGCTCGATCCGCCAGCGAACAGCGGCCAAAACCATGGGTATAGAGGATGACGCCATTGAATTTGCCGACCGGCAGCGCCCGACGCACATAGTCTACGCGCAGATCCGGATCCAGGAAGCCCGACTGCAACAGCTTCTTGGCCAACGACCGATAGGGATCCTTGGGATCCAGCGGTTCCCAGGCCACGAAATTCGTCTCCTCGAACACAATCGGCGCGTTGCAGGTCTTTTCGATGAAATCCAGGTGCTTCGAATCGTAGAACGGCGGCAAATGGAGCCAGAGCAGGCGATGCGTGTCGTCAATCGAATAACGCTCCTCCGCCCAGGCCTTCTTCATGAGCAGCTCCTGGTAGTAGGCCTCCTGGATGTCCACCAGATCCTGCGTGCCCCAAAGCTGCGAGAAGACGACCGCATTGTAGATCGCCTCGCTGCCACGCACCAGCGGCGGCGAAGTAAAGCGCAGTTCTGCGCATTTTTTAGCCAATTCCGCAGCCTTGTTCGACAGCACGCACGCCTCTTCCAGACGCGCCGGATCAAGCTTGCGCCCGAAGGCCTTCTCCATGAGCGAAACTGACTCCGCCAAACCATCTGCCATCATCTCGACGGCCTTACGACTGTGGCCGTTGATCGGCGTCTGAAGCGAATAGAGGCGATCAGGGATGTTGTACTCGCGCACAAGATCCGCGAAGACGCGTTCGGCCTGCTGGCAGGGCTGCATGGTGGAGACCACATAGTCCGGCTTCTCCAGCTCCATGCCCTCAAGCATGCGCAGGAAAGAGCAGGTCTGGCCGTCAAACCCCTTCTGGGCGGCCCGTCCCAGGGCTTCCTTGACCTTATCGGCCTTTCGCCCGAAGAGCGCCGCATACGTCTCAAGCGTGCGGATACGACAGTCCATCGCGTTGAGGATCTCGGTCGGGAAGAAGAGATTGCGCCAGACGAGAGGCTTGGACTTGTCCGTCGAGAAGAAATCACGCTTCGTGGACTTGATGCGCAACAACACGGACTTGCCGCGCGTAGGCTCGTATTCAACCTGGGGCAACTCCAGCTTCTCGCCTTTGCGCAGGCCATTCAGCTGTCGCGCAATCACCGCCGCGCCGAGCGCGCCCATCACCTCATGATACTGCGGAATGACGATCTCGCTGCCCGTGAGCTTCTTGAGGAAGAACGCCACGGCCTTGTTGAACGCCACGCCGCCCTGGAAAAGGATCTTGCGGCCCGGCGCGTTCAGCAGCAGCTGCCCGACCGAATTGAGGATCGTGCGCGCCTGCGCCTTGCACGCGCCGGCCAGGAGGTCGCCGATCGGCACGCGGTTCTTGAACTTGTTGATCGACGTCGCCGAAAGGACCGCGCAGACGGAGCTGAACTCGGTGTTCGAGTCGTAGTTGACCTTGTCCGCCACGTCCTCGATCTTCACGCCGAGCTTCTGGGCGACCGAATCGAGAAAGCTCCCCGTCCCGGCCGCGCAGACGCCGCTCATCATCGACGTCCAGAGGTTCATCGGCGGATTGTAGA
>JAKSOW010000191.1 GCA_024405395.1 Kiritimatiellia bacterium | reverse complement strand
CGCCGAGACGAACGTGCTCAACGTGACGAGCTCGCTCGGCCCCGAGTGCCTCGTGCTCACGCGCTTCGTCGCGGGCAGCCCGATGGCCGCCTTCATCAAGGCCCAGCTCCGTGCGCGCAACATCGCCTATGTGGGCAAGGACATTCCGCAGGGCGGTCCCTGGGGCTATCGCCACCAGTTCAACATCGCGGACTCCGGCTTTGGCCTGCGTGCGCCGCGCGTGTGGAACGACCGCGCCGGCGAAGTCGGCCGTACGCTCGATCCCAAGGACTATGACTGCGCCCAGATCTTTGGCAAGGACGGCGTGCAGATTCTCCACCTCTCCGGCCTCATCGCCGCGATGAGCCCCGAGACCACGAAGTGCTGCCTCGCGCTCGCCAAGGCCGCGAAGAAGTACGGCACGCTCGTCTCCTTCGACCTCAACTACCGCGCCACGTTCTGGAAGGGCCGCGAGGCCGAGCTCTCCAAGGCGTTCCACAAGATCGCCTCCGTCGCGGACATCCTCGTCGGCAACGAGGAGGACTTCCAGCTCTGCCTCGGCTTCAAGGGTCCGGAGGCGGGCGGCAAGGACCTGAAGGGCAAGATCGAGCGCTTCAAGGAGATGATCCTCCAGGTCACGAAGAAGTATCCGAACGCCAAGATGTACGGCACGACGCTCCGTCAGGTCATCGCGGCCGACGAGCACCTCTGGGGCGCGATCATCTACGACGGGAAGAAGTTCTACGTCGAGGAGCCGCGCACGATCAAGGTGCTCGACCGCATCGGCGGCGGCGACGGCTTCACGGGCGGCCTCCTCTACGGCGTGCTCAAGGGCTGGGACGGCGAGAAGTGCGCGCAGTTCGGCTGGGCTTCGGGCGTCATGGCGGCGTCTTCGCTCAACGACTACGCCGAGCCTGCCGACGAAAAGCAGGTGTGGGACGTCTACGCCGGCAATGCCCGCGTACAGCGCTAACCCGCATAATCGGTAATCCCGATACACGGCCGCGGCTCTCATCTGCCGCGGCCGTCTGTTTTTGGGGGGACGTGACGGCGCATGAACTGCTGGCTCTTGCGTTCGGGGTTTGCTATAATATCGGCGTTCCAGGAGTCTTTATGAAGAAATGTCTTTTGTTGTCCACTGTGTTTCTGTCTGTTGCCGTGTCGCTTGCGCAGGGGAAGGCGCCGCCGCGTCCGAAGCACCCCAAGCTGCCGCTGGCCGAGCGTATCGCCGTGATTGCGCCGGCACGCACGGGGGAACTGCGCCTGACGCCGACGTTCACGTCGATTGGCGTGGCCTTTGGCTCTGCCGCGGAAGTGAAGGACCTGACGCTGGAATATCGTCTGGCCGGGGCGGCGGAATGGTCGCGCATGGCGTATGGCTGCGCCTGGTTCGCCGACGTGCAGAACTATCGTGGCAGCGTGTGGGGCCTGGCCGAGGATGCGGACTATGAGGTGCGCGTCTGCGCGGCCGGCACGACGCTGGCGCAGGGACGCACCCGTACCTGGAAGACCGCCGTGCCGATTGCCCGCACGGTGGAGATCGACCCCGCCACTGCCGCATTCCCGCTGGTCATCTCGGAGCAGGGCACGTCTGAGGGCTGGGTCCGCTACACGGTGAAGGGCGGGCGGCTTGAGGCGCCGCGCCAGGCGCCGGCGGCTGTTTTGGTGACCAACGCCGCCTATGTCGTCCTGGAGGACATCACGCTGCGCGGCGGCGACAGCGCCGGCGTGCGGATCGTCGACTCGCGCTTTGTGCGTGTGCGCCACTGCGACATCGCCGATTGGGGCAATGACGGCTATCTGCCGCGTTATGACCAGAAGGGCGCGCTCTTCTCGCACTGGAACGCGAAGAGCCGGCGCTACAAGGGCGGCAACCATTCCGGCGGCATCGACATCCTCGCCGGCGCCTGGGGCGTGGTGGTCGAGCGCTGCTTCATCCATGCGCCGCATTCGTGGGCGCACTCCTGGCGTTACAGCCACCCGTATGGGCCCATGGCCATCCGCCTCAGCGATTCCGCCGGCAACCATGTCATCCGCTACAATGACCTCGTGGGCAATGACCTGCACCGCTTCGACGACACGATCGGCGGCGGCAACGACTTCTACGAGAAGGGCACCTTCAACCGCGATTCCGACGTCTACGGCAATTTCGTCGCGTTCGCGAATGACGACTGTCTCGAAATCGACGGCGGGCAGCGGAATGTGCGCGTCTTCGGCAACCGCTTCGAGGCGGGCTTCATGGGCGTCTCCGTGCAGGGATCGCTCGTGAGCCCCAGCTACGTCTTCGACAACGTCTTCACGGGCTGCGAGGAGGAGCTGGGGCAGGTCGCGTCCTCCATCAAGACGAGCGGCATCGACCTCTTCGACTACCGCCCCGCCGTATATCTCTTCGACAATGTGTTCTGGGGCAACGGCAAGGCCATCCCCATGTACAAGCAGACGGCGCGGCTGAAGGTGTGCAACAACCGCTGCTATGGACCCTCCCAGACCCTGGAGGGATTTGGCGAGACGGCACCCTACACCGAATTGTCGGGCAACGTGACCAATCTCGTGTCGGAGGCTGCGCCTGCCGGCAACTGGCCGCGCCGCCCCATCCCCTATGTGACCGATCGGTCGCGCATCGACGGCGTGCGGGTGACGAAGGGGCAGGTGGCTCCCGCCAGTTGCGAGGTGACGCTCACCTGTGGTGGCAAGGACTACTGTCAGCCGTTTGAGGTAGTGGATCACGGCGATGCGGATTGGCTCACGGTGACGCCTGCACGGGGTGTGATCGCGAGCGGAAAGACGATTCGCCTCAATTTTGCGTTTGATGCCGCCAAGATGGTCGGGCGGCAGCGCTTCCGGGCGGCGGTGCTCATCCGCACGGCGGACGGCTTCTCGCGTCCCGTTACGGTGTATGCGGACACCGACCACGTTCAGCCCGTGCATTGCGAGCAGGCGGGCGAGACGGCCCTCTTCGCCGCAGTCGACGCCGCCAATCCCTTCACCACATACGCCTTTGACGTGCCGAAGGATGGACGCTACTACTTCCTCCTGCGCTGCCGGAAGGCTCCCGACGGCGAAGCCCGCACGGTGTTGATGGCGGGTGTGGACGACGAGGCACTTGACCGCTATGAGGTACGCGAACAGAAGGACTGGTCCTGGTCGCTGGTGTCGCCGGGCGGCACGTACATGAGCTGGGTGCGCTACTATGATCTCAAGCAGGGGCGTCACACGCTCACGCTTCAGCCGCAGCGTGGTACGCTGGAGATGTCCGATCTCGTGCTGACGGACGCCCCCGGTTCCTTTGAGCCCGACGCTGCCAAGAGAAGAAAATAAGGAGTATTGCATATGTTCTCGTTTTTGCCGCTTTGTCTGATGGCGACTTCGGTGGCTTTTGCCGCCGAACCGGTGAAGATTGCCGACTTTGGCTTTGAGGAGGGCTTTGGCACCTATTCGGATGACGCATCCGGGGCGCGCCGATCGGCGGAGTTCACGCCTTCGGCCAAATGGGCGGTGGGCGCCTTTGGCGCGGCCCTGGCCACGGGTGAACGGGATGCCGGTGCCCTGATCGGGCCGATTCCCGAACTGAACAGCACGCCCTTTACGATCTTCCTGCGTTTTCGCCGCGAGGGTGCAGGTTTTGGTCCGCATCCATGCCTGCTCTCGACGTCGGACTGGGGCAACGGCGGACTGCTGTTCTTTGCCGCGCACGATGCGTTGACGATACGCATGCGGGCTGGCGCCAATGGTCCGGAAAACGGCATTACCGCTTTCGCAAAGATACCCGAGGGCAAATGGTGTTCGGTGGCGCTGGTGGTTTCGCGCCCGAACGTCAGCGTGTACGCCAACGGCAAGCTCGTCAAGACGCAGAAATGGGATCATCCATTCACGGCCAAGCGTTTCTCGTTGGGACAGTGGAGCAGCAACTCCTTCGGCGGCTTCCTGGACGACTTCCGTGTGTGGAAGGGCGTGCTGACGGCTGAGCAGATCGCCGAAATGGCCAATGACTCGCGTTTTGCCGAGGTGGAGGGCTATCAGGACGACGGCACGGGCGGCGTGCAGAAGACGCAGGTCCGCGAGCAGACGGCTTCGGGAGACGCACCGGTCGCCACACTCGCCAATGATCAGGTGACGTTGACCTTCGATGCGGGCGGCGCAATTTCCTCACTGCGCGAGAAGGCCACGGGCCGCGAGCTCGTCACCAATCCCGTGCCGTTTGCGGTGGCCCAGATCAAGGGCGAGGGCCAGGTGATCGCGCGGCGTTTCGAGAAGCGGGCGCCCGATCGCTTTGCCTGGCGTTTCCCGTTTGGCATGGGTGAACTGGAGATGCAGGTGACGCCTTTTGCGGGCGGATGGGTGTTCAAGGCCACGTCCTGCACGTTGAAGGACGTCAGCCGCATGACGTTCCTGCGCGTGCGTCCGGCATGTGCCGAATGGCGGGGTACGTTTGTCAACGCGATGAGCGATGCCCAAAGCGCGGTTTGCGTGCGTTCAGGCGATACGCAGGGCGAGCCCAGCGTGGCGGGCGGCGTGTTGGGTGTGATCGCGGAGGATCCGTTCCCCGTGGTGGGCCGCACCGCCTACCTCGCGGCGGGTCCGCGCGAAGGCTTTGTGGAGCAGCTGCGCAGCATGGCTAAGGCGGCGGGCGTGCCCACAAGCGACTGTGGCGGCCCGTGGTCGATGGGGTCGGAGGTGTCGCGCTGGAGCTATGTCTTTGCGCCGGTGGTGCGCGGGGATGTGGACTACTGGATCAACTTCACGAAGCGCGCGGGCTTTTCACTCATTCACTTCAATTCCTCCTGGACGAGCTGTCTGGGGCACTGCCCCGTCAACCGCAACGCCTTCCCGGGCGGACTTGAGGAGATGAAGGCGGCTGCCGATAAGATCCATGCGGCAGGCCTCCATGCGGGCATGCATACGCTCACGGCCTGCATCAATCCGCGCGATCCCTGGATCACGCCGGTGTGCGAGACCAATCTGGTCGCCGACGCCACCTACACCTTAGCGGCCCCCCTCACGGAAGACGCGAAGGAGCTGCTTGTGGAGGAAAAGCCCATCTCGCGCCATGCGACGGTGTTCACCTATTCCTCAAACGGCAACGCCCTGCGCATCGGCAATGAGATCCTCCAGTACACGGGCATTCGGCGTGACCAGAAGCCCTATGCCTTCACGGGCCTCACGCGCGGTGCCTTTGGCACGAAGAAGGGCGGGGTGATCCCCAAGGGCGCGTCCGTCGACTATCTGCATCAGCGCTACATTGCCTTCTACCCGAAGCCGGATTCGCCGCTGGCCGACGCACTGGCCGATCGTCTCGCGGAGGTCTACAACACCTGTGGCCTCGACGAGTTCTACTTCGACGGGTCCGAGGGCATGGGCTCGCGTTACGGCATTGACGCCATGCGGCACAAGATCTACCGCCGCCTCAAGCCGAACAACGGCCATTCGCCGTCGATCGAGGCCAGCTGCCAGGGCGCCAACAACTGGTGGTTCCAGACCCGCACCGCCACGACGGACCATGGCGTGTACGGCGTGAAGCGTTTCCACGACTTCCACATCAAATGGGGCGTGCGCCAGGGCCGGCAGATGAATTTCCTGGAGCCCCAGATGGGGTGGTGGCAGCCGCGCACGGATGTGCCGCGCGCCCGCGGCCATTTCCTGGATGAGATGGAGTATTTCGCCGGCAAGAACGCCGGCCACGATGCGGCGATGTCCCTGCAGGGCGTCAATGCACGGCCGTTGCCTATTGGCGTGCGCCGGCAGCTCACGGTGCTGGGGTGGTACGAATATGCGCGCCTGGCCCGCGTGTTCACGCCCGACGCCATTGCGCGTCTGTCGGGCGAGCAGACGGAGGCGCGTCTACGCCAGAATGCAGAGGGCGTGTGGGAACTTGAGGACGTGGAGGAATTCAAGCATCGCGCCGGGTTCGCCTGGACGCATGGAACCACGTTCGACAGCGCCAAGGCGCGTTCGGCCGCGTTGCGCGTGGAGGCGCTCTATTCGGCGGCGCCGGAGGGCAGTGGTGTGCCGCTCGTGAAGGCCGAGGACTTCGCGCGCATGGAGATGGCGTCGGGCAGTGGCGTCAAAGCGGAGTTCAAGGCCGATGCCGCGGGTGAGCGCAAGGCATTTCGCCTGACCGCCACCAACAAGGGTGCCGAACAGAACGCCTCTTGGGCGCGGGCGCAGCTGAAATTCGCCTTCCCGGGCGCAGATGTGGGCAAGAGCCGCATCGCCTTTGGCATGTGGGTGAAGGGCGATGGCTCAGGCGCGCTGCTCAACCTGCAGCTTTCGGGCGTGCGCGAGTACATCGGCGGCATTTCCGACCACCTGGTGCGGCTCGACTTCACGGGCTGGAAGTACGTCACGGTCCTGTTGCGCGAACGCGATGCCGGCGAGTTCTGGAAGTATGCCTGGCCCTATCCCGGCGGCTACGCGTTGGGGTATCGTTCGATGGTGGGTTCGGATCATCTGGAGTCCTTCACCGCCTATCTCAACGACATTCCCGAGGGCCGTACGGCTTCGGTCGAGATTGGCGCCGTGGAGGCGCTGGAGATGATTCCGGGGCCGGCCTTGGCCGAAACGGCCGTGGAGGTGAACGGAACGCGTGTGGTGGTGCCGTTTACGCTCAAGGCCGGGGAATACGCGGAACTGGACGACGGCCTGTGGACGCACTATTCCGCGATGGGCACGGCGCAGGCGGCCTGTCCCGCAAAGGCCA
>JAKSOW010000190.1 GCA_024405395.1 Kiritimatiellia bacterium | reverse complement strand
CGAACGAAGAGGCGCTCGACCACATCCGCAAGATCTGCCGCATCGCCTCCCGCGAATGGGGGTACGAGTTCTTCAAATTCGACGGCATGGCCAACACGCCCCGCAAGTTCGAGCGTCCCGAAATCCGCGCTCGCATGAAGAATCCCGGAGACACCGAGTGGTTTGAGCGCAGCGTGCGGACCTTCCGCGAGGGCATCGGCCCCGACCGTCTTTTCCTTGGCTGCATGGGCGACTTCACGGGTACGGAGGCCAAGTACCTCGACGCCTCCCGCCTGGGCTCCGACGTCGTGGGATGTTACCATGGCCTCGGCGAGAACTACAATGCGCTCGGCAACTCCGATTTCGCGCAGATGCCGGTCAAGTGGGCGAATGTCCTGCACCAGGCCGAATGCACGTTCACGCAGATCTTCGTGAACAACATCATGTTCTATACGGACCCCGATACGCTGCTGGTGGGCTATGCGCTCGAGAAGCATGAGGCCGAGGTGATGGCCACCATCATTGGCCTGCCTGGACAGCTCATGTTCGCGGGCGACAAGTTGGGCACGCTCAAGGCCGACCGCATGAAGATCATTCAGCAGACGCTGCCGGTGGCCGACATCCACCCCCAGAATCTCTATCCGTACGCGGCTTCCTCCATGATCCCGGTGTGGAATCTCGCGGTGACGCGTCCGTTCGGCACCTGGCGTGTGGTGGCGCTCTTCAACTTCACGGACGCGCCGAAGGACTTTGCCGTGCCGCTGGCAGATTTGGGCATCGACCCCGCCAAGCGCTATACGGCCTATGAGTTCTGGGGTCAGAAGTATGAAGGCGAGATCTCGGGCTCGCTTGCGGCCAAGGCCGTGCCGATGCGCAGCGTGAAGCTCTTTGCGCTTCATGAGGCTGCGGATCATCCGCAGTTCGTGGGCGACGACCGCCACCTCACCCAGGGCGCGGTGGAACTGACGAACCTCGCGTGGGACGCCGCGAAGAAGACCTACACCCTTGCAGTCAAGGCCATCGGCGGCTTCCCGTTCACCTATGTCGTGCGCGTGCCGCAGGGATATGCCTTCAAGTCGGCTTCGGCTTCGGATGGGGCCGCTGCCACGGCCAAGGTCGAGGACGGGCTCGTGAAGGTTACGGTGGAGGCTGAGGCCTCCAAGACCGTGAATGTGACGCTGCAGTTCGATTGAACACAAGGAGCATGCCGATGAAGTACGCCGATTTCGCCTCTCTGGCGCAGCATCCCGATTTTCGTGCCGCCGCAAAGGCCGGCCGCGTGAAGGCCGCCGCCAAGCTGCCGCCGCTGCTGTCTTTGCCGTTTGCGGGCAAGCCCGAGAAGGTGTTTGCCCTTCAGGTGGCGGCGTTTGCGGACCGTCTGGCGGCCATTGGCTGCCGTCATGTGGTGGTGGGGCTTTCGGGCGGACTCGACAGCGCGCTGGCGCTGCTCGTCACCTCGGCGGCGTTCAACAGGATGGGCTACGACCGTGCAGGCATTCATGTGTTCACTATGCCGGGCTTCGGCACCACGGGGCGCACGCGCGGCAACGCCGACTTGCTGGCGGAGGGGCTGGGGCTCAAGCTCGAGACCATCTCCATCGCCAAGATCTGCCGTCAGCACCTCAAGGACATCGGGCATGACGGATGCACGCCAGACCTCACATACGAGAATGCGCAGGCGCGCATGCGCACGCTCATTCTCATGGACAAGGCCAATCTCGTGGGCGGCATCGTCGTGGGCACGGGCGACATGAGCGAGATTGCGCTGGGCTGGTGCACCTACAACGGCGACCACATGTCGATGTTCGGCGTCAACGCCGGCGTGCCCAAGACCGTGGTGCGCGAAGTTTGCCTCTGGTGGGCGGGCGAGACTGAGGCGGTGGAGAAGGGGGCGCGGCTCAAGGCGGCGCAGGCGCTGCGCGACATTGCGGCCACGCCCATCTCGCCGGAGCTGGTCAAGGGGCAGAAGACGGAGGATACGGTGGGGCCGTACGAGCTTCACGATTTCTTCCTGGCTGAATATGTGGGGCGCAACCGCGGCAAGGCGGACGTCTTTCAGCGGGCCTTCAAGGCCTTTGGCGACCGATATGATGCTGCCACCATCGGCAAGTGGCTGGACGTCTTCGTGCGTCGGCTCATCACCCAGGCCTTCAAGCGCAATTGTGCGCCGGATGGCGTGAAGATATACCGCGAGGTCTATTTCGGACCCGAGGACTGGCATATCCCCTCGGATGCCGCCGCCCGCGTGAAACTGTTCTGATCTGAAAGGAATACCATGAAGAAACTGTCTTTCCTCGTTGTCGCTGCCTCTGCGCTGACGGCCTGCGCGGCCATTGAGATCGTCTCGCCCAAGATGGGCACCACCGTGGAGCAGCTGCGGCCCGTGCAGCGCGACTTCATTCTCCAGTCGAAGGAGTCGCGCGACAAGTACTTCGACGGCGCCGAGAATGCCGCGGCCCTGCGAAAAGACGGCACCACGCCGCAGCCTATTGTGCTGGAGTGGAGGGGCGACAAGGCGGACTATACGGTCACCCTCAAGCGCTTGCCCGACGGCAAGACCTTCTTCACGGCGTCTGTGCCGTCCAACCGCGTGGAGGTGGACAGCCTCGAGATTGCCCGCGACTGGGAGTGGACGGTTTCGGGCGGCGGCGAGACGGCGACAGGGCGCTTCAGGACGGAAGACCTCTGGCCGCGCCTCATCCGCATCGACGGCACGATCAATGCGCGCGACATCGGCGGCATGATCGGCCTCAACGGCCGCCGTGTCAAGCAGGGGCTCGTTTTCCGTACGGCCGGCCTCAACCACAACGCTCCCATTGAGTACTACTCGAATGAGGAGATCATGCAGCTCTACAAAGACGGCAAGCTGATGGAGATGGGCGAGGCGGGCAAACACCTTGCGAAGAAGCTCAAGAAGGGCGGCAGGCTCCACTCGCGTGCGAAGTCCAATGGCCTCGTCAAGCGCAAGTGCTACGCGCCGGGCAAGGTGCGCCTTTCGGAGGCTGAGCGTGTGCGCGTGCTGAAGGATTATGGCTTCAAAAGTGATGTCGACCTGCGCCGCGACGACGAATGCTTCGGCATGACGGGTTCGCCGCTGGGACCGGAGGTGAAGTGGTGGCAGTTCCACGACGCCGAGGGCAAGTCGGGCTATTCGGCCTATGCCGGCGCCTTTTCCGAGCGCGGCACGAACCTCAATCAGCAGGTGTTCCGCATCTTCATGGATCCGAAGAACTATCCGATCGTGTTCCACTGCATCGGCGGTGCCGACCGCACGGGCACGGTGGGGCTGATTCTGGAGGCGCTTCTGGGCGTGAGCGAAGACATGATGTGGAAGGATTACCTGACGACGGGGTTCGTCGGCGTGGTGTCCGATCCGCCGCATAAGCGCAACATCACGGGAACTTTTGAGGCTCTGGGCAAGACGCCTGGCGCCACGTGGGCGGAGAAGGCCGAACGTTACTTCCTCGATCTCGGCTTCACGGCCAAGGAGATCGCCGATCTGCGCGAATTCCTGCTGGAGAAGTAGGCGCCCGATTATAATCTTCAAATCTGTGTTTTCTTCTTGTCATCACGCCCGGAATCCTGTAAAATCTTAGCATGAAATTGAAGGGCTCTTGCGGGCCTTCTTGATTTGCAACCCCCTAAAAAGGAAAAAACAATGAAGTTGAGAACGATGAAAGTGTTGACGCCACTCGCGGCGTTCGCGCTCACGCTCGGCCTGGAAGCCGGAACCTCTTTGACCACGGAGGGTTTTGAAGGCTACACGGCGGGCTCGGGCATCACCTCTGGCCAGAACAACTTTTTGTTCGTGCCGCCTGCAGGCGAGGCGGTTGCCGACCAGTCGAAGGTCACGGCCTATGCCGATGACGCGATGAAAGGTGCCGAGGTCGGTTCCAACTATCTCAAGCTCTCGACGGAAGACGGCAAGCTGTTCCGTTCGATCAATGCGCTGAACGACGGTGCGCTTGGCGATGCGGTTACGCCCCATGCCGAAGGCGTTGACATTGATGCCGTGATGCAGTTCACGGCGACTGATTCCAGCGATCGTCCCGAAGCCGGTGACGAGAAGTTCGTCATGTGGCTGGAATCCGATACGTCGGGCGAAACTCCTGGGTATAGCCTCATGGTGTTGGGCGGCAAATATGCCTCTGAAGGTCTGTCGCTTGCCGGTAATGCAATCTACAAACTCTCAGGTGTGGATGTCGCGCCGGGGTCTTGGCACCGTGTCACGGTTAAGGCATTCCCGAATGTCAATGGTGAGGGCACGAACATCCCGGGTTTTCAGGTGTTCATTGACGGCGAAGCCATGACAGCAGAGCGTGTGCTGCGCCAGGATGAATCGGGCTCGTATATTTTCGTTGAGGAAGGTGTTGATCCTTCCATTATTGACTCGGGTCTTGCCGATGGCGTTTACATCCCCTCGATGTCGTCTGAGGCCTCGCTCAAGGCTGTTGGCTTCGCTGGCGAAGGCAAGATCGACAATCTCGCAGTGACGGACAACTATGTGGCTCCTACGGTCACGTTCGGCATCACGGTGCCGGATGGCGTCGAGATCGTTTCGGTCACAGATACGGCCTCCAGCACGGTGATCGAGCCTGAGGAGGGCAAGTACACAACCGATCCGGGCGCTGCCCTTTCTGTGGTTGTCGGCCTGCCCGCGGGTAAACTCTTTGACGACGGCAGCAAGACCAAGACGCTCTCGCTCACGGCGGCTGCCGATACGGTTGCGTCGGGCATTGACGCGGAATCGATCAAGGATGCCGCGGCGAAGATCGGCGAAGACGAATTCCTCGACATCGGCGCTGCCTACAACGCGGCTGTCGCCGCCAAGGGCGGTACGATCACCTTGTTGCAGAACATCGAATCGGGTGTGCTGAAATGGGATTCCAGCAAATTCACGTCTGATTTCATTGTTGATCTCGGCGGAAAGACGATCACGTTTGATTGTGCGGACAGCAAGTACGCCATCCAGATCACCAAGGGCACGTCGACGGTCACCTTCAAGAATGGTCAGATTGCCGCAAAGGCCTCCGCGGAAGGGAAGCCGCTTACCACGGTCTTCCAGAACTACGCAAACCTCGTGGTGGAGGATGTTGCGATCGATGCGGACAACTTCAACGGCACGACGAACCCGTACACAGACAAGCCGGGCATGATCTTCGCGGTCATGAATGGCTCGCTTGCCATTACGGGCAGCACGTCCGTCGCGAACTGCCATGGTTGGGTGCTCTCGGTCGGTAACCATGCCGGGACTGACTACGTGAGTCGCGCGGTTACGCTTGACACCACTGGCACGCTGGACGGCGACTTCCGCTTCTGCGGCGGTACGGTCACCTACGTCAAGTGCGGTTTCGCCGATGATGCCAAGTTCTACTATGGCGCCGCGTGCGCGAAGATTGTCGAAGGAAACCCTGTGGGCTCCACCTACGCGGATGGTGACCTCATCGGCTTCCCGTTCGTCGCCCGCGCAGGCGGCGAGCCTGTCATGCCTACGGTTGCGGCCACATATTCCTACGCGGGACAGTTCTATCAGACCGCCGATGCCGCATTCGCGGCTGCTTCGGCAGGTGACATTGTGACGATCATTGCCGATGTCGCCGATGTTGACGTCGAAATCAACAAGACTCTCACGCTTGACGCGACGGGCTACACTGTTGTGGGCAAGAAGGGCGTTTACGCAATTCGGGTCATGGATGGTGATCTTACGATTGTGGGCGGCACGTTCAAGACCGAAGACGCGACGAGCAACTCGCTGTTCCTCATCGGCGATTGGGAAGGCAAGACCGAAGACCAGTACAAGGGCGGCACGCTCACCATCAACGGCGGTACGTTCGGCGGTGTCAAGGTCGGCAACCTGATCAAGAACTCCAGAGGTTCTGTTGTCGTCAATGGCGGTAGCTTCACCAGCACGAACAGCCGCGGCATTAAGGCCGATGGTCCTGATGCGACGGTTGTCATCAACACTGGTGCTGAGATTGATCTCGAAGGCAAGAAGGCGCTCTGCGCTGACCAGGGCGGTAAGATCACGGTCAATGGCGGTGAGGTCACCGGTAATGTCGTGATTGAAGGTTCGTCGGATGACTCGGCCATCACAATCAATGGCGGCAAGATCGCTGGCTCGATTACGAAGGCCTCCGGCACGATTCTCATCCCTGGCACTTCAACGGCGCTCTTCAACGCTGATCAGTCTGCGTTCTGCGCATCTGGCTACGCTACTGTGGCCGATTCCGAGAACGTTGGTTGGTTCAAGGTCGCCGAGGCCTCGTCTTCAGACATCGAAGTTGCGCCTGGTGCGACGACGACGGATCCGTTCGACACCGAGGAAGCTGCGACGGCTGCCATGGCAAAGGTCGTGATTGTTCCGGCAGAGGCGGTTACGACGGGCCTTGAGGCTGCGGATCTCGAAGCCTACAAGGGCAAGTTCGAGAAGAAGGTTGTCGCGGTGGATGACAAGTTCGCCGTTGCAGTTGTGCTGTCCTCGGCCGCCGAGACCGAACTCCAGACGCAGGCCAACAATGACGCCAAGGTGCTCGATCCTGCAGCGGCCGCTGCGGCGGAAGTTGAGGCTGAAGCCGAGATTGCCACGATCCCGGGCTTCTACTACTCGCTGAAGACGGGCGCCACGCTCAACGGCATGGTTGAGGGCGATCGCACGCTTGCGACGAAGGGCACTCTGAAGCTCAAGGTGCCCAACAAGGGCGCGTCGGGCTTCTACCAGGTGCTGATCAACATCGGCCC
>JAKSOW010000019.1 GCA_024405395.1 Kiritimatiellia bacterium | reverse complement strand
TGTCCCAAGTGGGTTAAAGAATTTTTGCTGACCCACCCTCTTTACAAATCACCAGTTTGCATTTCCCCATAGCTCTTTCGCCATTTCGGAAAAGGTCTGTACGGGTATCTCATTTGCCTTCAGCCAACGCAGCAACACCTTCGTCTCCGTCATCCACTCGTTCCAGCCGCCCGCCATCTTCGGGGACGGCCGCATGTGGCTCAGAAAGCAGATGCCGCGTCCTTTAGTCTGTGCCGCCCGAATCGCCTGGCGCAGTCGCTCTGGGGTGACGGACGGCGAATCAAGATAAGCCTGAGGGCGCATCGTCAGGCGGGCGATATCTGGATTCTTCGCTTGGGGGTCGCAGTTCCAGGTTGGACTGCTCCCGGGCAGACAGTCAGCCGCCGTATAGCCGAACTCCTGCACGTACACCCGTCTGAACTGCGCCACCGGGATCCAGGGCTCCCATCCCCCGGGTTGGATCCATACCCTGGGCACAGGAAGCCCCTTCTCGAGAAACGCCCGCCTACTCAGGCCAGCCTGGAAACGCAACGCCTCGTCGCAAAGCCCAAATGCCTGCTGATGGCACAAAATCAATTCACCGTGCGGGACATCGGGCACGGACACCGGCCGGGGAACGTAGAACGACCGAATCTTGGCTTTCCCGCCCTTGGGATCATCAAATGCAAAGAAACGGTCGAGTGACGGCACATAGATCTTGTCCGGACGGTGCATCCGCTTGGCATCCGCCTCCGACACCTCCAGACAGCCGTTGGTGATCGTGCCCAGAATCGTCTGGTTGCCGGGATGCGAACGGTCAAACGAAAAGCGGAACCCCACTTGGCGACTCTGCGCATCGGCTTCCGCGACGAACGGCAATGCGCTTACCTCCCTGAACTCTTCCGCCGTGGCGCAGCGATGGGCATAGACTCCGTGATCGTAACCATGGTCCATCAGCTCATGCCCCTTTGCCGCCGCCTCCTGCAGGAACTTGACCTGCTGATCGGACGAAACCAAGCCCATGGGCACGGCAAGGGAGGCTCTCATCCCCTCGGCCTCAAATGCCGCCACCAGCTCCCGCCATTCTCCGACGGGATGCACATCGTCAAAGCGAAGGACAACCCCCACCACAGCAAACAACAACGCACACGCACACATCGTCAGAAGTTCCCGATAATCACATAGTCGCGCGGCGGCACCTTCAGTCGGATGCACTCGCCCGCAACAGTCACATCCGCCCGCGTCTCCTCGTTCTTCAACAGCAGTTTCACTCCGGGCACCAGGGCATCCAGCTTCTGCCGGTCGAAGCGAACATCCTCAAGGGGCACATCCGTGTCGTTGAAGATGATGGCTAGCAGCTGGTCCCCCTTCACGTAGGAGGAAATCATCACACGCTCATTCGCATATCCGAAAGGCGATGCTGGATCGGTATAGCCAACGAAACGTTCGGTGCCATCCAGTCCGAATCGGCCGAGGATGTCGTACCACGGCTTTTCCGAGATGCCCCCGCCCCGCCAGAGCAGGCAGTCATGCACCACGAGATAGGCAAAGAAATGCCTTGCCGCCGGCATATGTCTGATGTGTTCGGCCCGGGCCTTTTCCGGTGTCGAATAGCGATTGCGGTCTTTGCCGTAGATTTTGATCGACCGTTCGATCTGCGGGATGAAATAGCGCGGAATGCCGTAGGGTGTCGGGGCATACATTGCCCGGAACAGATCGGGGCTGAAGATGTCCACATAGCTCTCCTTGCGCGACAGGGTACCGCAGTAACATTCGCCATCGACGATGAAGTCGCAAAGCGAATCAAGCGCCATCACCGTCTTCATGGACATATGGCGCATGATACGCCCTTTCGGGCGCTTGGACTTGAAGATCCTGTATTCCCGCTCGGCGAGTGAACGCGTCGCCAGGAGGTTGTACGTCGCATATCGCTTCCCGTCCCGTCCCTTGAAGCCGCATCCATGTACGGCGTTGTCGCAGAACTGAGGATCCTGGTTGTCGAAGTAGAGGCCCTCGAAGCCCAGCTCGTCAATGCACTTGGCGAGATTCCACACATAGTAGTCAGCCCACCCTGGCGCGGCCGCGCACACCCAGCAGAACGCCTCCCTCGGATTGCTGGCACTTCCGACGGTTCCTGCCGCGGGCGGCGTCTTGTTCCATTCGTGGCCATGCCTAATCCAGGCGCGCTGGTCGGGACTTGTCGTGAAACCCGCCAGATAGGCGAGAATCTCAGGTGAACGCCGATGCTGTCTGGCGACGATTTCGGCGTAATTTGTGCAGGCCTTTTCGACCAGGGGCACGTTATGCCGGTTCTCCCATTCGAAGTAGGGCACAAATCCCTCGGGATTGTCCGAGAAGGTTCGCGCCAGCCGCCACTTCCGCGTCAGCGGTTTCACCGGCAGCGCCTGCCATCCGAAACGGTAATGGCAGGTGCGCCCAGGCTCTGAGGCGCGGTCCGCCATAGTGAGAATCAGACGATTCTCCCCTTCCCCCGATACCAGTTTGAGCGAACTCGCGTTATCCTTCAGGTACCAGTCCGTCAGCTCTTCGCACGTCCATTCAAGGCCAATTCGCTCGTTGCCCACGAAGATGCAGCGCGATTCCATGCCGAAGAGGTCATGCCGATAGTCGCGGAATTTGCCGGCGTGCCCAGGCGAGAACTCCATGTACTGCTTCTTCATCGCATTGAAAAGCGTCGCGTTCGCCTTCGGGAACGCAAACGTCGTCTGCAGAGAGCGAAAAGCGCCTGTTGCCGACTTCGGCGCAAGCTCGATCTCCGTCCAGGCAAAACCGTCAAAGGCAATTCTCGTTTTTGCCGTGGCGTCAAAACCGTCCATTTGCCCATAGGCGACAAGTACAACCTCAGACGCATTGGCTTCAACCACCTTAGGAATGCCAAACGGCACCTCCTGGCCATCCAACTCGAATGCCACAGGGCACGAAAGGACATCCGTTCCGTCCGAGACGATCCGCACGGGCAGTGCACGGTTCCCGAAGACGTATTCGCGGTTCCAGCAGCGGAGCGTCAACGTCTTTGCGTCCCATTCGACAGGCGTCCAGGGAGATGGACACGCGGTGCTGTATCCGAGCTTCTCCGTCCGCCACGGTTCGGGCTCCTCCATCGCCCGTTTGACCTCTGCAGGATCCAGTCCCGTAGCCGCGCCGTTGATGCCCGTTTTCGCGCAAAGCCTTCCATACTCCTTTGCGACCGCCGCCTCATCCCGCGTTTCGCTGGCTATCCGCAACTCGTCGATCTGCGTGAAGTTCATCGGATTCTTCCAGTCGAGCGGACGCAGCCCGCCGACGCCAATGCGGTCATAGCCAGACCCCGGCAGCTGAAACGCGCCGCTGGTGCGAAGTGCGCCATCTACAAAAAGTCGAGCGCTCCCCTCTTTCCATTCGACCGCGATGTGATGCCATTGGCCGCGTATCCACCCCTTCGCCGTGCAGTCCAGGCAGGAGAAGACCTTTTTCCTGCGGAAGCTCGAATAGACCCGCAGCACATTCGACGAAGTCTTGTAGACCAGAAGGTCCGCATCCGGTCCTTCGGCCCTCAGGAAAATGTGATACCGCCCGTCATCCCCGGTCCAGTCGACAGGCTGCATCCAGAACGAAATGCCGCCTTCTTCTGGCCGAAGGAAATCCATGTTCCGGTAGACGGCATACAAAGCAGACGCCTTGGTTTCGGGCGTGCCGATACTTGCCGAACGTCCGGACAGTCCGGGCTTCAGATGCGCCTCAATGTCTTCCCAGAGGACACCGCCAGAATAGTCGGCATTGACCGTTGCATGGCCGACCTCGCCACGAAAGTCCGCATCATACGAGGCCGTGAAAATCGCCGCCAGGGCAACTGCGAGGAGCATCTTCCGCCCCCATTACTGGAATACCAGCACCAGGCCCGGCTTTATTATCCGGTAGCCATCGGCTGATGCGACGACCTTGAGGGAGGTGGATCGCCCATTCAGCAAAATGGTCCAGGCCGAGACATTGCCGACTGTTGTGGTGTTCAGATGGGTTCCCGGTACGCGTTCCGGGAAGTTCGCCTTTTCGCCGACGATGTTGATCGTGCCGCTTTCGGCAAAGTCGAATCCATCCAATGTGCCGGCGCCCTTCTCGCCGTCCAGGACAAGCTGCGAGATCGTGGGAGAACCTTCGGCGACGAGGGTTGCGCCTGGCGCCACCGATACGACGGGATGACCCGTCAGGACGGAATACGTCCGCGTCGTCGCGCCGGATGACACAGGTGCGCCATCCGTATGTGCATAGGTAAACTTGGCGCTGCTGTTGTTGCCTGACACGGCCCACGTCCAGGAAGCTGTGTAGGTCGGCACGTCAAGCCTGTCAATCAGCAAGTCCCAATGCAGCCCATCGACGCTGCCCTCCAGCGATGAGGTCTTCACGCATCGACCGCTTTGCGTATCATTCCACACATTCATGAAATCGAAATAGGCGATCCGCTGCGCCGTTTCAGGTAGCCGCATGACCACCGAGAACCAGCTCGCCGGATCTTCAAGACGCGGAATGAGTCCTGTGGTCGTACACGGAGGCAGAAACTGCGACCACATGCCATACTTCTGGCTGTTCACGAACATATCGTCGGGAGATTGTCCCTTGTCGCCGGCGTTTCTCCCCACAACTCGCGCACAGACGGTCTGCAGTCCGAACTGGCCGGGCTCAAGCTCCGAATAGCAGTCGTTCAGCTGAAGATTCCTGCTTTGAAGAGCGCCTTCTGCGTTGTAGAGGGAGATCTGTCCGATGTTGACGTCACTGTCGTAGTTGCCGCCCTTGGTATGCTTCTCCTGCACCGTCCAGCGGAACCACTTGTAGTCGCCCGGCTGCGTCTTGCGGATGATCAGCGTGCCGTTCTTGACCGTCAGCGGGCCCGTAAAGGTCAGGTCACCGCTCAGACACCAAGTGCCCGAGCCGTCCTTCGTGACGCCCGTCGTTCCGGCGCCGTCCGCAATGTCCGCCACCTCGTTCGTGTTCGCACCCGAACCATCCAGCGTCAGCGTCTTCACGCCTGCGTCCCCAAGTGACGAAACGCCCCGGAATCGGATCCGCCGTGCCGTGTCGTTGCGGAGGTGTCCGCCCTTCCCGGTCAACGCAATCGGACGCGTCGAGACGGAAAATCCGCTCGTTCCCGTATAGGCGAACACGGCCGGTGCCGCGCCTTCATCCGCCGACCCCAGGACGTAGGCGTAATCGACCTGCGCAAGTGGCAGGCTACCGCCCTTCGCCGTCAGATTGGTCGCGACGCCAAGCGAACAGAGGCGGCCCCGCTCATCGAGCGAATCAAAAGCCAACACACCCTCGCGGATGCCGAATCCAGTCGCGAACTTTCGCTCATAGTGATCCGCGAATCGCCAGGTTCCGGATCCCTCCTTTTCGAAATAGAGTCCATCATACTTCGTCACCTTTCCCTGCGCGTCAACAGTTTGATAGTTGCCGTAGACGCGACCGGAGATGACGCACGCCTGCGCATTCGTGCCGGTCAGGACAAGTGAACGCATCGTGCCGCTGGCCGAGGCTGGACGGATGTTGCCCTCCCAGACGAGGCCACCATTCGGTCCACCGTCGAGAAACGCACGGCGCGTCTCGTGCTGATAGACATTCAGTTCCTTGCCGGCCGTTTCGCCGGTGCCCAGATAACGGAGCGTCGGCTCGCCGTCATTGCGGAGATAGAAGATCGATCCCGCGCCAATAGAGGAAGCTTCACCATTGCCGCCGATCTTCTTCACGCCGACGACAGCCTCATAGACCTGGCTATAGCCCGTGTAGGAACTGTTCTCGTTGTGGAGGCGCAGCACGCCATTCTTGTATTTGCCCAACGAGAGCTTGCCGCCGATCTGTCCGTAGAAGTCAGACTCCCGGTTGACGTTCTGCTCATTCATGACCATCAGCGTGACCGACTGCGCACCGGCATTGGTGATGACGCCCGAACCGAAGATGCCGCGTGTGTAGTACGACGTATTGCGCTCCCCCGTGTAGAAGGTCGCGCCGCTGTCCACCGTGACATAGCCGACGTAATGCGAACCGTCCGTATCCATTTTCGGCAGGCACAGACTGCCTTCAGCCACCGTAAGGCCCGTCCACCAGTCATAGAGCGTCAGCGAACCAACCTTGCTGCCGACCGAAAGATGGCTCCCGGCCTGCAGACAGAGCGTACCGCCGCCTGTCTTGTAGATCTCACCTTTCGCGAAATCCTTGTTACCCGCAGCCGCGAGGTTCACGGCGGACATCGGACAGAAATTCGTCCACGTCTCGCCGCTCGGAACCTGCACCTCAAAACGACTTGTCGCCGTCTCGGGCCGGATTCGGCTCAGATCCTTGATTGCCTCCAGCGCCGCCCGTGTCGTGACCTTGGCCGTCACGCCATCCTTGATGAGGATTTCGCCGCTGGCAGCCGGGAGCGTCAGACCTTCCCAATTGGTGACGTTTCCCGCGATCACCAGCTGATCTGCCCACACGACACCACACCCCGCCACTACAACAAACAGCAGCGCCTTGCGTATACTGCCGCATACGCCAAATCCCATCCGTTCCATCATAGATTCTCTCCTCAAAGCCCAATCCATCATCTCTGCCATCACATATACATGGCAAACCATTCACCATGCCATTGGAATTAAGCCAATTTTAAGGTTCCCTTCCAGCACATATTTTAGCGAATTTTCGTCCGAAATTCCACAGAAAAGCCAATAAATCCACACTAAAACCACACCCATCTAGTGTTTTTGCAATTATGCAGAATTTCGTCTGCCGCGAAGTCTCTCAATGGTTAGGCCGACACAATTTCCCCCATGTCAATCATCGGCCAGTCAGCAGACGTCCCGTGTCGCGGTGATAGGGGAAACATTCCGCCGTGGTTGTTCCTTCTAGGCTGTGGCGGATTTCATAGCGGCCGACTTCCGTATCGTCGGAAACGGAATAGGTGCCCAAATCACACCAGTCCGATCCGGGCGCCCTAGAGACGGCGAGCGAGACACCGGTCGTGGGTGCATCGGAATGAACGCGGTAGCGGGCGTCGGTTCCTGGGCACTCCAAAACCAGTCCATGACCGTCCGGCAGTAGATGCAGACGGAACAGCGGCGTCCCCGCCGGCCCCACGTAATCCGTCACTTCGCCCAGCTTGTGCTCCCGATAACCGGACTGGCCCGCGCCCGCGATTTCACCGCACGCCAGAAAATGATTGCAGCGGATGAAGCCCCGCTCGTCCAGAATGTAGTGACCCACGTTGTTCTTCTTCCAGTGATCCCACTCCAGCATCACATGGAAATGCTCGGGATGGTCCACATGGCGGCGCGGGAAATTCGAATCGAACCCATAGAGCTTGATGCTGGTGCCGCCGGTGGCCTCGCACGTGGTCAGTCTCGCTACCTTGAACATGGCCCGACAGGCCGCCCGCCAGTTGTCGCTCGCGCGAATCTGAGCCCAAGGCAGCGGTTTGCCGCCGTAAGGACCATGCTGCGCGCCTTCCACGTGGTGGTGGAGCGCCAGTTCAAGCGCCCCCTCCTGCACCATCGTGATGTAATTTGCGCCGCCGCTGCGCGCTGAAGGTCTGAAGACGAAGCCATTCGCCGTCTCCCGCACACCCACCGCGCCATCCAGAGACGACACCGCCACGCCCGGCCAGAAAACCGTCACCTCGGGCGCCGGCAGCTTCTCGCCCAGCGCCTGGATCGTGAAATACGCCAGGCGGCTGTCGCAGCCCGTTTCACCCTCGTCCCCTTCCACCAGACTCCAGGGCGCGGGAATGGAATAGCGGGGAGCAGCCGAATGACCACGTACCTGGCGGTACAGCCGCGCCCCATAGCGCGTCACCTTGGGCGGCTCTACCTGGAAATAGCCCCAGCGGAAGTAATTACGCAGTGCCTGCAGACCATCTGCCCCGGCCAAAGCGGCGGATTCCAGGGCGATACGTCCGCGCGGAAAGGAAAAGACGCGATACTGCGCGCAGACGGCGGCAATGAGCGCATTGGTGTCGGCGCCCTGCGCACAGACGAAGACGGCGTCTGCGTAGCGGTTCGCCAGCTGCTGCAGGAACGGCGTCGGCTCGGTCCTGTCCGTCAGCAGAACAAGGCCGAACCCGGCACCGGGGTCGCGCGCATACTTTTCGGGCAACACCACACGCTCGGCCGTCCCGGCAAAAAGCGGCAACAGACCGAGCGTCCAGCCCGCTGCCATCAGCAGCAGCCTGCTCATGGACGGCGCCTTACTTGCGGTAAGACCACTTGTTCGCCTTGCAGATTGCGTCCAGCGTGGCGAAGAGCGGGTACGTGTCGGCCGCGATCACGTTGTTGCGGATGAGTACGCAAAGGCTCTGAATCGTGCCGACGATCTCCTCGCGGGCCGCCTTCTGCGCTGCGGCGTCAAGCGCCTTGATGCGCGCCTCATACGCGCCGCACAGCATCGCCGCCGTGCAGCAGTACTCGGTCTTCTTGGAGTAGGCCAGCACTTCAAGCGCGCCATTGACGTTCTTGGCGTCGTTCGCGTTCGTGTCCACGAGCGCGGAAAGCGCCGCCGCCACCTTCTCGCGCAGCGCCGTCACGTCGGCCTGGCGCGCATACGGGCCGCCATGCGTGGTGTTGGCCGTGCGGGACGGAATCTCGCGGATCCAGATGTTGCGGAACGGCACGGGGTCGCCGTGGTCCTGCAGCTTCCAGGGGAGCTTCGTGGCATAGGGCTTGAGCGGTTTGCGCGTACGATGGGTGGTGAGGCCCTCCAGCTCCCAATGGTCCTGCACGAGCACACCATTGTGGAACACCGTGATGCTGCCGGGATGCACCATCGTGTCGCCTTCCCAGACAGGCTGGTGGAACACGATGTCATAGCTCTGCCACTGGCCGGCCGGCCGGCTCGCGTTCACCATCGGCGGATTCTCGGCGTACGTCGAGCCCGCGATGCCGTCGGGATAGTTGCGCTTCACGTCGGCCTTGGGATCGGGATCGTAGGAATTGAGGATCTGGATCTCGTGCATGCCCATGGGGAACACGCCCGAATTGCCCGCCAGCTGGCCGAACTTCTTCGCGTCCTCCACCGGGCTCATCCATTCCACATGGAACTGGGCGTCGCCGAACGGACGCTTCGTGCAGGCCATACCGCTCTTGGGCGCGCACACGAAGCAGCCGTCCTTGACGTACCACTTGGTGGGCGAACCATCCGGGGCGCACCAGTTCTCGTCCACGCTCTTCTGCGTGCCGTCGAACAGCACCACGGCGTCGCTCGGCGGCTTGCCCTCCGGCGTCTCCACCTGCACGGGATAGGGGCGGTTGAGGTCATGCACCGACCAGGCATGGGTGGCGTCGGGCGTGTCGCCATAGAGTCCGAAGACGCCGCGCTCCTTGCCCTTGACGATTTTGGAGAGGTCGACATCAGCCGCGGCGGCGCCGACGGCGAGGACCGTTGCGGCGGCAACGGCGAAGCGGAAACAGGACTGTGTCATCATTTGCGTTTGGCCTTTCTTTTTACGGGGGATTTCCGGACGGATTTCTGCGGTGCCTCGAGCGCCAAGAGCACACGGAGCGTCTCGGAAGCGCTCCACGCCTGGGCACGGCAGCCCTTCTGGGCATGCGGCGCGTCGCCATCGGCATTCTCCGAAAGCTGGCAGACGCAGCCCGCATTAATATTCTCAATCACCGACGCCAGCAGCGACAGAGCCTGCTCGCGCGAGAGCAGGCCGGTCTTCGCCGCCGCCTCGGCGTACATAGCGAACGGCCAGGCCCACACGGTGCCGTTGTGGTAGGCGGGCTTGCGGCACGTGTCCTCGTCGCCGGCGTAGATGCCACGATAAAGCGGGTGGCCGGCCATCAGCGAGCGGATGCCACCCGGTATGAGCAGCGACTCGGTGGCGCGCAGGACCTGCCGAGCCAGCTCGGGATCCGTGCAGGCCTCCAACGAAAGCGCGAAAAGCTGGTTGGGGCGTACGGCGTCATCACGATGGGCCTGCGCCGCCGGTTCGCCGTGGGGAGCATCCAGACAGTCGGCGAGGCCATTGCCGTTGGCGAAATACTTCACCAGGGAGGCCGCCGCCCGATCGGCCAGCGCCGTCCACTTGCCACCGAGGAAACGCAGCGCCGTGATCCACAGCGCCTGGATCTCGATGGGATAGCCCATGCGCGGCGTACAGGCCGGATAGTTGGTGTCCATCCAGGTGAAGTGCGAGGGCGCCCACACCAGGCCCGACTCGGCGTCGACATGGATGCCATTGGGCGTACCCGACACATAATGGGCGGCAATGGACTCCAGCACATCGGCCAACGTGCGGCCGCGGCAATCGGTATCCAGCACCTTCTTGCCCAATTTGTCCACCAGGTCGCGCACGGCCACGATGAACCAGAGCTGCGCATCGACCGTGTCGCGGTTGCCTGCGCTGTCGCCGTAGATGATGTTGGGGAGCGTGCCGTTCTCCTCGAAGCGCGCAAAGGCGATCACGATGTCGAGCGCCTCCTGCGTAAAGCCCGCCGCAATGGCGCCATGCAGGAAGATGAAAGTGTCGCGGCCCCAGTCCAAGAACCACGGATAGCCCGCAAGCACGGTCTTCACGTCATCACGCCGCACGATGAAGAGCTTCAGAGCCTCGGCCAGGGCCTCACGCAGCGTCATCGTCTCGGCGGCGTCTTTCGCCGGCACGACGATATCGCGCTTCGTGGGCTGGGTGCCATATCCCATCTGCACCGCGTAGACGGGCGCCTTGGCACCCGGGGCTACGCAGTCGAAGGAGATCCAGCCGGGCGAATAGAGGTCGCCCGAAGGCTCCTGGCCACGCGCCGCCTCCTCGTCGTGGCCCACACAGTAGGTCCACTCGGGCGCCAGATGGAACGCGCCGCCGCTGAGTGTCAGCGTGAGGGGCTTTGCGTCATGATAGGGATTAAATGTGAAACCATCTTCGCGCGCTTGCAGGGCACCCGGTGCGCTAAAGGCCCCTTCCACGTCGCCCTGGGCCTTGGTGGTGGCATGAAAGCTGCGCCACTCCAGATCGGGCCGCAGCACCAGACGAACCGGGCAACCGGCTTCGCGGGCGCCCGCATCGGAGCGCACCACGGCGAGCGTGGCGGCATTCGCGCCCGCCGCCAGCGACAGCGTGAAGGAGAACGCCGTTTCGCGCCCCATGCCGCAAGGCACCCGGAAATGCCATGTGGCGAAACGCCCGGCCGGATCGGCCTGGAAGCCCGCGAGGCAGTCCTTGTTGAGTTCGCGGGAATATCCCTCATGCACCAGCCAGGCGCGGCAACGCGTCCACAAGGTCAGGCGATCCCCCGGCACCGTGTCGCGCGTATTGGCCGCAAAGAGCGCGTCATACTGCGAACGCACCTCGCCCCATGCCAACTTGACGCGTGCCGCCGCACCCGCGCCATTGCCGAGAATCGTCTCCAGCTCGGGATTGGCGCGGATTTCGGCCCCCGTGTAGTGAAGCTTCACGCGCGCCTGCTCCGCCGAAGGCAGCACCAGCAGGGCCGAACGCGTGCGAACCACGCCTTCTGGCGTAAAGGCCGTGAATTCCAGAGTCAAGCGGCGCGCCCGTGTGCCGTCGCCAACGTAGGGCGGCAGCTCGGGGAACGCCCGCGTCCCCTCCAGCACCAGTGCCCGATAGGGATGGGGGCAGTCATAGACCAGGCGCGTGCCGGCCGGCACGCAGACTTCGCGTCGGGCGTCATGCGGCCAGCACCAGCGCATCGCGCCAGACGCAGCGGCCACAGAAGCCGCTGGCGTCGTCCCAGCGGAAGCCCGAGTCCGCGAGAAGCAAAGCACCTCGCCGGGCGCCAGCCAATAGCCCGAGGCGGGGGAGGCAGGCAGGCCCCACAGCAGTTCCTCGGCGTCGCCCGAGGCGAACTTGGATTCGTCCCAGTGCGCCTCCACGCCATTCGCGCAATCCAGATTCGCGAGCACCAGCGTTTCGCCGCGCTTCACGGCCAGGAAATTCCCGCCGCCACGCTGAATCATCTCCACATGCGGCGTGCCCGTGAAATCGGGATGGGAGACGAGAATGTGGTTAAGGCGGGCGATCAGGTCCACCATATTGCGGGGATTGCCCCAGGAAAGGTCGTTCTTGCCGTGCACGTCAATCTTCTCGGCGGCAAGCCATTCCACGCCGTTGGCGATGCCCCAGGCACCCTGGTGCGACAGCAGCGCCGCGAGCGCCACGCGCAGCCGGGCATAGGTTTCGCCGCCCTTCGCCAGGCGGTCGTTGTCGTGCGTCTCGGCGAAATGGACGAGCGTGCCGTACTTCTCGGCCCGCGCCACCGCCCCCGGCAGATACCATTCGAAGGCGCTGCGGTCGTAGGTCTGGAAGATTTCGGAATAGGCCCAGTCGAGACCCGCGCGGTTCAGGAGCGCATCCGTCACCTCCAGCTTGCCGCCGAGGCCCTCCAGCATGAACACGGTGTCGGGATATTCCTCGCGCACCCGGGCGACGATGTAGTTCCACGTGGCCTCTGGGATCATGTAGCCCGCATCGCAGCGGAAGCCGTCCACGCCCTGGCGGCACCAGAACAGGAACACCTCGGCCATGTACGCCCGCAACCCCGCATGCGCGTAGTCAAGCTCCACGAGGTCTTCCCAGGTAACGCCCCAGGCGCCGGGCGAGGCGAACGTGCCGTCCGCCTGACGCCGGAACCATTCCGGATGGTGGGTCTGCAGCGCCGAGGCCCAGCCCGTATGATTGGCGGGCAGGTCGACGAACAGCGAACCGCCCTTGGCGTGCACGGCATCGATGAGTTCGCGAAACTGATCAAGGGGCGTGGCCTTCTTGTCGAACTCCGCCATCGCCGGATCCACCGAGAAGAAGTCCGTGGCGGCGAACGGGCAACCGTATTCGCCCATCACCGCGTAGGTGGTGGGCACGGGGAACGGCGGCAGGGTCTGCACGATCCGGAACCCCATACGATCCATGATGTGGTCCAGACGGCGCGCCACGGCGCGGAACGAGCCGAACTGGCGCGGGAACACGGTGTAGATGGAATTGGCCTTGCGCGTCTGCGCCGGCTCGACCTTGATGTGGAAATTGCGGCCCTCCGGCCATTCGGGCACGTCGGATCCGTCCGGGAAGAAGCAGCATTTGCCGGAGAAGATGCCCACTTCGTCCAGCGGCAGCTCGCACACGTATTCGCCGGGCCGGACTTCGGCCATCGGCACGTCGCGCCAAGCCTTGGCGAGCGGCGTGGTGCCGCACTCGGTCTCCTCGATGATCTCACGACGGCGCACCGAGGCGGCGCCGATGTTGGTGCGAAACGCGGCACGCCCATTTCGGGGGGCATCCAGCTTCAGGGTGACGGAGAGGACATCGCCTTTCCAACGCAGCAGATAATCATCAGGCGACGGGACTTGCTTCATCATGACGGTGTCGCGCTCACTTCACGCCGAGCGCGCGACGCATATAGGGCCAATAGACTTTGGTGTAGACAGCACAGGAATAGATGTTGAGCACGATGAGCGCGCCCTCGATGACGTAGATCAGCCCGATTCCCCAGGGATCAAGCGACGGCAAATCCCGATGGAAGGCCAGGTAGAAGTAGATGAGGCCTGCCGCCGGGAAAGACAGCGCCGTGCGCACCTTCCCAAGCCACATGGCGCCCACGTCGGCCTGATAGGCCGAAGCCACCGCCCGCAGAAACGTCACCCACTGGTCGCGCAGGATGTACAGCACCGTGAATACGAGCATGACCAGCGCGTGCGTGCGGTTGTCGCCCTGATGTCCCATCAGCCAGAGCAGCGTAGGGAAGGACACGATGAAGAACACCTTGTCCATGAGCGGATCGGCCAGCTTGCCGAAGGTGGATACGACCTGCCAGCGCCGCGCGAGCTTGCCGTCGAGAAGATCTGTGATGCCCGAAATGAACATGCACACGCCCGCCGCCAGCGCCAGCGCCAGGGAATGCCTGTATTCGGCGCATACCGCCAGGACCATAAACGCAAAGATGAACGGCACACGCGAGAACGTGAGGCCGTTCACCACGACACGATGGATTGCGACCGTGCTCATTCTTCTTCCGCGGCACTGCCCTCTTCAACCATCGTCTCCGCCTCCGAACCGGCCAGGAGATCGAGCATGGCCAGCATCTTGGCGGATGTGGTCTGCTGCTGCAGGCAACACTGGCGCATTTCGTCCAACTGCATCTGCAGGGCGGCGAAACGGGCCTCCGCGGCTTCGCGCAGTTCCACTTGCTCCGTCAGACGCGACTCCAGCGCATCCGCCCGGAGTTCAGCCTTCTGCAGGTTACGGCGTGTGGCAAAGAGCTGCTTGAGGATTTCGCCCGGCTCGATGTCCAGATCGTCGATCTTCATGCCGTCGGGAATCGGCACCAACACCGATTCACCGCAGTTCACGCAATTGATCTGCAGCCCGGCGCCACGATAGTCAATGGCCAGGTTATGGCCACAGTGCGGACAGTCAAAGACGATGTCCGTGTCCTGGATGATGGCGCCTTCTTCCTCGGCACCCTCTTCCTCGGCCACAGTCGCCTCCACGTCCTCGATGACTTCTTCTTCGTTCATGCAGACCTCCTCGAGCTTTGCGGACCACGGCGGATTCGCCGCTTTTCCTAGGGCGTATTATAAAATATTTCTTGCGCGAATTCAAGTGTGGCGGGCAAAAATATGGTATAATTGGGACACTATGATTTTGCCTGAGCAGATTCAGAACGCCTTTCCGCCGCGTCCTTTGGACCTCCACAAATATTCGGCCGGCACCGTCGCCATCGTCGGCGGCTCCCATCGCTTTATCCACGCTCCCGCCATTGCCGGGCTGGGTGCCCGCGCCGCCGGGGCGGGACTTGTTCACCTGGTCGTTCCCGACGCCACCCGCATCGCCGCCGGCAGCCTCGTGCCCGAGGCAACCTTCCTCAAGCAGACCGCCAACTGTGTGCCGCCCAAGGCCGATGCGTTCGCCGTCGGCATGGGTCTTGGCGTCTCATCCTCATCCGAAATGCTCGTCTCCCGTCTGCTTTCCGGCAGCACGGGCCGCTTCCTCCTGGATGCCGATGCCCTGGCCGTACTGGCGAATTGGTATGCCAGCAAGACCTCCGCGCTCCCCGTCTTCTCCGGGCAAACCCTTATTCTGACGCCTCACACGGGCGAGGCGGCCCGACTGCTGGCCTGCACATCCGATGAAATCAATGCCGATCGTCGCAGAGCCCTGATGCGCCTGGTGGCGCGCTATCACGCCACCGTTGTCCTGAAGGGCCCGCATACGCTCGTCGCCACGCCGGGCATGGACGAGATCTACGAATGCCAGGCAGGAAACCCCTTCATGGCCATGGGCGGAATGGGCGATCTGCTCAGCGGCATGATTGTGGCCCGGTGGGCCTACCTTACACATCGGCTTCCGGCGGATACGCCGCCCGAGCGCCTGGCCTTCCAGGCCGCCGCAAGCGCCGTGTGGCTGCATGCCACGGCTTCGGACATGCTCGTCTCTGCCGACGAGCCAGAGGATCCCTCGCTCGTCAATACGGCCCATAAAGTCGCCTCACTCCGCGTCAAGCTGGAACGGGAGGCCGCCTGTGGTTGATTTTGACGCGCTGCGCCGCCACCTGGAACAGCACCCCCGGGAACGTTTCGGGCTTCTTTCCCAGCAGGCCCTGGACACGGACGCCCGCCTCCACGCGGCATTTGGGGATCGCCTGGTGGCCATGTTCTCGGCCGAGCACGGCTGGTTCGGCCTTGCCGCACCCGGCGAGAAGACGACAGCCGAGATGCATCCCTATTGGCACATTCCCGTCCATTCCCTCTATGGCGAGACGCGCAAGCCCACTCCCGCCATGCTGGCCGGGCTGGATCGCATTGTGATTGACCTGCAGGATCTGGGCGTACGCTGCTACACCTACCTCGCCACCACCAAGTTGATGCTGGAGGCGGCCGCCGAAGCCGGTCTTGCCGTCACCGTGCTGGACCGTCCGGTTCCGCTGGGAGGCGTTGTGGATGGTCCAGGGCGCGAAGACGCCTTCTCATCCTTTGTGGCGCCGCTCAACGTGCCGCTCTGCCATGGCATGACAACTGGCGAATACGCCACCTGCATTGTGCATTCGCAGGCCCTGAATGTCGACCTCACCGTGATTCCCATGGCGAATTGGACGCATCGGACGCGCGAACCCTGGGCGAACTTCCTGCCGCCCTCGCCCGGCATCCGCACGTGGGATTCGGCGGTGCTCTATCCGGCCACAGTCTTCACGGAGGCTTATCCGGCCGTTGATTGCGACCGCGCGGGTCCCCTTTCCTTTAGGGTACTGGGCGCCCCCTGGCTGGATGCCTCCCACGTCTTGCGCGAATTGGCCGATCTGCCGGAGACCTGCGGCATAGGGCTGCGTCCCTACCGCTATCGCTCGTCCTACGGGAAATGCGCAGGCCAGGTTCTGGACGGCATTCTCCTTTCGCTGGCGAACGCCGAGACCTACCGCCCCATCATCGCAGGGACGCGGCTTTTCGCCTGCCTCCAGAGGCGTCATCCCGAGGAAATCGCCGTCGAAGGCCGCCCGGAATGGTTCGACAAGCTCTGGGGCTCTTCCGCCACGCGCGAAGCCGTCGCCGCCAATGACCTTCCAGGACTTTTCAGGCGCTGGGAGGCCCAACAGGCTACCTACAGCGCCATCCAGGTCAACCTCTACGCGTAAACCCGGGATGCCCCCGACTGGGGGTCATTTCCCGTCCCCACTCAGCAAGCGCAAGGCCTCCACACGCACCCTGTCAAAAGAGTCGCGCTTGCGCGCTTCTCCCCAGTCCTGGCCTTTCCAGTTACCCAGGGCGCGATAAGGGGCCGTAGCCAGGAACGCCACCAGACCCGTCGTGTCCCGTCCCTGGGCCCTCAGCTTCTTTTCGTGGTCAGAAAGCATAGCGAGGCACTCATAGTCCTCCACGCCTTCACGCACGCCCTCGCTTTGCTTTGAGGCCATCGTTCCCTCGGGATAGGCGAAATAGGGCGAACATTCGGCATTTGTCTGGCCGAAGAGCTTGAAGGATCCTGCCACGCCGCCGCCATCGCCGAAGGCCCAGAAGAACGAGCTCTTGGCGCCCCACTGAAATGCCCCCCAGGCCTGTGCCCGATGGTAGAAGGCAGGATCCAGGAACCGAGCCGCCACCTTGCAGGAATAGAAATACAGTTCACGCCCCGTACCGGGCGCCGTCTGATCGCGCCAGAACGAACCCCACTCATTCTCCTGGATGTGCGGGTAGTACGGACAGATGATGTCGCTCGTCTCGATCACTTCTCGTGGCGTCTTCAGGTTGTCGGGATAGATCGGGTCCACGAAAATGCGGATCTTGGGCGCACCTTTGCGCACCGCCTTGGCCCAGGCCACATAAACGGGCGTGTCGGCGGCCGTGCGCGGCTCGTCGAGTATGAGCAGCAACGCGTCCTTCCCGCCCGAAATCTCGGCAAGATGAGCCTGCCAGGCGGAAAAGTATTCGCCCACCATGCGATCGAAACGTGCGGAGCCGGGCGCTTCGCCAAAGAACTTTACGCCGGGACGAGCCGCATAGAACGCCGCGAACTGCCGTGCCTCCGGCCACTTGGCGACCCATCCGTCCAGACGGGCAAAATCCAGTTTCTCGGCGTTGAGCAGATGCCCTTCCGCATCAAACTTCGCATTACGCGGAAAGACGTTGGGCGAACCCCACGGCGTATCGGTGTACATGTCCAGCATCGCACGCTTGTCGGCGGCAAAGGCGTTTGGGCGTTTGTAGAAGGACGCGTCGCCATCCGTGTAGTCCCAGCCGCCCACGTGGAGCCTCGGCCGCGTGGGGAAATCGAGATCATGCAGCACCAGACGAATGGGCTGCTCCAAGATGGCATCCCCAACCGTCGCCACCACCTTTCCGTCAAAGATTCCTGCTGCGCCACTCGGCTTGTCCAAGGATATCCACACCTGTCGGCTGGCGCCAGCAGGCACCGTGATGCGCACCGACTCACCCTCCCCAGGTCTCAGGGCCGAAGCCACCGTACCGATCGCATCGGAGACATGGTCCTTTGCCCCAAGCGTGTACAGGACCTCTCGGCAGTCCACATGAGCCGCCTTGGGCAAGCCCTTCACCACAACCGTGGTATCGATCGGCGTCTTCGTGGGGTTCAGCAGGTTGACGGCGGTCGCACGCGTCTCACCCCGCATCATCTCCACCACCAGAGGGCTGGAATCAACGCTTTCCTTCGTGGGCACGGCCAGCGGATCCAGATTGTCCCATCGGCAGTTCCGCCAGAATATGGGCCTGGTGAAGCCGGCTTTTGCCAGGCGCGCCACGTTATGCGCCCACACCGCGGCGTGAATTGGCAGCAGCGGCAACTCCGTGCGCAAGGTTCCGAGCGATGGCGCGGAGATATCCGACAAATCGGGCGCAGGCACGCCCAGACGCGCCGCATCGGCGGCGATCACATTCTTCACCCGCAATGCGGCAAGATAATCCCCCACCTGGGCATAGGCCTTTGCCTGTGCGGGATTCTTCGCCGCAGGATCCCCGCGAAACACCTCCACCTCGTCGCAAAATCCGTATGGCTGGGAGATGACAAGGAACGCCACATAGCGACCACGGCACGGCATGTCGTCCGCCGCCGCGCGATAGACCCGATAGGTGTTGGCGTC
This sequence comes from Kiritimatiellia bacterium, assembly GCA_024405395.1. GTDB lineage: Bacteria > Verrucomicrobiota > Kiritimatiellia > RFP12 > UBA1067 > RGIG6720. Next base: position 17,971 of record JAKSOW010000019.1, on the reverse strand, counting down.
CGGCGTGCCGCCCTTCGCCGTGGCGCGCGCCCACAGATCGCCGACCAAGGTCCAGGACTTCTGGTCCTCACTGGTGAACACGGCGATCTGCTTCGGCCAGGAGACGCCCGCACAACCTGCGGCCAACGTATAGGCAAAGCCGCCAATCGGCTCGCTTTTCCCCAGATCCAGGGTAATCTGCTGCGCCCCGCCGACCGGACGCTGCCAGCCCACGGTGCCGGGCTGCGTCCAGAAATATCCGGTCACGTGCTGTCCATCCGTAAGCTGTGTCTTGTCTCCCGCGTCTCTGCAGAAACTGTAGTTGGGAGCCGTAGACAGCGTATACGGCTTGCCGTAGGCAAGGTTGTCAGCCTGCGTTGTCGCTGCCAACGAGGCCGCCCACAGGACCGCGCTCAATCCAGCCAACCATTTCATGGCAATCTCCTTACTTGTCCTCGTGATACGTCCCGCCATAAGCAGGCGGTGGCTGTTCGCCATCCACCGCGGCTTGGGCGCATTTGCGCAGGCATGTGGCCTCGGCAGTCGAGATTTCCGCTGGTGAATAGGGGCATTCCGACACATCCACGCCAAAGAGCTTGGCCGTCCACACCAGGGCCTGCAGATATTCGCCGCGGAAGCCCAAGTGGAACACATCTCCTTTCGGCGACCATTTGCCGTCTGCGCCCTGAATGAACTTGGCGCTCCCAACCGCGTCACCTCCGAAGGAGTTTTCCGTGTAGACGACCGGCAGACGCGCCCGATAGAGCTGCACCGCCGTTCCCATCGGGATCACGCGGAAACCAAAACTGGAGGCCACGTCGTAGTAGGCACGATGCAGCTTGGCGTACATCTGGTTCTGGTCGATTCCCCATTTGGCGAAGCGCTTGTCCCACGGCGTGTAGCTCCAGGTCTCCTGCACCACAATCTCGGCACGCGGACAGATCTTTTTGATCGTTTTCACCAAGTCAGCGACGAAAGGCCGATAGGTTTCGGGTTGCCAGGAGAAATGCGATCCCTGCTGCAGGGTCACCACGTCCCAGGAATCGGAGGCCAGCGCATCCGGGATGTTGGCCTTGCCCTTGGGCTGTTCCACACCGTTGATGTAGCGCGTGTAGAGATAGGGCTTGAAGTCGGCGTTGGTGGCCGCCACCACGTTCTGCCAATGGCGCTCCAGCGAACAGCCACCAATGTAGAGGGATGCGAGGCCAAGCTCCAGCCCCATCGCCTGCGCGACCTGCGGCATCTGCTTCTGCACGCAGATGGAGAAGCTGTTGCCGATCATCAGCACCTTCAGCGACTTTGGCGTCGCGGCGCCGGCGACCAGAATCAAGGAAACAGCGAAAATCAGGGCGGCATGTCTTTTCATGTCGCCCATTATACCAAACGTTCCTCGTCTAGGAAAGGCCCGTTTACCGCAGAAGCAGTTTCGTGCCCAGGTTGGCCACCTTCACCCGCCCGGAAAGGATGTGCGGTGTGGTGTACTTTGCGCCCGTGTCACCAACAGCGCCATAGATTCCAGAAGGAGCCGGACGCCCAGTGGCGTCAAGCCACAGCGCACCCACCCGCATCACCGCCTCGGCCGGCATAGAAATCGTGCCCGACCCGGTAAGATGCAGGGCAACGCCAGGGCCAAAGGTATCCGCCTTGCCGAGCACAAGATTTCCCGTTCCCTCCGCCGTCACAGAACCCGCCGCCGGCCACCCGGTGCGCGCGGTGAACTCCAGCGTGCCGCCCTCCACCGTCACGTCGCCCGTGGAGGCCACTTCGCCATTGCGGTTCATCAGCAGATAGCCGGTGCCGCTTTTCACCAGCGAGACAGGTCCGGTAATCTGCTGGGTCGAATTCGTGGTCACGCCCAGATGGAAAGAATCGCCCTCCGTCACCCACGCGCAGCCCGCACGGCTCAAACCGCCGCCGGTCACCTCCAGCGTCGCCGGCTTCACGCTGGTGAACGTACCATAATTTGGTTCCTGATCGGACTGGCCATAGGATAGCAGGCAGCGCACCTTCTGATGCGTGCCGCACAGGTCCACCGTTGCCGCGCGCACAAAGTAGAAATCCGTGTTCGTGAAGGCATCGTCCACGGTGAACTCCAGCGTGACGTTGGCATAGAGCGACATGTACATCTTCGCGTAGTTGCCCGTGGAGCGGAAGATCGCCTTTGTGTAGCTGCCCGAGAACGAAAGCTGCCGCGACGTGCTGTCGGTAGTCACCGGGCCATCAAAGATCAACGTGGCGGGCTTCGTACTCGTGGCGTTGTTCGGCGCGACGTTTTCGTTCGTGAACTCGCACGATCCACTGGAATTGGCAAACCCCTTCTTGAATACGTTCACCGTGCCACCCTCAGTGCGCACAGAACAGGATGGCCTTTCCTGCACGAGTTCGTTGAAGACATTGGTGACGCCGCCGAAGAGGAGGAAGCGGCTTGTACCGGTAGAACCCCCGACCTGGCCGCCGCCATCGATCTTGAGCTTCTTGTGGAAAACCACATTCTCCACCCGCGTCTTGCCCAGCTCCACCCAACCGTTGTCCTTGTTGCTCCCGTTGCGGTAACGGCCATAGTCGAGCGTATAGGTTCCGCCCTCGCCAGGCACGCCCACCTCGCCGCGCAAAATCACCGTACCGCCACCTCTGGTGTGGTCGATGTCACCAATTGTGCGCGGATTCTCGAGAATGACCACACCATCGGTGGCGTAGTCCTGGGGCAGGTCACTCAACTTCTCGCCCATGATGTTGACAGCCGTCAATCCCGACAGATCCCGCAGGTGCAACGTCACATTCGCGGCGGACACCGTAATGGCCGTCGTCTCGCCAAACAGACGCAGTGGCATGTCCACCCTGTAGGTGCGCGTACCTTCGCCGCCGGCCAGCGTCAACGGCCCATAAAGCGCAAGCACACTGCTGGCATCAGCGCCGGCAAGCGTGAAATCGCCCGCGGAATTGAAGGTCAAGCCGCCCAGACTGGAGAGTGCTGCCGGGAAAACGGCCTGGCTGCCGCCTGTCGCGAATTCCGGTGCCGTGACAGGCGAGAGGAAGCCAACCTTCGAGGCATCAGCCCAGTTAGCTTCCGTCGCTACGGAATCATCCGCGCCGGCTCCGGTCCACACGGCGGCCGACACGATGAGCGAGGGATCCTTCACCACGGTCACGGGGGCGGAACCCTCGGCCAGCCAGTCGGCCTGTTCATAGACGCCGGCCGACACAGAGGCACCGTTCACGACGAGCGAATTCAAGGTCATCGCACGGGGTGTGGCGACTTTTGCGCCTGCGCCCAACACAAGATCCAGCGTCGAGGCATCAGCCCCGGCGGCGAATTCGACAGTACCATTCACGCGCACTTCACCGCACACAATGGCGCCATCGGCGACAGCCAGGGCCTCAAACGCGCAAACCTCCGAGAAAACGGCGACGCCGGCGCGCACATCGAGCGATTCGCCGAAGGCGTTTCGCACGATGAGCGTGCCGCGCCCGATCTTCTGCACGTCCACGCCCGGTGTGCAGAGCGCATTGAAGGTGGTGGAGAGGTCATGTTCGCCGAAGACGAGTGTGCCGCGCGCAGTGGAGACGCCAGTCGAATAGGCGTCATTGGTCACCACACCGATCGTCGGCACGGCCTGCTCGTCGCTCACTAGGCCGTTCACGTGCTGCACCGTCGAGCCGATGTCGATGGCACAGTAGTTGCGGTAATCCGGATTCCCCAGACTGGAGGTATTGCGATGGAAACGGACCTGCCCATTATTGGCCGCATGCGGCAAAACGTCATCGTCCTCAAGGGAGAGGACGCAATTTTCCATGAGATACAGCTGCCCCGTCTGTTCCCACACGATGTTGTCGGCGGCGGAAAGATGCCAGGGCTGGAAATTGAAATCTGTCGGTTTCACGCAATTGCCGCGGCTGCGCAAACGTACCTCGCCACCCCGGAAGCGCACTACACCGCCGCGCCGAGCGGTTAAGTTGCAGTTGGCGTATTGTTTGGTGTACTCGACATAGGATCCGGTCTTTCCTTCAAGGATCAGTTCGTGTCCGGACGCGACGGCTAGCGGGGCGTCATGCGCGGTGGCGTTGTTGCGCAGCAGCGCGCCCCCGCTGAAGAGAATGCGCGCAGGGGTGTCGCTCAGGTTGTCGATGAAGGAGATGTCGGCCGTGACGCCGCTGGCTACATCGAGAAAGTCGATGTAGCCGCTGGCGTTCGGCTTGACGGAAGTGTTGACGTAGAGCCATTCGGCCCAGAACGCGCCCAACGCGCTGCCGCCGAAACTCTGGGCGGTCTTGAGATCGAGCTTTACGCGACCAGTTGAACCCGGTGCCCCGTCAGGCGTGCCCAGATGCACGCGGATGCGCGACGGGGCGGCGCTGCTATTGTTGGCCGGATCGATGCCCGCGTTCACCCAAGCGGTAGGGGTTTTGGAGTTGCGGTAGGTGGCGGCGAAAAGCGAATTGCCCTTCACCGTGAGCGTGACGTCTGCCGCCGTGGTGCCGATGTTGATCACCGGCCGCGTGTCGACAGGAGCCGTGGAGGTGCCTGTGGTGTTGGCACCCATGAAGCGCACATAACTGCGGTTGTCGAGCGTAAGGTTGGCGTCAATCTGCGCAGGCAGCGTGGTGTGGGTGTAGATGTTCGTGACGCCCAAAAGCGTCGTCGGCGACGAAACTACGAACGTCTCGGAATTCGTGACAACGGCAGCCCGCACGCAAAATGCGGCGGCGCTCATAATGGCATAGGCGGGAAACAATGCTATCTTCATCAATAACCTCCAGTTGTACACTCGACAAGGGACATTTTATCGTTTAACACCCTAAAAGTCAAGCGACTAACCGCAAGGATTCAGGAGTATGGTATAATATGGGCACTCATGAACAAAGTCAAAGCCTGGTTTCTTCTCTTCCGCCCGTGGAGCTATACCGCAACGCTCATACCGTTCGCGGTGGCAGCTGGTCTGCTGGGCGTACTGGGCCTGGCTGATGGAGACTGCTACTGGGGGCACTGGACGCTTGGTCTGGTGGCGGGCATTCTGTTTCAGGCCACCGTCAACCTGCTCAACACCTGGGGCGATGAGCGCAGCGGCGTCGACAGCGCGCCCGGTGCGATCTGCACCACGCCGCAGATCCGCGAAGGCCTCGTCTCAATGCGCGCCCTGCTCCTGGTGGCGCTGGGATGCGCCTTTGCCGCCTCGGTGCTCGGCGTGTCCCTTTGTTTCTACCGAGCCCCCGAATGGCAACTCAACGTGCCCCTGCTCATTGCGGGGTTCATCGGCCTGCTGGGTTCCACCAACTACTCAACCGGCATCAAGTTCAAGTACCACGGCCTCGGCGTGCCTTTTGTATCCTTCCTGATGGGGCCACTGGAGATCTTCGTGGCCTTCTCGCTTCTGGAGCCCGATTTCGCCCGCGAAATGTTGATGCCTGATCCCGCGATGCCACTCATCCTGCTGATGGCCATTCTGCTCACTTTGCCCATCTCCTCCTTGGTGGGCGTCATCATGCACGGAAACGATATGCGCGACATCCCCTCCGACCGCGCCGCCGGCATCGTCACCCTCGCCTCCTGGTTGGGTCCACGCAAAGCCCTTGGCTATTATCGCATCTGCCACCTGCTGCCCTATGGCGTCACCTGCCTCAACATTCTGCTGTTCGGCAATGTCCTCAACAACGGCACCTGGGCCTACACCTGGGCCTGGCTTCCCTTCCTGTGCCTCCCCTTGACCGCCAAGACCCTGCGCACCGCGGCGAAAACCTACCGCGAATGCCCGGAGAGCCCCAAATGGCGCGGTCTGGAACGCGCTTCGGGCGGTATTCACCTCGTCTACGGTCTGCTGTACGCGCTCGCGCTCTATCTCTAAGGTTGCGAGCCTCAGAACTTTAGTGCAAATAGGCGGTGAATCCGCCATACCCGACACGCAGACGTCCGGCGCCTTCGATGATCTCGGGATGGGTCTGCGCCGTATAGGCGCCCTTCCCCAACACAGTCCCGTTGATGATCAACTTGTCGAGATGTACCGTCAACCCGTCATCCACACGCACCTTGCCGCCATTGGAGACAGTCAATGATGGAGCAACGGGAAAGACATTGTCGCCCCGGAACCAGAGATAGGCATCCTTCTTGGCGGAATTGTTCACCACAATGTTTGTGCAGGCAATCTGGGCGGAAGACTCTATGATGTTTGTGCATCCATTGATGGTGTAGGAGGCATCCGGATCAACGAAACGACCCGTCACGTTGATGACGCAGCCAGCTACTGTGGCGCTCGTCTCGATATTTGCGTCAAAGCACCCCGAAAGCGTCTGATGGCAGTATACGCCCGAATTGATCTGGTTCGAGAAATGCGCCGTGTGCCCATGTGCATTGAGCGTGCAGGCGATATTGCCGCCAATGTCGGCAACGATGTAACGGCCAAAGAAACTCACGTCATCTGTCGCGGTGATGGTACCACTGATGCCTGACGAATTCCCGAACTGAAAGGTCCGCTCCGAACTGCCGCCATAGGCACCTGTCACCGTGATGTCGTTGTTCTCAGCCGTTGAAGACGCCACACAGGGGATGTAGCTGACCCCCGAGCCACCTGCACGACGGATCTCAACTGGTCCCGAACCCATGGTGTCGGTGGCATATTGCCACAGTTCGCAGGAGACGACAGTACCTCCCGTGTGTTTATTGGCCATGCAGAGGAAGAGCCGCTTGTTGCCCAGACACGTAAGCGCACCTGAACCGAAGAAAGAACCGTACAGCTGCACATCGCCGCCCAGATTGTGGCTCACCAGACCCTTTTCCCCAATGTCAATGTTCTCCTTCAGATTCCGGGACAACGTATCCGCGGACTTGAAGAAGACATGATCCCCCGAACCCGGCACCCCCTGCGGCGACCAGTTGGCCGGCTCATTCCACGCCTTGGAGACAGCGCCAGTCCACGTATAGCTGGCGCTCACCAGCACAGTGCCTGCACCGTCAATCACGGTCGGCAGGGTGGCAGCCGTATAGGACCCCGGCTCCAATTCCTCGCCGTTGACGACCAGATGCCCTATCGCCACATACAGTCCAGCACAGACATAGAGCTTGGCGTCGCCATTGAGTTTGACCGTCGCCTCTTCCGAAAGCACGCTTTCGCTGTTGAAGTAGAAGCAGGCAGGGTATGTGGCGCCATCCAGCACAACATTGGTGCAGGCGATGGATGCTCCGGCGTCCAGGTAATTCGTGCCGCCGTGAATGGTGTAGGATGCGTCTGGATCCACGAACTTGCCTGTGGTGAAAAGATAGTCACGCGACGACACCTTCTCGTACGAACAGTCAAAGACGCCGCTCAATTTCATGTCGCCATTGCGCGTGTTCGCGTTGCGGAAGGTCATGTGGATCGTATGGCCATGCATATCATAAACGCCGGCCATTTCAGAGAACGAGTTCTGGTAGTGACTGAACATGGCCACGTCGGCGTCACAGGTGACTTTCCCAGAATATTTGGTCTCCTGGCAGAAATCAAGTGCCTGATACGAAGTTGAGGTATACGGCCCCGTAATCAGGATATTGTTGGTGACGTTGACATGGTAAGTCTGCAGATAGCACTTCGTCTTCGCGGTACGCCGAATCTCAATGTCACCCGTGCCAAAGGGCACCCCCTTGGCACTGCCGATGTCCGTTTCAAGAACACCCTTCAGAATCAGGTTACCGCCCGAATAGTCGTTGGCGCCGTTTTCAAGGAAGAGTTCCCCCAAACCGTCCTTGACCAGCTGTCCCGTGCCGCTTATCTTGCCGTTAATGTAGCACTTTATGCCGGAGGCGACGTCAATGGTGTACCCTTCCGAACCCAGATCTACGCTTGAGGTAATCGTCGCATTCTTGTCGACCACGAGCGTGTCGCCGGGCTGCGGAGCCCGTGCCGCCTCCGAACCGTCCGCCCAGTTGGCGGCAGCAGAGAATGTGGCTCCGTCCCCGCCACCCGCCGTTCCTCGCCATGTCAGAACTTCAGCCTGCGCCGTCCAGACGCACGCCAACACCAAACACCATAATGAGTTGATCTTCATGTTCACACCCCTTGAATTACGATTGGAGCCTCAACGCGCCACATGGATACGGACACGATAAAAACCGCTTCTGCCAGTCGACGGTCTGGGGAAAACCTTCGAATCCTGAAGTTTCCCCTCAGGCTTCAAAGACCGAACATCCGCTCCCGACTCGATCTCATACTGAACTTTAGCTTCCTCCCTGGGGTTGACATTCTCAACTGAGACAATGAAATCCCCCGTTTCTTCGTCCTTCGTCAACGCCACACGGGGAACTGACGTGGGATCGTCCGGGTTGAGCCCCAGCATGTGGCTTTCCCAGCTCTTCAGGCCATTCGGCGGCATCGCGGCCCCATCGGCCTTTGTCTTGATCTCGAGCAACCCAGTCTCCGCATCCGCGCCAATGTAGTTCGCGCCATCCTCCCACAGAAAATCATGGCCATCCGCCGCCACCTTGGCGCCAGCCGCCAGTTGATCCGCCGGCAAAGTCGCATTCGTGCGCAGGAAGACCGTCTCACCCGTCTTCGCCGCCTCGGCAACCGCCGCACCCGCAGTCGCGTAGATTCTCCCGGCAACCGCCGCCACGCCGACGTCAGCAGCCGCACCCGTCACTTTCGTCAACGATCCTTCTCCATCATATTCCAGCGCCAGAGGCCGCGTTGCCGCAGGCCGCGAATTGGCCACCCAGTCAGCGCCATCAACCGTCAACGCCACATAAGCCGCAGCGCCAGACGCCTTCACCGAATAACGCACGCGTCCAGGTTGGGTGGCGTAATCCACCTCAAAGCGGACATCATACGTGCCGCAAACAGCCGGAGGGCCGTCAAAATAGCGCCACTGACCACCCGCAAGACCATACCAGCGATTGCCGAGCGCAATCGTGAGACCGCACTGTTTGTCGGAAAGGTCCTTCCGCGCCAGATCGGCCGGTAGGGCCACATCATCGAAAGTCAGACGCTGTTCCACAACTGTACAGGCTGCCAAATGCGCAGGTTTCTCGTCCACAGTGAACGTTCCCGACGCATTCGGCCCAAAACGGTAGGCCTGCTCGACGATGGCTGGAGTCTGTTCCCATTGACCAGCCTGCACCTGGCTCGCGCCTGAGGCCGCAGAAGCCGAGAACCATGTTGTGGGCGCACCGCCCACAGCCTGCATGAGCGTTCCTTCAATTGGGGACGACCCCCGCACAACGGCGCCCTCGGCGTCCACGACCTCAACCCGATACAGGTAGGTGCGCCCGGGAACTAGAGGCCCCGGCAGGCTGAGCTCGTAATCCGTGGCGCCATTGGCAAGCGCAAGACGTACCTGGCCCACCACGACGCCATCTGTGGTGTCCGTCAATGTGAGCTGCAGAAAATCGTCTTCGGCACCTGCCGCCAAACGCGCGACGTCCACCATCGCCACCGCATTCGTGAAATCATACCCGGCCCGAGGCGCAACCGACATCTCTGCGGCGGCAGGCAGCCCCCAGATCTCGAGATTGGCCAGATCGTATCCGTTGAGGTTGAAACGGTCATAGGCCGACGAATTAGAGCCCATGTAATTGATGAAGTTATGCATTGAACAGCCGCCGATGCCGATCTCGTGCGTACCGTCGCCTTCCCAGCGGTTATACGCCATGAGCAGTTCGGCCGGCAGGTGCGGACGCGGTCCATCAGGCTCCAGACGATATATCTGCATCAGTCCGTACGCACGCGCATCATCCAGCGTCATGTTCCAGTCATAGGGGAACATTTTTGCGGGGGCGTCCACCTCACTGCAGGCATTGGTCACATAGCCGCAGTTGGCGAACTGCAGCCACCCCTCCACCGAATCGTCTTCCGGAGCCACCGTCTTGATGCCGCTGTCGTTGGAGAGGACATGTAGCCCCGTCACCTTCCGCTGCAGCCTATAGGCGAGAGGAAACGCAAAGGTGTCCGGCGTGCCGCCGTCCCAGGTGTCCATGTCCGCCCACACCCACCGCACATGTCCCGTGAGCTTGTGGCGCAATTCAAGGTAGTAGCCCACCTTCACGTATTGTGCGGCGGAATCGAGATCGGGATTCGCGTAACTGTAGCGCATCGTGCCGTTCTTGATGAGCCTCTTGGCGCCATTCGTGCTCACGTCGCAGGCGTCAATCGCCCACAACCGCTGAAATCCGCGCGTGTAGGACGGATGGACATTGGCCAGGACCCCCGTCTGTCGATTTGGGGTGTAGACCGCATCGGCCGAGCCGTCCGCAGTCTTGACGGGCGGCGTCTGCAGAACCTCTTCAATCTTGTCCGCAAAGGTCGACGATGTGAGGTCGTGGCCCATCCAGCTTGGATGCTGGTTGTTGGGCGTCTGCGTATAGCGCGCATCGCTGTGCGGAAAGCCGATGTCCGGATTGACGAAATGCAGCTGGTTGGGCGGTAGCCCCAGGACATTGTCTGCAATGGCGGCTGATATGCGGTCATGAAAGTTCTTGCGCCATGTGCCGGACTGCTTCATGACCGCCACAGAGATGATCTTCGTGGTCGGCCGCATCGTCGCCAGGCGGGTCACCGCATTCGTCCAGGACTCGAACATCTCATCCATGTTCCAGCCGTCGTCATTGGCGCCAATGAAGAAGAGAATGATGTCCGGCACACCAGTCGCCTCCAACAGCGTATCCAGTCCCTCGCGATAGCCGCCACGATTGTTGGGGTCGCCTTTGGGTATGAGGCGGATGCCCGAAATGCCGCCATGCCAGCTGTAGGCGTCGTCCTGATAGATGGCGGCGGCATTCTGGTTGTTGGAATGGCGGAAGCCCACGCTCTCGGGCGCATAGCCACGTGCCGCGAGCTTCTGCATCAGAAAGACGCGGTAGTTGGGATTGCCGAAACCAACCACCGATGAGCTCTCCGTGATCGAGTCGCCAAACGGCATTATCGTCACCCGACGCTTTTCGGCGGCGGGATTGAGGTCAAGCACAAGCCGGGTGTAGGTGATGTACGTCGAGGAAGTCGCCTTCTGTGCAGTATACGTTTCCTGCGTCAGCGTAGGGTTGACTCCCGCCGCGCTCGAGGCGTCGAAAAGGCCCGCGGGGATAGTCGCCTGCTCCGTACCATGCCATGTCAGCAAAACCATCCGCCCCTTCGTGTAGTTTGCATACGCGGCATCCAGGGCTATTTTGGCGCCGACGGCAAAAGTGGGAGCCGCCTGCCCCGTGATGAGGACAGGCGTGCGCACAGGGTCCAGGGTGAACCGGGAGCCGGCCGTCAATGTCAGTGACGGCATCTGCACGCCGCCAGCCCCCGTCAGGCTGTATTCGCCCGAAATGACCACAGCGGTGGCATTGGTCAACGCATTCTCCACCACGTGAACCTCTGCCACTGCTGGTGCTACCAGCGCGACAAGAAGTCCCGCCATAATCATTCCCCGGACCGTCTTCATGCGCATTCCTCCGATCATTTCCTCTTGTTGCCCACTTTCTGGTTCCGAATTGCCCTCACTTTACCTAAGGGCCTTGCATCCGTATTTTAGCGGATTCCCATACGGATGTCCATAGCTAGAGTCAGCCAGTGGATTACTTGGCGTAGAACGCCTCGAACTGCTTCACGATGCCGTCAACCAGGCCTTCGGCAGTGCCGGCCGCGAAACGGCTGGTGGCGTTCTCGTAGCCGCCGGGTCCGTAGGCCGATTTCACCGGGAAATAGCCACGCGAACCATTGCAGCAGCACGCGGGAATGGTCATCGCAAACGGCGAACGGCGCTTCATCTCGGTGCCCATCCAGGTAAAGGGCTCGCCCGGGAAGCCGCCCAGCACCAGCGACTGCCCCACCGACACCACCGAAACGGGCAGATCGATCTCGTCAGGCTTGTCCTTGAGCTCCAGCACACGATAGGCCATCGCCGTGTTGGAGGTGCGCTCCATGCCGACGCCCGGAATCTCCGCCGCCTTGCCGGCCTTGTGCAGCGCCACCCACTTCTCGGCCAGCACCTCCTGCTCGGGCGTGCCCTTGTTGTGGCGCACCTTCACGCCGACAACGGTCGCCTGCACCTTGCCGGCCGCCACCGGCACACACGTGCTCCACGTGGCCAGGGCCGCGCCAGCCACCACCCGCGCCATGTGGTTGGCGTGGGCATAGCCCTTGGGCGCCGTGTGCCCGGGCCGGGGATGCACAATGCAGTGGTTCGTGTCGCCCTGCGCGCCGTTGATGAAAAGCACCTCGATCTCGCCGCCCATCGCGTCCTTCAGGTAACGGCACGAGAGGCCCGGCCAATCGCCCGAGAACTTCGTTCCGCCAATCACGTCCGGATGGCACTGGAAGTTCACCAGCGCGATCTCCTTCTTTCCCGGGCGCACAAAGCGCACGAGCTGCAGCTGCTCGTCGGGCTCGCCCAGGGCATGGTCGATGTTGGGGTTGTTCGCCCCGGGATTGGTGCGCGTGGTGCCGTCCTTCATCAGGAACCGGCGCACGAACGAAATCCCCTTCGCCTCGCCGCGTCCGATGAGCAGCGACGCCGCGGAGAGATCCTGCAGCGCGCACACGCCCGCATCCGCGCACCGCGCCGCCAGCAGCTGGTTGGCGAAGTCCACCACGGGCTTGTCCTCGGGCAGCGCGCTCACGCCGCCGGCGCGTGTTCCCGCGCCCGTATGCGTATGCGTGCAGGCAATGAAGATGGCGCCAGCCGGCACACCCGTCTTGCGCGTGATCTCGGACTTGATGAGCGCGATGATGTCATCGGTGATGTGGAGATTGTCCACCGAATAGACGAGTGCGCGGTTAGTGCCGTCGGAAAGCGCCAGACAGCGCGTGAGAAGCGGATCCAGCACCCCTGTGGCGGCCCGACGGCTGTAATAGCCGCTGATCGGCGTGCCCAGCGGCGGCGTGATGTCCGCCTGGTTGAAGCCGGCCATGAAGCCCTTGTCCGCCGGTTTGTCGGCGCCACACAGGACCATCCCCGCCAGCGCCACCGTCATCATCAGCAGTTTTTTCATCGTTTATCTCCTTGTTTGCGGTTCAGAACCAAATCGAGAAGGCATTGCGCGGGTCATCCCAGTCCGCCGCCGAAGCGAAATCGCACACGGGGACGGATGTCTGGGCGCCGCCCACATCCACCGTCAGCTTCCAGGCACCCCACACGTCATGCCCAGTCAGAGGCTCGAAGCCCACAATCGACGCCTGTGCCGCCAGCCCGGGAATGTCGGTGAACACGGTCGCGTTGTGGTCGCCCATGATCTCCGCCTTGGCCAGCACCAGCGGACCGCGCAGAATCCGCACGCCGGGCGTCGTACGGGACAGCCCCTTCATCTCGGGATTGTGGAAGTAGGCGCCGCCACCTCGGCGCGCCATCTCGAAGGTGTGCATTTCGGGCCATGTCACCTCCTGGGCCGTACGAGGCTCCAGCACCAGCGGCTCGATGCGGGGCGCCGCCGCGAAAGTGAGCGTGAGCGTGGTCTCGCCGGCCGCGACATCCAGCTCAAAACGGGCCACATCGCCCACGGGCGCGCCGTTCAGGCGCATCCCACCGCGACACCACCCCGGCACATGCAGCGAAAGCCGGCGGGGACGCGGCGAGGTGACGGACAGCGTCACCGTGTCGCCCACGGGATAGTTGCCGCGGATGGCGCCCTGCACGTCGCCGCACGCAAACGTGCAGTCGGTGTAGAAGTTGACGACCAGCAAGCCGCCCTGCGCCTCCCGCACCTGGCAGTCCGACCAGTCCCCGAAGCCGCGCACGGCATTGTCGATGCAGCAGAAGTGGTAGGTCATATCCACTTCGTACATGCCCGTGAGGTGCCGTCGGCCATGCGACCGCACATCGTGCGCCCCCCACTCGCCTTCCCGGTAGATGCCGGCCTGGAAGGCATTCACAAACGCCGCCTCCCAGGCGTCGAGGTACTTGCCTTCGCCCGTGGCTTCGTGGAGATGGCGGCATAGACGCATCCAGTGGATCACGTCGCAGCACTCGGTGATCGCGTTCGCGTAGGCGCGCGCGCCGATGAAGTGGTCGTGGTACCCCACGCCGCCCAGCACGTTGCGCTCATGCGCATAGAGTTTTTCCCAGATGCGCTGCGCGGCCTCCAGGGGCCGCTTCTCGCCCGTGGTCTTCGCATAGGCGATGAACCCCTCCACCACGCTCATCAGCTCATAGGCCTTCGCCCACTCGTCGGGTTTGGGGTACCATTCGTGCACGGGCTTGTCGCCAAAGGCGTTGGCGATCAGATTCGGCACGCGGCCATCGGGGCGGTCGTTGTCGGCCACAATGCCGCGGGCGAAGTCCAGGTAGCGCTTTTCGCCCGTACGCGCGTAAAGCAGCACCATCGGCTTGAGGATGCTCATCGAGGGCAGGCCCGCGAAACCACCCGTATCGGCCAGATTGAGCTGCAGGCGCGCCAACTGCGCCATCAGGTGGTCGGCCATCTTCGACGCGGCCGTGAGCAGCTCGCGCTCGCCGGTGAGGTCATACGCCTCCAGAAGCGCCCACATCGTGTATTTGCGTCCCCAGATGTTCCAGCCGCCCTTCACGAAATCGGCGTCGGCATACGTGCCGAGAAAGCCGTCGGCGCGCTGGTGCGTGCGGATGAGCTTCAGGGCCTTGGCGAGGATGAAGTCCTTCATGTCCTGCCGCCCCGAATAGCGGGCATAGGCGCAATAGGAGAGCATCGTCTTGCCCCAGTATTCGCCCTGCCAGTAGCCTGTGCGCTTTTTGGTCCAGGATGGCTGCTCGTGCACATCGTCAAAATGCGTCTCGAACGCCCGTTCGGCTTCGCCGAAGATGTCCTTGCGCGCCTTCTCGCTGGTGAGCCGCCGCGCAAAGAGCGTCTCGGCCTTGACGCCCAATCGGCCTTCAACCTTAACCGCGCCCACGCAGGACAGCACGCCCAGCGTCACGGCCGACAACACGCCCATTTGCCTCATTTCGCCTCTCCAATCCAGATGTAGTCTATGCGGCAGGTGCCCGTAACAGGGCGATTCGCCACCGAAAAGTCCAGGCGCAGCCGCTGCAGCTTCCCGTCGGCGGCAAGCGGCACCCGATAGATGCGATCCTCCACGGCCTGCGGCTCAACCGCGAAATCGCGCGTCTGCCAGGCCGACGACCGATCCGTCGTGAAGGCCACGCGCATCTGCGTCGCGTCGGTGTGGTTCTGCATCTTCACGGCGAAGATCCCGGCGGCGCAGTTGAGCGGCTGTTCCTGTTCCAGGCGCGCCTGCCCAGCGTTCTTCATCGCCAGCACATAGTAGTCGCCGCACACCAGCTGCACGGGGTGCGCCTCCGTGCAGTCGATGGGCCGGGCCCGGCGAAACACCTCTTTCGTCGTGCCCAAGCCCGAAGGCCGCCACCCTTCGGCCTCCAGGTTCTTCGCGAACGTCCAGGCCTTCGCCACCCGCGTGCCAGACGGCAGACGGTGCACGGCCGTGCGCGCCGTGCGCCAAAAGACGCCATCATCGGCCGCAACGAGAAAACGGTAGTCACCCGCCGTCGGCAGGCGCACCGACGTGGCGGCGGCCTCCGCCTGGGCAATCTTCGCCTCGGCGACGCCCTCCAGCTGTTCCCAGACCGTCGAGCATGCACGGGCCGCAGTCACCTGACAGCTCAGGCGGACCTCGGCCTGGTCTGTCCAGATCTCTTCGGGACATGTCACGGCGGGCGGGTTCCCCAAGGGAAACGCCTGGTCCAGTTCGGCGGTGGTCGCGAAACCGCGATTGTTCGCCACCCGCCAATCGGCACGCGTGCGCACGGCGGCATTCGTGTAGAACGGCACGCCCGGCGTCCGCACATAGCCATTGTCCTCGATGCAGCCGCTGGAGCAGACGACGGCGGGATCTTCCGTGCCGCCCCAGACGTAGATTTCAGACGGCCCCAGCTTCCGCCGCCAGTTGTTGTTGTCAAACCGACAGCCGCGGATATGCACATTGCGCGCCTGGGGCGAACGCAGCCCCAGCACCTCGATGGCCGCGCCAGGATTGCGCCGGAACGTGCAGCGGTCGATGAGGCAGTTGTCGCCGCCGCACTCGAAGTCGATGCCGCCCTCATCCCCGGATCCGGAATCGGGCATGTCCAGGAAATGGCAGTTGCGGATGACGAGCCCGTCGTTGTTGCCAAGCATGATGCCCATGGTGCCGGCAGAGGCCTGCCAGCCCGACGCCTGAAATACGCTGTCCACCAGCCAGGCGCGTGTCGTGCTCGTAAGGAAAGGATGCGGCGACGTGTTGGCGCAGTAGTTGTCGTGGCACCAGAGCCGACGGAGAAAGACGTCATGCCCGTCCACCCGAAATCCGTTCGAGCACTGATACATCTCGCAATCGCGCATGATGACGGGGCCCGCGCCCGCCCCAACCACGCCAATGCCGCCGCTGCCCGGCCCGGGCGCGCCCGTATGCCCCCGCCATTCGGGGATGCCATGCGCATCCAGGCGATACAGGCCCTCGACATGATGGGCCAGACACCTCTCCACCAGCACCACCCCCGGGTTTCCGTTGCGCTGAGAGGCCAGGATAAGCCCCTTGCCGGCGTTGCACACCACCAGATCGCGCACCGCCAGATAGGACGGATCCGTGATGAAAACGCACCGATCGTCAATGAAGCGGTTGCGCTGGATGCACGGCCGGGGGCCCTCGCCATAGGCGGCGATTTCGGACCAGTTGGCGGCGGCGCCACAGGCACCCACCTGCAGCTCTTCGCGAAACACGCTGCCGCGCCTCAGCAGCAGGCGTTCACCCGGGCCCAAGGTGCGATTGCGCAGGTTGGCGAAGGTACGCCATGCCGTCTGGGGCGTGAGGCCATCACGCGCGTCGTCGCCATTCTTGGCGTCCACATGGAGGGAACGTCCGGGGCGAATCGGCGGATGCCAGTCCCGCGCCGCCCAGGGAGGATCCCCATCCGGCATGAACACGATGCGCCGGGAGGTTCCGCCCACGCGTCGGCCATCCTCGTAAAGCGACAGCATCACCGTCTGTTCGCCCTGTCCACCGGCGTCAACCTGCCAGGAAAGCTGCACAGGGCCAGAAACCGCGCCCAGAGACTGGCGCGTCGGCGTCACCCGTGCACCCTTCCCCACCGAGGCCCGCACCTCGACATTGGTGAAAGTCGTCCCGCCGCCAGCGAAAAGCGTGCCCTTCAGCGTGGCCGGGCACCCCTGGCGCGGCATCAGTTCGGCGATGCGGAGATCCTGCAGCTCCAGCTGACGAATGGCGCGCCGCAGCACGCGGGTGGACAGCACACGCCCGGGGAAATTCGTGCCCTCGCGCAGGCGCCCAGCCGAGGGACGCATTTGCCCCGTGCGCCAGACTGCCTGCACCTGGCCATCGGCCTGCAAAGAGGCCTGCCGCCCATCCCATGCGGCAGACAGGCGATAGACCTTGCCTGTTTCCAGATTCACGGGACAAGCCGCATGCGGCTCGTAGCTGCCGTTCAGATAGGGATAGAAGTTGAAGGATCCCCGCCCCTTGCGCTGGTCATAGCGCAGAATGTAGGCGCACGATTTGGAAACCAGCGTGTTCTCGCCAGACGGCAGTGCGTCGAAGACGACCTCCGCATCCAGCTGAAATCCAGGCTCAAGCGACGTCGCGGCATCAGGGGCCGGCGGCGAACCTGCCGCCACGAAGTCCACCAGCTCGCCTTGGAAGCCCCCGAGGGCCAGCGGGGCGGCGATAGAACAAGGGGCACCCGGCCGCGGCCGCGCCACCTTTTCGCCATTGACGGAAAGCCAGATGTTCGTGCCGTCCCAGCCTGCCGCCACGTCGTACCAGACGTTCGTCGTGATCGTGAGCGGATGGGAAAGTCGCGGCTCGGGCGAACCGTCGAGATTGGCGAAGAAACTGAGATGGGGGGCTTCCGGCACGGGGTCAACACGCAGGAAATAGGCGCCCCGCACACTCGCGCGGCCGCGGGAGAAGACCGTCCCGCGGCCACTCGAATCCTCGGCAAGGCGGCGGAAGCGCACCCGCGCACCACACGCCAGACCTGGCGCCAGATCCAAGGCCGCATCCGCCGTCACGCACACGGGCGCCCCCGAGCAGGTGCGCATCCCGTTGATGAGATGCCGTTCAAC
>JAKSOW010000189.1 GCA_024405395.1 Kiritimatiellia bacterium | reverse complement strand
GCTGCACCAACGCGTATGGCTGGACGAAGCTCATGATGGAGCAGGTCTTCAAGGATGTGCAGAAGGCCGATCCCGAGTGGAACGTCATTCTGCTGCGCTACTTCAATCCGATCGGCGCCCATGAGTCGGGCCTCATCGGCGAAGACCCCGCCGGCATCCCGAACAACCTGCTGCCGTACGTCGCGCAGGTGGCCATCGGCCGCCTCAAGGAACTGAGCGTCTTCGGCAACGACTATCCGACGCCGGACGGCACGGGCATCCGCGACTACATCCACGTGGTGGATCTGGCGAAGGCGCACCTCAAGGCCGTCGAGAAGCTGGGCGCCGCCACGAAGCCGGCCCGCAAGGGCTGCAAGCCGCGGAAGGGCGGCTACGGGCTCAAGATCATCAACCTCGGCACGGGCAATGGCTATTCCGTGCTGCAGATCGTCAAGGCCTTCGAGAAGGCCAGCGGCCGCAAGGTGCCGTATGCGATCAAGGCGCGCCGTCCGGGTGACGTCGCCGAGGTGTGGGCCGATCCCTCCTTCGCCCTGCAGGAGCTGGGCTGGAAGGCGGAACGCGGCATCGAGAAGATGTGCGAGGACCTTTGGCGTTGGCAGTCGATGAACCCGTATGGGTTCAAGAAGGCCTGATTGTTGGACTTCGCCGCCATACTCGACAAATTCGAGGAAGCGCTCGCGCTTGAAAGCGAGCTGGGGACGCGCACGGTTGAAATCGACCGTGCGCTTCTGCGTGGGTTACCCGTCGCCGCCCAACCGGTAGAGCCGGCAACGCCTCCGCCTTCAGCCCCGACGCCGGCTCCGGCTCCCGCTCCAGCGCAGCCGGCCCCCAAACCGGCGCCTGCCCCTGCGCAGCCTGCTGTCACGCCGCCTCCTCCAACCGCCAACCGGCCTGATTTCGCCTTTCTGCTCGAGTGCGAGCCGACAGGTCCGGTGGCCGAGCTGCTGCCCAAGATGTCGGCGGCGATCGGGTATGGCGAGAACGGCGTCAAGATCAACGACCCCACGGCGCGTGTGCTGATAGTGCTGGGCGGCGCGGCGCTGCAGAAGTGGCTGCCGGGCGTCAAGGCGATCCCAGGGCAGTGGGTCAAGCGGGGCGAAACGCCGGCGCTTGTCACGGCCTCGCCCACAAAGACCTTTCGCTTCTTCGCGAATGACCCCGCCAAGATTCTGGCGCTCAAGCGGCGCCTTTGGGCGGATCTGCAGGCGGCATTGGCAAAACTGGGCAAAAAGCCGCCTGCACGACAGAAATGATTTTGAAATCCAGAAGGAGATACCATGAAGAAACCGCTTCCGTTCACGAACGAACAGCTCGAATCCTGGGCCAAGACCTACCCCACGCCTTTCCACGTCTATGACGCCAAGGCCATTCGCGAAAACGCGCGTCGCCTGAAGGCTGCGTTTGCCTGGAACAAGGGTTTCCATGAGTATTTCGCCGTGAAGGCGGCGCCCAATCCGCACCTGATGGCGCTGCTGCGGGAGGAGGGCTTCGGCAGCGACTGCTCGTCCCTGCCCGAGCTCGTGCTGGCCGAGGCGGTGGGCAACGTGGGCGAGAGCATCATGTTCACGTCGAACGACACGCCGGCCGAGGAGTTCCAGAAGGCGTATGCGCTCGGGGCCATCATCAATCTGGACGACATCACGCATCTGGATTTCCTGGAGAAGTCGCTCGGCGGCAAGTTGCCCGAGCTGCTGTGCTGCCGCTGGAACCCCGGTCCCCTCAAGGGCGGCAACGCCATCATCGGCAAGCCCGAGGAGGCGAAGTACGGCTTTACCACGGACCAGCTCTACACGGCCTATGCGCAGATGAAGGCCAAGGGCGTCAAGCGCTTTGGCCTGCACACGATGGTGGCCTCGAACGAGCTTGATCCGCAGTACATCATCGACACGGCGACGCTGCTGTTCGATCTCGTGGTGGACATCTCCCAGAAGGTCGGCATCACGTTCGACTTCATCAACATCGGCGGCGGCATCGGCATTCCCTACAAGCCGGACCAGGTTGAGCAGCCGCTGGAGAAGATCGGCGCCGGCATCGCC
The DNA here is from genome assembly GCA_024405395.1 of Kiritimatiellia bacterium. Taxonomy (GTDB): domain Bacteria; phylum Verrucomicrobiota; class Kiritimatiellia; order RFP12; family UBA1067; genus RGIG6720. Next base: position 4,750 of record JAKSOW010000189.1, on the reverse strand, counting down.
GCCGCCTATGAATCCCACCTCAAGGCCAAGGGACATCCCGATCTCAAGCTCTACATGGAATGCGGGCGCTGCATCACCGGACCCTACGGCTATCTCGTCTCGCGCGTGCGCCACATCAAGCGCACCTACAAGACCTATGTGGGCCTGGACGCGTGCATGTCCAACCTGATGCGCCCGGCGCTCTACGGCGCCTACCACCACGTCTCGGTGCCGAAGTACGGCGAGAAGGGCACCACCTACGCCGATGTGCCGCTGATGCATTGCGACGTCACGGGTTCGCTGTGCGAAAACAACGACAAGTTCGCCGTTGACCGCGACATTCCCGAAGTGACCCCCGGGGATCTCGTTGTGCTGCACGATGCCGGCGCGCATGGCCATGCGATGGGCTTCCAGTACAACGCGAAGCTGCGCAGCGCCGAACTCCTGCTGCAGGAGGATGGCTCCGTCAAGCTCATCCGCCGTGCGGAGACGATGGCGGACTACTTTGCGACGCTAGACTTCCCGGGACTGCGGACTTTCTGAAATTTCCAGCGGACTTTCTGAAATCCCCAGCGGACTTTTCCCGTGCTCCCTGGGGACTTCCCTGTGAATCCCGGCGGACTTCGGTTCAGTTGAGCTTGCGGTTGATGGCGCGCGTCAAGGCGGCGATGCCCTGCTCGGTTCTGGGATAGCCATCTGCCCACTTGATGGGATTCTCGGGCGCAATGACGTTGACGACGTAGCGGGCGGCGGCGGAACCGTTGGGTTGGCGGCCTTCCTGGACGAGGCGTACGCCCAGCTCCGCCTGCTGCATCTTGGCGAATTTGACCGGTCGGCCGCGTCGCAGCGAGCCATTCTTCCTTTCGCGAAGGGCTGGTTGGCGATTCTCGACGAGTTCTGGCCAACTGTCGAGAAGTAGCTTTCTGAGCGACTTGACGAATCCCGGAGCGTCTGTTACGACGTCGACTGCCTCGTCGAGCACCTTGCGCAGGCGGTTGCATTCGTTCACCAGAGACGAGCCAAGGGCTTCGGCGCGGTCGGCCATGATGGCGAGGAGTTCGGCCACTGTCTGGCGCATCTTCCGGTAGTGATGCATGCAACAGGATATGTATTCAATTTTATCGGGGTCGGTGATGTTCGACCAGTTGTGTGATGCGGCTTTGACCACGAGCCCTTTGTCCGGGGAGTGGAAAATGGTCACGTCTGACGTGAGCAGGGGCGCTAGCCAGGCGTCGTTCAGCATTTTCGGCGAAGCGCCGTTTCGGGCGCTGCCGGCGGCATAGGCCTCTTTTAGTGCCGTGACCTGCGCGGAGACCTTGCCGACCAGCCAGGGAACGGTTAAGGGAACGGGGGAGTGGTAGCCGGCGGGGAGGAGGGGCGGCATCAGAGGGTAGTGGAGGCGCTCTTCGTGCGGCATGTGATACTCGTATTCGAGCCTCATGGCCCTGCAGATCGTCACGAGGCTGTCAAGGATCTCGCGCAGGCGCTCCAGTGTTACGGGCTCGGGACACGCGAAGACGTGTTCTCGGACAAAGAGATGGATGTCCAGAAGGTCGCGTCTATGGATGGAATCGATCTCGCGTGCAGACTGCCCAAGCATGAGGAGCAGCGCGTCGAGGTCCCTGACCATCGCATAGGCGATGTCATTTCGGACCCTGTCGACAAGCGCCTTGATCTCCTGGGCGGGGGATTCTGCGTTAAACACGGTGCAGGCGTGCGCCAGTTCCTGCGACAATTCCCGCAAGGCGGCGGCAGACGTGCCGAGGCCGTCCTTTTGGGTGATGTTCTGCATGGCGTCATGCAGGTGCAGGGACTGCCGTTCGAGCAGGCAATCGTATTCGGCCAGGATGTCTTGCTTTGGGTCTGAAGAGGGTGTGCTCATGCCAACCATTATATCATGGCCCATGGCGTTTGACAAACTTATTTGTCCTAAAAATCTACAGTGGTGAAATATCTAATAATGTGTTAAATATGCTTGAAATGTTTTAAATATTGATGTTGGGACAAATAATATAATTTGTCTAAGTATGTTTGCGCTGTTGTTTTAATTTGTCCAAAATGGGGCCGAAAACTGGTATAATACCCGCGTCCGCCCGGGTTGAACCGCGTGGGGAGACGAGGGTGGACGGCAAACAGAAAACAGGGAAATAACCATGAAAATGATGATGGACACAATAATAACCGAGGGTCTGCAGACCCGCAAGGCACTGCAGCCGACAACGGTCAAGGCTTACGCGAAGCAAATGGCGGAAGGGGTGGAGTTTGCCCCTGTCACCGTCTATTCGGAAGGCGGGCGCAATTATCTGGCGGATGGATTCCACCGCCTGGCGGCATTGAGGCTTCGCGGCGAGACGGCGGTTGAGGCGGAGGTGCGTACGGGCGGTTTTGCCGAGGCATTGCGGCATGCGTTGTCGGCCAATGCGCGGCACGGCGCAAAACGTACCCATGACGACATCCTGAATGGGCTCTGGATGGCCTATTCCCATCGGCAGGAGCTTTTCGGCGGCGAGCCGACCGTCGAACAGCTGATGAGTGCCTGCGATGTGTCGCGCCGCACGGTTCAGCGCAATCGCTGGTACTTTACGGCAGAGAATCCCGAACCCAAAAAACGTCCTGAAAAGAGGGGGGCGTCACTGACGCCCCCCCTAGAAAACGGCGAAATTTCGGCGACGGGCACGGATGGCAAACCTTGGGAGACTGCAAAGTTGCCGCTGGAGCTTAAGCAGCTCCATTGGCGCCGCCGCAAAGAGGACAGGCTGATGGCCGGAGACCGTACGGAACTGGAACGGCAATGCGGGACGTTCGGTCACGGCGATGACGCCGCGCTGGAGGCTGACGTATTCGGGCATAAGGTGCCACGGCGGCTGCGCAAGGAACTTAGCCTGACGGCGCTTGAGGGCTACAATCGTGCCTGGATGCATGCGCTGAGGGCCTATGACATGACATGTGGTGACGAGAATCAGTTTCTGATGAAGCCAGTCGTCGCCGACTTCATGGACCATCTCATGGAGGAGGGCGGGTGCCTGTCTCCCAATGAGGTACTGGCTGTGCTGGTGGATGCTTTCCATCGGCATCAGTTCCTGTGTGTCTGCCCCGAGTGCGGTGGCGCAGGATGTCCGAATTGCGGCAAGAAGGGCTTTTGGACGCTGGCCGACTGTGATGCCGACAAGGAAGTCAAGTCCGCCGATTCGGCCGCTGACGAGAGGGATTGACCGGACTACTGACGCCATGTGACGCCGCCGTACCTTCCCCTCATATATATAGTATATAGGGGGGAAGAGTACAGGTAGAGGAGAGGGAAAGAAGGAGAAGAATGATGACCAAAAAATTCACTCAGGTTTCGGCAACGAATCCCTGCCCGATTTGCCACGGGAAGAGCAAGTGCGCCTTCACCGACAATGCGGTGATCTGCCATTGCGTGCCAAGCGATTCGCCGCGCCGGGATTATTTCAACCCGCAGAAGACGGTATGGCTGCATCGGCTCAAGATCGTGCCGTACGAGGAAGTGCCGGATTCGGCGAAGAAGGGGCGCCGCCGTCCGCCTGCGGCACCTGTGGGTCCGTTCAGGGAAGGGCACTTCACGTCGCTCGCGACCGACTCCACGCGCACGGAGCTCTGTCGGATGGCTGGCGGGTGCCTCGGCGTCGATCCGCGGGCCTTCGAGTCGCTCGACATGAGGTGGTGTCCGTCGATGCGCATGGCCGTCGTGCCGATGAAGTCGTATGACGGCGCCGTCATCGGCATGAACGGACGGCATTTCCAGCAGAAAGACGGTTCTCCCAGTTCCGCCAAGATGAACGCCGCCGGTAGCGTGGACGGGCTGTTCATTCCACTCGATCTGGACCTGTACGATCGCCGCCTGATCGTCTGCGAGGGGGCGAGCGATACGGCGGCGGCTCTTTCTCTCGGCTTTCGCAACGCCATCGGCCGGTCGAGCTGCCGTACGGGCGTGAAGCTCGTGAGGCTGTTGTGCGAACGACGCCGGGTGACGGACGTGACGATCGTGGCCGATCGCGACACGTCGACTCCCGAGGCGCCCGAAGGCGTTGGGATGTTTGGGGCACAGGAGCTTGCCGCGGAATTGGGCAGTGTGCGCCTGCCGCCCGACGGCTCCATCGCCGTGAGGATCGTTCAGCCGCCCGAAGGGGTGAAGGACCTTAGGGACTGGCTGCGCCAGGACCCCGCCGCCGCCCGAAGGGGATTGGCGGCGTGAAACCGCGTCCGTCAATCGGCAAGTCGCACGGGATCTCGTTCGAGATGAAGGGCGTTCCGGCGGGCGGCTATTCCGTCCTCTACGGCGTGGAGCCGGAGTAAGGGCGAATGGGGCCTGTCCCCGTTCGATCGAAAGAGTTCGTGAGGGACAGTCCCCATTTCGCGTGGTGGTTGGGGACCGCGAGTGGGATGAAAAGTGTGCGGCAGATCCTCTTTTACAGCAGCGTGACATGGGAAATTTTGGACCTTCTCTTGGTGGAACTCGGCTTTTTGCCCTGTAATTGCCTTATCCGGCGCGAATCCGTTGATTTTGTCAGTCATGTCGTGCATGTAAGAATTGTAAGATTTATGTAAGAATTGTAAGGATTGTGTAAGAATCTCGTAAGAATCTTTTTGGGGATTTGTGCTTTAATATCCGTGTTCCCGAGATGAGACGGCATGGTGCCGGGCTTGCGAAGGGACCGGAGAGGAAAAGCAGAAATGGCCAGAAAGAATCGTGTGTCAATACCCGACGGGACTTATCACATTACTTCGCGCATCGTCAACCGCCAGATGTGGT
>JAKSOW010000188.1 GCA_024405395.1 Kiritimatiellia bacterium | reverse complement strand
TGGCGTCACGACGGCCGGCGGACTCGGAAGCCTTGGCGACCTGGTCGTACTTGATTTCTTCGCAGAGGCCCTTGAGGGACTGGACGTGCGTGATAGCGGCCGTAAGCGTGGTCTTACCGTGGTCGACGTGGCCGATGGTGCCGACGTTCACGTGCGGCTTACCGCCGCGATCGAATGTTTCCTTAGCCATTTTTCTGACTCCTGTGAGTTGTTTTAGTCTTCGTCCTTCGTCCCAAGTTGGAGCCACCTAGCGGAATCGAACCGCCGACCTCTTCCTTACCAAGGAAGTGCTCTACCTACTGAGCTAAAGTGGCGCCTTTTGTAGACAAGCCCGAATAGTATACCCTAAAGATCGAAGAAAGGCAAGGGGAGAATTTAAGAAAATTTTATGGTATAATGTGTGCGTGACTGTTACCGACATCATTAATGATACGCGTGTTGCGCATGTGCGCGAACTCAAGGGCGAAGTTACCCGCCTCAAAGCGGAGCTCGCAGCCGCCCAAAACGCCAACGCCGAGTGGGAGCACCACTTTGCCCTCGCCTTGCTGGCCGCCCGCGATGCGGACCGTCTCCCAGCCGACGGGAAATTCTATGCCATTGACGGCTGGAACATCGTCTTCAACGTCACAGGCGAGCTGCATCATGACAAGGCGGCCCTGATCACCCGTCTGCGCGCCTGGGCACAAGCCCATCCCAGCGACTTTCTGTGGCTGGTCTTCGACGGCAACACCGAAAATGCCGCCGAGGAAGCCAATCTCCGCGTCTCCTACACAGGCGGAAGCGGTCCTCACCGAGCCGATCGCCTCATTGTCGACTTCGCCCGCATGCTCAAACTCACGGGACGCACCCTCCGCCTCGTGGTGGTGACGGGAGACAAAGATTTCCGCGCCCAGGCCAAGGCCTTAGGCGCGGAGGTTCAGGATCCCAGGGATTTCCTGTCCTGAGTTCGGACTGATCCGTATTAGAACAGGCCCTTCACCTTGCCGGTCGTCACGTCCACGTCGATGCGACGGTAGGCGGCATTCGCCACCGTGCCGGGCATCAGCTTGATGTCGCCCGCCACGGGCACCACCAGGCCAGCGCCACGATAGATGAGCACGTCGCGCACCGGCAGACGCCAGCCCTTCGGGCGGCCCAGCAGCTTCGGGTCATGCGAAAGCGAGTACTGCGTCTTGGCCATGCAGACGGGCAACTGTGCCGTCTCGGGGTCGGCCTCATACTGCGCCAGCTTCTGCTTGGCTTCGTCGGAGAAATCCACGCCATCGCCGCCGTACACCTCCTTGACGACGGTCTCAATGCGCTTCGACAGCGGCTCGGAGAGGTCGGAGAGGAACTTGAAGTTGTTTGGCTCGTCGCACGCGGCGATCACGGCCTCGGCCAGTTCGATGGCGCCCTCGCCGCCCTTGAGCCAGTGGTCGGAAACGGCAAAGCGCGCCCCAGCGCCTTCGGCGATCTTCTTGACGAGCGCACGTTCGGCCGGCGTGTCGGTGTAGAACGCGTTGAGGCACACCACAGGATTGATGCCCGCCCGCTTGACGATCTCGATGTGGGCCAGCAGGTTGGCGCAGCCCTTCTCGAGGTAGTCGAGCGCCTCGGTCGTGTAGATCGGGTCAAGCGGAATGCCCGCCTTGACGGCTGGTGCGCCGCCATGCGCCTTGAGCGCGCGCACGGTGGCGACGAGCACCACGCAGTCCGGCTTCAGACCCGAGCAGCGGCACTTGATGTTCCAGAACTTCTCGAAGCCGATGTCGGCGGCGAAGCCGCTCTCCGTGACCACGTAGTCGGCGAGACGCGAGGCGAGGCGGTCGGCGATCACCGAATTCTGACCGATGGCAATGTTCGCGAAAGGTCCCGCGTGGACCAGCATCGGCTGGCCCTCCAGCGACTGCATCAGCGTGGGCTTGATGGCGTTCACGAGCCAGGCACACATGGCACCGTCCACCTCCAGGTCGGCCGTGGTGACGGGCCGCCCGTTCTTCGTGTAGGCCACCACCATCTTCGACAGGCGCTTGCGCAGGTCCGCCAGATCCGCGCTCATCGCGAGAATGGCCATCACCTCGGAGGCCACCGTGATATAGAAGCCGCTCGGCATCTCGAAGCCGTCCAGCGGACCGCCCTTGCCCACCGTGATGTTACGCAGCATCTGCGCGCAGAAATCCATCGCCCAGCGCAGCTGAATGCGCTCAGGGTCGATGTCCAGACGTGAATCGATCTTGCGCGAGGCGAGCCAGGCGTCATCGTGGTTGTATTCGTGCTGCAGACGCGAAAGGAGCGCGATCATCGCCAGGTTGTTCGCGTTGGTGATGGCGTCGATGTCGCCCGTGAGGCCCAGCGACAACGCCGACAGCGGCACCACCTGCGCCAGACCGCCGCCCGCCGCAGACCCCTTCACGTTGAACGTGGGGCCGCCCGAAGGCTGCCGCACCGTGCCCACCACCTTCTTCTTGAGCTTGCCGAGACCCTCCACGAGGCCCAGCGTGGTCGTGGTCTTGCCTTCACCCAGCGGCGTAGGCGTGATGGCCGTGACGTCGATGTACTTCGCACGATGCGTGGAGTCGCTCAGACGATTGAGCACCTTCGTGGCGTCGATCTTGGCGAGAACGGGGCCATAGGCCGCCCATTCGTCGGCCTTGAGGCCCAGCTCGGCGGCGATATCCGCCACAGGCCGCAGCGATTCCTCGGCGGCTTCGGCGATTTCCCAGTCCTTCATTTCCACGGGGTTCAATTTGCGCATTGTAGACTCCTTGTCAAATAGTGGGCGCATATTATAGCATAAAAACGAACGCGCCAAGGCGCCACTCGGCCAGCGGACTCAGCGCAGGCTGAACGAAAGGCCTCTTCGGGCGAAGGTCGCCGCATAGGTGACCGTGCCATCTTCGTTCACCGTGCGCGTGCGCGCCGTCAAGCGGTAGCCGCTTGGCACGGAGACGTCGAAAGAGGTCGTGCCGAGATTCAGCGCAGCATCTGCCGCCGCCGAAACCGTGCAGAGGCCAAGGGTGGTGCGCAGTCCGTCCGGTACGCCGACGATCGACACCGGCAGAACACCCTCGGACAGCACCAACGGCACATCCCAGGCCGTGTTGCGCATACCATAGCGCGCCAGCTCGCCGGAGGCGGCGGCATCCAGCACAAGCCGCGTTCCCGCGGCAAAGGCAACTTCCAGACCATTGGCCACATCGATTGCGCCGATCTTGAGTGCGCCTTCGGCGATGGTGAGGCGGTTGGAGGCGGCAAGCGGCGTCTCGGCGAGCGTTCCGTCCGCCCCAACAAAATGCGGCGCCTCGCCAGCCAGCACAAGTGAACCCGTGCCAAGCTTGGTGACGGAGCCATTGAAGGTGAGGCCGCTGCCCATCACCAACGAAGCCTCGTTCGACACCACAAGACGCGCCCGGTTGTCGAAATAGAACGCACGGTCGGCAGCCGTCAGCGTGACGTCATTGGTCACCTCCAGGGCGCCATAGCCAAAGATCTCAACCGCCTTCCAGCTGTCCTTGTCCGCAGCGACAGCGCCTCCGAGCTCCCGGGCGGCACCGATGCGCAGACGCGTCACGATGGTGTCGTTGGTGTTGCCTTCCGTGTTGCCGATGATGAGGCGGCCCGCGTAGGCCGAATTGTCGTTGCCCACGAAAGAATGCGAGACCTCGGGCGCGAAGCCGCGGTTGGTCAACATGAAATCGCCGTCGCCAAAGAAAGGCGCGGCCCAGACATAGGTGATCTCCACGCCCGTGCCCTTGGCGCCATTGGCCTTCAGCATGCTGGCGGCCTTGCCTGCCGCACCATGGAACACGATCTTCTCGGCCTCGATCCGACGCTGGCCCAGATAGCTCCAGCAGTGCAGGCCGGCACCCGGCAGGAAGTGCAGTTCCTTGACCTGCAAAATCGCCTTTTCGGGCGCACTCACATTCCAGTAGTGGGCACTGCCGCCAAGAATGAAGGTGGCATTCGGCATCCACAGAGGATCTTCCTTGATGTCCAGCATTCGGGCAATATAGTAGGTCTTGTCGGAGTCGGGACTGGGCACTACGCCATTCGACCAGAAGTTGCCGTTGGTGGGATAGAATGCCGAATAGCCATCTGGACTGCCATTGACGGTTCTCATGGCGATGAGGTTGTCGCATCCGAGGTAGAGCCCCACCGAGCCGTCCGCCTCGGCCTTCCGCAGCAGCTTCAGCTCGGGAAAGGCCGAAAGCACATTCTCGTTCAGATTGTTGGTGACCGTGAGCGCAAGACCCGCAAAGGCATCTGCCCCCGCATTCGCCGCCGCGTCTCCGGTGAGGCGCAGCAGCTTGACGCCGTAGGACGCCGAATCGTCCAGAGACGTCGCCCCGGGGAAGAGCGCGTCATAGCCGCCACGCAGATCGCAATCCAGAGTGGCGCCCGACGCGGCAAACGAATCAGTCACAGTATAAAGAGGATAGACTGCGCCATCCTTCGTGAGCGCCTGGAGGACGCCGCCATTCTGAAGCGTCAGATTGGCGATGTTGGCCGCCGTGGTGGTATAGTCCGGCGTCTTGTAGACGGGGTTGAGCTTTGCACCATCCTCCACGACCAGAGACCCCGCAAAGTCAAGCCTCTGGCCTTGAAGCATGCGGAATTCGGTCGCGGCGCCCGTCACCGTGAGCGTGCCCAGATAGTTCTTCCAGGAATTGCCGTGCGAACGCCAGGACCGCAGCTCGGGGCGTACCGTGGTGGAACGTATCATGCGCAGGCCGACATCGGGCGTTCCCAGGAAAGTCGCGTACAGGCCGAGACCATAGTCTGTCGTGTAGCCATTGCCGCCCGGCGTATCGCCATACGTAGTGGAATAGTCCATGGTGGCCGGATTTGCGGCCGAGGAGCGCACGGTCACCTGCGACCCGCTGAGCAGGAAGCTGTAGGGGAAATTCAGGTCCACAAGGGCATTGTCCAACAGCACCAGGCCGGAAATGACGGGAGCAAATGCCTTATCGTGCGAGACATAGATCTTCAGCTTGCCGGCAATCGCCAGTTCGCCGCCATTCCAGCTGCCCAGATTTGACGTCTTGCTGCCGGCCAGATACATCTGCAGGTTCTCGGGAACGTAATAGTTCTTCGCGGGGTCGGGCGGATTGCCGTCGCTCCAGTGCGCGCCCTGGTTCCAGGCGGACATGGCGGTTTCATTGGCGGTCAACTGGACATAGGACGAGTAGTCAATGTCCGCCCAGGAACTTGCCGCCATCAACGCCGGCGTCACCAGGAAGAGTTTCCGAATCGCGTTGTGTCCGCACAACGCCCCATGTCTCGACTTTACCTTAGCAGTTCCCATGATTTCCCCCTTCTGTTCCTCAAGGCCGAGACCAGGCGACACGCCCGTTGACGATGGTCTTGACCGGATTGTAGTCGGCATCCACCAACACGATGTCGGCGACTTTGCCGGGCGCGATCTCGCCGCGATCCGTAATGCCCAGCGACATGCATTGATTGTAGGATGTCGCCTTCACCGCCTCCTCCAGCGGCAGGCCCGAAGCCCGCACATAGCGCTTGAAGCACTGCGGATACAACGCCACCGAGCCGGCGACATTGGAGACCACGGCCTTGGGATCATACGGCACGTCCGCCAGCGTCGCACGCCCCTTCTCGACCTTGACGCGCAGGCCGCCCAGCGAATAAAGGCCATCCGGACAACCGGCGGCGCACATGGCGTCAGTTATCACCATCACCCGGTCGGCGCCCTTGGCTTTGACGATGAGGCGGATCATCGGGTCGGAGAGATGCACGCCATCGGTGATGATCTCGGCCAAGACGTCATCCGCCAGCAGACCGCCCGTCACCATCGTGGGGCGCAGATGATGCACCGGCATCATCGCGTTGCAGAAATGCGTCAGGTGCGTCATGCCGGCCTGGCGGGCGCGCTCGAAGGTGTCGTAGTCGGCGGCGGAATGGCCGCCCGAGACGACAATGCCCGCCTGCGTCAACTTTCGGATGCAGTCCTCGGCGCCTTCCAACTCAGGCGCGAGCGACACCTTGGCGATCTTGGAGATCGCATGCAGACGCAGCACCATTTCGGCATCCGGATCCTTGAGGTACGCGGGGTTCTGCGCGCCGGCCATGCTGGCATTGAAGAACGGCCCCTCAAGATGCACGCCCAGGCACGTCGCACCCACGCCACGCGCCTTGTAGCGTTCGACGCAGCGGCAGACCTCGGCCAGCTCCTCCTCGGGACGGGTGAGCCCCGTCGCCAGAAAGCCCGTCACGCCATCGGCCAGCTTGCCCTCGCCAATCTTGGCGAAGGCCTCGTCGGTGGCATCGCAGAAGTCGGCCCCGCCGCGGCCATGGGAATGGATGTCCACAAAGCCCGGCAGTGCGATGAGCCCGGCGGCGTCCAGCACTTCCGCATCGGCAGGCGCGTCGTTCCGCACGCCGACGATTCGGCCCTCGGCGATCTCGATAGTGGTGACGCCGAGGTCTGCCCCCGGCGTCACCACGCGTGCACCCTTGATCAGCACGTTTTCGCTCCGTTCGCTCAGATGTTGAACTTCGGCTTGGCGAGCGTGTTGCGGTCGGAGACGATGCGGAGGTTCTTGTGGAACCGCGCCAGCGTCACGGGATAGTCCTCGCCCGGCATGCCGAGCGCCGCGATGCGCAGGCAGGTGTTGGCCCAGTTGAAGCCCAGCATCTCGTTGCGGGTCATGAGGAGCATCTTCTTCGCCTCAAGGCACTGCTTCATGCCCATCGTGATCGCACGCTTCGGGAAGTTGACGAGGTTGCCGCCGACGCCCGGATGACGCGTCGAGTCGATCGTGCGCGTGAAGTCGTTGATGTTGAGGATGCGCGGATTCG
>JAKSOW010000187.1 GCA_024405395.1 Kiritimatiellia bacterium | reverse complement strand
TCGCCACCGGCACCTTGAACATCTCGGCCTTGTCGCGGTCGAGGTTGAAGCGCAGATGCGGCGTATCCGTGTTGAAGCCCGCGAACGCGGCGAGCACATGCGGATTCTGATAGAGCTTCATCAGAATGTGCTTCTTCACGTCGTCCGTCACCTGCGGGTCGGAGTCCGCCTTGTTCAGCAAGTGCACCGCAATGCCGTTGGCGTTGCCGAGGCCGGGGATGGCCGGCGGCGTGAAGACGTTCCACTTGGGCTCGGGAATCGTCGCCAGCGCCTTCTGCATCTTGCCGATCATCGCCGCCGCGCTCTGGTCCGGACGCGGACGCTCCGACCAGTCCTTGAGGTCCACGATCAGCGTGGTGAGGTTTTCGCCGCGGCCGCCGATCATGCCCCAGCCTGTGATCGACAGAACGCTGTTGACCTCAGGCATCTGGCGCATCAGCTCCACCGCGCGCAGCGACACGTCGCGCGTGCGGTTGCGGGCCGTGCCTTCGGGCATCTCCATCGCGATGAACACGACACGCTGGTCTTCGTCGGGCAGGAAGCTCGTCTCCGTCTGCGTAAAGAACTGCACGCAGAGGAGGATCGTGAGCGTCAGCAGCACAAACGAGAGGAGGAGGCGGCTCGCCAGCCATTTCGCAGCCATGACGAACAGCCCCTTAAAGCGCTCCACACCCCAGTTGAACCACGCCAGCGGCCCATGCCTGAACGGCCGCGCCTCACGGAGAAGCAGCGAGCACAACGCCGGCGCCAGCGTAAGCGCGCACACCGTGGAGAAGCACACGGCCGCGGAAAGCGTCACCGAGAACTGCTGGTAGATGCGGCCCGTGATGCCGCTCATGAAGCCCACCGGCACGAAGATGCCGAGCAGCACGAGCGTCGTCGCGATGACGGCCGAGGTCACGTCGCTCATGGCCTGGATCGTCGCCTCCTTGGCGTTTAGGCCACGCGTCTCGATGAGGAACTGCACGCGCTCGACGACGACGATGCAGTCGTCCACCACGACGCCGATGGCCAAAACGAGGCCGAAGAGCGTGAGGATGTTCATCGTGTAGCCGAGCGCCGCCATCAGGATGAAGGTGGAGCAGAGCGACACTGGGATCGTCAGGCACGGGATGAGCGTGGCGCGCCAGTCCTGCAGGAAGAGGTAGCACACGAGCACCACGAGGCCAAACGTGATGAGCAGCGTTTCGACGATTTCCTTGATGCAGCGGCGCACGTAGTCCGTCGCATCATACGGCACGGTCCACTCGAGATCGTTGGGAAAGCTCTTCTCGAGCTCCCTCATCTTCTCGTAGATCTCGTCCATCGTGGCGATGGCGTTCGCGCCCGGCTTCTGCGCCAGGGCGATGCACACCGTGTTCTCGCCGTTGAACTGGCCGGTGAACATGTAGTTCTCCTCGCCGATCTCCGTGCGCGCCACGTCCTTGAGCTTCACGACGCCGCCGTTTTCGTCGCGGCGGATGACGATCTCGTTGAACTCGCGGGGGTTCATCAGACGGCCCTTGCCCGTGAGCGTGTAGGTGTAGGCGCCATGCGCGGGAATCGGCGAGGCGCCCACCGTGCCGAGCGACGCCTGCACGTTCTGCTTCGAAACGGCCTGGATGACCTCCTCCGAGTTGATGCCCTGGGCGGCAAGGCGTGCGGGGTCCAGCCACACGCGCATCGCGAGCTTCGGACCATAGACCGTCGCCTCGCCCACGCCCGCCACGCGCAACAGCACCGGCTGGATGTTGCCGTAGATGTAGTCGGAGATCGCCTTGCGCGAAAGCGAGCCCTTCGGCGAACGCACCGCCATGAAGCCCAGAAGGTCCTCGCTCTGCGCGCGGATGCGGCCGCCCAGCTGCTTCGTCTCCTGCGGCAGCTTCGCCTCGGCCTGCGCCACGCGGTTCTGGATCTTCACCATGTCCATGTCGCGGTCGCTCTCGACCTCGAAGGACACCTGCAGCTGGTAGTTGCCGTCGTCCGAGCAGCTGCCCACCATGTACAGCATGTCGTCCACGCCGTTGACCTCGTCCTCGATCGGACGGGCAATCGTATTCATGACCTCCTTGGCGTTGGCGCCGGGATAGTTGTACATCACGCTGATGGAGGGCGGCGTGAGGCGCGGATACTGCGAGATGGGCAGACGCGTGATCGCCATCACGCCCGCGATCGTCAGCACCAGCGCAATCACCATCGCGAAGCGTGGACGCTCCACGAAGATGCGCGAGAAGGTCTTTATCTTGTCAATGGATTCTCTGATCCGAAGTTTCATGGTTGCCTCAAATCACTGGCCTTGAGTCTCTTTGTCGGGATGCGTTACTCGGCGATCTTCGCCTTGTACTTCGGGTCGAGGTCGTCGTTCGCCGTGGCCTCCATGAGCACCACCTTGGTACCCGGACGAAGCTTCGAGGTGCCCGAGACAATGACCTTCTCGCCCTCGTTCACGCCCGAGAGGATGGGCGTCCAGCCCGCGTGCGTCTCCTTTGTCTCCACCGGGCGCTGCTCAACGGTCATGTCGTCCTTGAGGATGTACACGCCCTGGTTGCCGCCGGGCAGGTCAATCACAGCCTGCTGCGGCACGCACGGGACCATCGGCGGCTTTTCGTAGTCGGCCAGCAGCGTCACGTAGCTGTTGGGCACCAGCAGACGGTCGGGGTTGGGGAAGGCCAGACGCATCATGATCGTGGCCGTCTCGCGCGACATCTGGTTGTCGTCGAAGTCCCAGGAGCCCTTCTCCGCGTAGACGCTGCCGTCCGGCAGCAGCAGACGCATGCGGTGGGCCTTCTCGCTGCCGCCTTTCTTCTGCGCGGCACGCCAGCCCACATAGGCACGGTCGGTGAGCGGGAACGACACGCGGATGGGATCCACCTGCACGATGCGCGCGAGCGCGCCCTTCGACGGGGCCACATAGTCGCCCAGGTGCGCCGTCGTCTTGCCGATCTGGCCGCTGATGGGCGCGAAGACCTGCGCCTTCTTGAGGTCATACTCGGCCACCACGAGGTTGGCCTTGGCCTGGAACACGGCCGCCTTCGTCTTCTCGGCGCCGGCCTCGGCGTCATCGCGCTCCTTCTGCGTGATGCCGCGGGCGTCAGCCTTCTGCATACGTTCCCAGTAGCGCTCGGCACGGCGGGCCTCCGCCTCGGCGGCCGCCAGGTCGGCCTTGCGCTGGTTCACGACGGCCTGATAGCGCTCGTCATCCAGCACATACAATAACTGACCGGCCTTGACGAGGTCACCTTCCTTGAATTTGATCTCCTTGATGTAGCCATCCACCTGCGGCAGCAGGTCGACTTCCTGAATGGCCTCGGCATGTGCCACATAACGCTCCGGCAGGTTGTACGGACGCTTCTCCACGGCCCGAACCGCCACCGTGGCGGGCGGCATCTGCATCATAGGCCCCTTTTGCTGACCTTTGGGCCACATGCTGCAGGCAATCCAACCGCCCGTCACGCTTGCCGCCACCAAGACCACAATGCCGATGAGGGAGCCCACCTTGGCACCGATACCACGCTCTTCTTTGTTTTCCATTTTCTTTTTCCTCTAAACTTTCAAAGATTCATATCTGTAAACGGTTTATGCCTTGATTGCGTTCCATACACCCGCGAAAGCCATGCGCATGGTCTCCTCTGGGTCACACGTCATGAATTTCGCGATATGCGCATGCACCAAACCATCCCAAATGGCCGTGCAGGTATGCGCCACACGTTCGGGATTGACGTTGGCGCGTGCGCGCCCTGCCTTGACATCATTCTCTACTGCAACAAAAAACGCATTCCAAGGGCCAAAGTTCTCGTTTTTGAGAACACTCTCGCGTATTTTGATCATGGAATCGCTCGCCCAGCGAATCTGCTCGTGCATCAGCAGGAAGAAATCCATGCCACTGGGGTTTTTGGTGATCTGCGTGGCGTTCTTGGCCATCATGTCCGCAACCGCCAGGAAAGTCAGCTCCTCCTTGGGCATCAACTTGCTGATCTGATCCGCAAATTGGGCCAGCATCTGCTCCACCAATGCTATCAGCAGCTCTTCTTTCGTGGCGAAATACCAGTAGACGGCACCTTTGGTCAACTTCAGCTTGGCCGCCACGTCCGTAAAGGTCGTATGCTCATAGCCCTTCTTGGTAAAAAGGTCCAACGCGCTCGCAAGAATGCGTGCACGCGTCTTTTCAGCTTCCTCTTTGGCTTTTCTGGGCATAGTTATCCTAGGGACTCCAAAACGGGCGCATATTATACATACCTACAGGTAGGTATGTCAACAGGATAAGTGAGCTAAATGCAGGGACGGGAACCTACCCGCGCACCACCAGGCACGTCTCGGGCGTCGTGCGGATGCCGTTGGCGGCCGCCAGAAGGAGCCCATAATTGACGATCGGAACACCCGCCTCCTGACAGGCGGCGATGCGGCCCTGTACCACACGGCGAGTGAGCATGCAGCCACCGCAATGCACCACCAGGGCAAAATCATTCCCCTCCAGCGGGAAAGACGCCCCAGACGCAAAGACGAAATCAAGTCTCTTGCCGCCCGTGAGCTTCGCGAGCACCTTGGGAATCTTGGTGGTGCCGATGTCATTGCACTGGCGATGGTGCGTGCATCCTTCAGCCACCAGCACCCGATCGCCGTCCTTGAGGGCGGCAATCGCCGCCACTCCTGCGCAATAGGCCGCCAGATCACCCTTCTGGCGGGCAAACAGAATCGAAAAGCTCGTCAGCGGCACGGCGGGTGGCGTCACCGCCGCCACAGCCTGAAACGCCTGGGAGTCGGTGATCACCAGTGTAACGCCACGCGCCACAGCCGCCGCCAGCTGACCCGGCTGACACACCAGGGCCGAACAGCCGCGATCCAACAGTTCCCGCACCACCTGCTGCTGCGGCAAGATGAGGCGTCCCTTGGGAGCCGATTCGTCAATGGGACACACACAGGCCACCACGTCTCCCGGTCGCACCAGCCCCTCCAAAAGCGGCGGCGGCTCATCCGCCAGCTTCACAGCGGCGAGTTTCGCCTTGAGTTCTTCGACCGAATCCTCCCGCCGATAGTCCAGTACCGGTACTTTCAACTGGCGGCAAGTCGCCCGGAAAGTCCGCTCCAGCTCGGCGGATTCCGCAGTTGGCGCCTCTACACCCACTACCCATACCGCCACATCGGTCTTCGCCAGCACGTCCAGCGTGCGGCGCACACGTTCGCCGCCAAGCGTGCCCACATCATCAAGCCCCGCCGTGTCGGTAAGCAGACAAGGACCCAGCGGCAGTATTTCCATGGCCTTGGAGACCGGATCCGTCGTCGTGCCGGGCACATCGGAGACAATGGCAATCTCCTGACCGGTCAGTGCGTTGACCAGGGTGGATTTGCCGGCATTACGGCGCCCGAAGAACGAAATGCGCACACGATTCCCGGCTGGGGTCTCATTGAGTCCAGGCACGGTATCGGTGGCGACGGCAGGTTGGGCGTTCATGGCAGTACAGCTGAGGCATAACGATCATGCCCAGCATAGTCCTTCTCGATTTTGATGTCGTTGAAGCCAGTATCAAAAAGGATGCGCTCCAGGGCGGGCCCCTGCCCCTCGCCGATCTCGAAGAACACCGCCCCACCGGACTTGAGGAGATTGACGGCGTCGGAAGCGAAGCGCTCGTAGAAGTCAAGCCCCGCCACGCCACCGTCAAGGGCGTTCATCGGCTCGAAGTTGCGGATGCGCGGATCCAGCGTGGCGCATTCCGCCGTGGTGATGTAGGGGGGATTCGAGACGAGTACGTCTACGCATTCAGGTTCGTCAAACTCGTCCAGGCCATCCGCGACGACAAACCTGACCTTCCCGTCCAGCTTGCACCGGGCGGCATTCTCCTTGGCCAGCGCCACGGCGTCAGCGGAGATGTCGATACCCAGATAGTCGGCCTCGGGGAATTCGTCGGCCAGCGACAAGGCGATGCACCCCGTACCCGTGCCGACGTCGATGACGAGCGGACGGCTTCCCTCAGCCGGCGCATAGCCCTTGAGGAACTTCAGCACACGCGACACCAGCTCTTCGGTCTCCGGACGCGGAATGAGCGCGCGGCGGTCGCACTTGAGCGTGAGGCGGCGAAAATCCCATTCGCCCAGAACATACTGCAGGGGCTCGCCGGCGGCAAGCCGGGCCATGGCGCGGCGCATTGCCTCAAGATACTTCTCCGCCGGCGTCTCCTCCAAATGGGGAGAAAGAAAGCCGCGGCCGCACTTAAGCAGCCGCGCCATCAGCAGTTCCGCGGCCACAGCCGCGTCAGGGACGCCTTTTCCCTCCAGGTACGCAACCGTGAGGGCGAGGATCTCCCGCCAAGTCTTCATCTATCAGAACGGCAGATCGTCGGGATCGCCCACGTCGCCTGCGGACTCAGGCGCCTCCGGCGGCTGGGGGACGGGCTCGACGGAGGTGCCGTCGCCATTGACGAGCTCGAACTTGAGCGCCGTCAGATCCGTGAAGAAGCGGTTCTTGCCCGTCTTGGGATCATTCCACACACGGCTGTCGATGGCGAAGCGCACCTTGGCGCGCTGCCCCTTCTGAACACCATCCAAAAGCGAGCAATTGTCCTTCTTCATCGTGAAGGCGATGCGGTGCGGCCACTGCGAAGTGGGATTCAGCTCATCCCCCAGAAGCACATCGCGCTTGGTGAAACCATTCTTGCCAACCACCTGCGTCTCGCCGACTTCCTCGACGAAACCCTCATAATCATAATACTGGGCCATTTACGTTCTTCTCCAATTGTCCTGACTGCCAGAGATTGTAGCATAATCCGCACGCGCGCGCAAGGGCCCGATCACGAGCCCGGTTCGTCAAGGGCCTTGAGCAGGGTTTCGGGCGTGACGGGCATTCCCTTGGTGCGCAGCACCAGGATGCGGGCGATAAGCGCGCTCTCGAAGTCCGTGAGCTTGACGCCGTCTTTGCGGTCGCTGAGGATAC
>JAKSOW010000186.1 GCA_024405395.1 Kiritimatiellia bacterium | reverse complement strand
GACCCCATCAAGTACGACCTCCTGTTCGAACGCTTCCTGAACCCGGACCGCATCTCCATGCCGGATATCGACGTGGACTTCGACGACTCCGGGCGCGGAGACGTGCTGGAATACGTCACACGTAAGTACGGTCAGGACCACGTGGCCCATATCGTCACCTTCGGCCAGATGGCGGCGAAGTCCGCGATCAAGGACGTGGGCCGCGTGATGGAATACCCCCTTTCCGACACGAACAAGCTGGCCTCCTTCGTTCCCGACACCCCGAAGATCAACTTCAAGAAGGCCCGCAAGGAGAGCCCCGAACTCGAGAACGCCTTCAACTCCACCGATCCCGTGGTGCACCAGCTGATGGAGCGCGCCGGGCGTCTGGAGGGCAGCATCCGCCAGCCAGGCATCCATGCCTGCGGCATCCTCATCTCGCGCGACCCACTGATGGACACGCTGCCGGTGATGCCCACCCCGGGCGAATCGCTGCTGTGCACGCAGTACGACGGCCATTTTGTGGAGCCGGTCGGGCTGCTGAAGATGGACTTTCTGGGCCTGAAGACGCTTACCGTGGAAAAGGAGTGCGTCGCGCTCATCAAGCAGTTCCGCGGTCAGGACGTCAATCCCGACGAAATCCCCGACGACGACAAGGAAACCTACGAGCTCTTCGGCCGCGGCGAGACGACGGGCCTCTTCCAGTTCGAATCGGACGGCATGAAGAAGCACCTGATGGCGCTTCAGCCCGAACGCCTGACGGACCTCGTCGCCATGAACGCCCTCTACCGTCCGGGCCCGATGGCGTACATTCCCGACTTCATCGACCGCAAGCAGGGCCGCAAGCCCGTGGTCTACGACCACCCGCTGATGGAAAGTCGCCTCAAGGACACCTACGGCATCACCGTCTACCAGGAACAGGTGATGTTGCTGTCGCGCGACCTGGCGGGCTTCACGCGCGGCGAATCGGACAAGCTGCGCAAGGCCATGGGCAAGAAGCTCATGGACATCATGGCCGAGCTGAAGGAGAAGTTCATCAAAGGCTGCCTCGCCAACCCCGAATTCATCAAAGGCACCGCGAACATCAACGGCCAGACGCTGGACCTCACCAAGGAAAAGGACGCCAAGACCCTCATCGAGAAGATCTGGTCCGACTGGGAGGCGTTCGCCTCCTACGCGTTCAACAAGTCGCACTCCGTCTGCTACGCCTGGGTGGCCTACCAGACGGGTTACCTCAAGGCCCACTTCCCGGCCGAGTTCATGTGCGCCCAGATCTCCTCGGAAATCGGCAATTTCGACAAGCTCCCGGGCTTTGTCGCCGAAGCAGACGCGATGGGCCTCAAGGTGAAGATCCCCGACGTCAACCAGGCCTGGGCCCGCTTCTCCCCCGTCAAGGACGAACACGCCATCATCTACGGCCTCGCGGGCGTCAAGGGCGTGGGCGAAGGCGCCGCCAACGCCATCGTCGAGGAACGCGAGAAGAACGGCCCCTACAAGGGCTTCATGGACTTCGCCATGCGCCTTGCCTCGGCCGCGGCGGAGGCGAGCGCAGACGGAAAGAAGACGCCGCCCGCCATCAACAAGCGCGTGCTCGAAAACCTAGTGATGGCCGGCGCCTTCGACTCCTTCATCGAGCAAGACCCGTCCATGCACCGTGCGCGCTTCTTCCACAACGTGGATTTCGCGCTCAAGCGCGCCATGACCCGTGCGGCGGAAAAGGCCAGCGGCCAGACGGACTTCTTCTCGCTCATGGCCACGGGCGACGAGTATTCCGACAAGGAACTGCCGGACTGCCCGCATTTCAAGCCCTCCGAGCTGTTCAAGGCCGAGCGCGATCTCATGGGCATGTACATGACGGGCCATCCGCTTGGCGCCTACGCCCGCGTGCTCAGTTCCCTTTCCACCTTCAAGATCTCGGAGCCCCCGGAAATTCCCTTCATGGAGGAGGTCAACTCGCCGCGGCCCCTGCGC
Organism: Kiritimatiellia bacterium; assembly: GCA_024405395.1. Classification (GTDB taxonomy): domain Bacteria; phylum Verrucomicrobiota; class Kiritimatiellia; order RFP12; family UBA1067; genus RGIG6720. Next base: position 4,976 of record JAKSOW010000186.1, on the reverse strand, counting down.
GTGCCCGTGCGCCTCGCGGGCATGCTGAAGTCCTGCCAGGTGCGCATGTCCAAACCCAAGAAGGAAGGCGATCTGCCGCAACCGTGGGCCATCGTCACGATTGACGACAGCGAAGTGGTGATGGACGCCTTCATCTTCGCGAAGACCTACGCGAAATACAAGGACTGGCTGCCGAACGAAGTCGACAAGCCCGTCTTGCTCTGCGGCGAACTTTCACACCGCACCGACCGCGATACACATGCCGAGGTCGACGGCATTCAGCTCATCGTGCGCGAGGTCTACCCCCTGGCGCGCGGCATTGATGTCTTCTCGCATGCACTCGTGGTGCAGCTGCGCTACGAGGACCCGAAGCTGGGCGTGCGGGCGCAACGGCTCAAGGACCTCACCGCCCGCTACCCCGGCCTGCTCACGCTCAAGATCGACCTCGCCTACGCCGATGGCCACCACGTGGCCGTTGACCTCAAGGGCGGCGTACAGGCCTCGGACGAGTTCTTCGGCGAACTCGCCAAGGTGGTCGCCAAGGAGCACTACCACCTCGACTGCAAGTCCGACATCTTCGCCGAGCCGCCCGAACAGAAACCCTGGGAACGCAAGGGACGCTCATGAACGACATTGAATTGCTTGCTCCGGCCGGTTCTTTCGAGACGGCCCTTGCCGCCTTTCAGGCGGGTGCTGACGCCGTCTATCTGGGCCTTGACGCCTTTTCCGCTCGTGCCGAGGCCGTCAATTTCTCGTCCGACCAGCTACGGCAGCTTCTGGCCGCCCACAAGGACAAACGCGCCTACGTCACATTCAACACGCTCATCGACGACGCCCAGCTGCCGGAAGTCGTCGAAAAGCTGGCGATTCTCGAGGACATTCACCCTCATGGCCTGATTGTGCAGGATCTGGGCGTCGCTCGCCTGATTCATCAGCACTTTCCGTCTTTGGAGCTACACGCCTCCACCCAGCTTGTCGCCCACAACCTCGAAGGCGTGCTCGCCCTGAAGGAACTGGGGTTCACGCGCGTGGTGCTGGCCCGCGAACTGCCGCTCACCGACATCCGCACCATCTGCCAGCGTTCTGGCGTGGAGATCGAAGTCTTTGTGCATGGCGCGCTTTGCTATTCGCTGTCAGGACTCTGCCTCTTCTCCGCCATGGAAAAGGGCCGCAGCGGCAACCGCGGCAAATGCGCCTACTGCTGCCGTCTGGGGTATACGGACGACACGAACACGAAGAGCCTGCCCTTCTCCATGAAGGATCTGCGCCTCGACGATCGCCTGGAGCAGCTGAAGGAGGCGGGCGTCGCCTCGCTCAAGATCGAGGGCCGCATGAAGTCACCCTTCTACGTGGCCTCCGTCACAAAACGCTATCGCGAATTGCTGGATCGCGGCACCGCCGCAACAACGCGCGCCGATCTGGAGACGGTCTTCTCGCGCCGCACCACGCACCTCTACATCGACGGCTATCCGCCCGTCTCAGGCCAGACGCCGGAGAATGCGCCTATCGATCCCTCGTCGCTTGGACACCTGGGCACGCCAATCGGTACCGTCAAGCGCCTCACCAAGGACCGCGACGGCCGCACCTGGCTGCGTTTCCACACCAGCCGCGCCCTGGAAAAGCATGACGGCCTGCAGTTCGCCGCGCCCGAAGGCGGAAAACCGTTGGGCTTCGGCATTTCCGAGATGCGTGCCGCCATCTCGCGCCGCAACGCCTTCGAGGTGCGCGCCGGTGAAGACGTAGAGGTGCTTCTGCCGCCCAAGACGGAGATCACGTCGGGCATGACCGTCTACTGCAGCGCCTCCAATGCGGTCAAGCGCCGTTTCCCGGTGCCCTCGTTCCGCCCTTCGGAAATAGCCGTAGGCCATGCGATCGACATTGCCGTCGCCCTCACACCGTCGGGCCTCACGGCACGGGCAGCGAACCAGCCGGATGTCGCCGTCACCCTCGCCCATCCCCTCACGCCGGCCCAGCATCCGGAACTCACTTTTGCCGCCGTGGAAAAGGCCTTCACGCGCCTGGGCACCAGCGATTGGACCCTGGGGCGCCTCACCGTGGACGATGCCGACCGGCTGTTCGCCCCCGCCTCCGTGCTCAACGACCTTCGACGCCAGCTTGTCGAGAAGCTCGACACGGCCCATTTTGCCGCCCAACGCACGAAGGTGAACGAGGTTCTGGCGCATCTGGAATCCATTCCCGCATCGGATTCCGCCGCCGACTCCGTGCGCAGGTCACTCAAGATCAATCTGCGCCAGAGCCCGCCCCCCGGAGACTGGGACGAAATCATCGTGGCCATCGGCCACACCGGCGAAGTTCCCGAATACGACGGCGATGTGCGCCTGGCATTGCCGGTCTTCACCAAGGAGGCTGATTTTGGCCGCCTCCGCACACGCGTCAAGAATCTCGTGCGCTGCGGCTACCAGAAATGGGAAGCCGCCGACTTGGCGACATTGCGCCTGCTCAAGCAGTGCGGCATCACCGACATCACGGCCGACTGGTCGCTCTATGCCTTCAATCGCGTGGCGGCGACCCAACTGGCCGAGCTGGGCATTACCCGCTTCGTGTGTTCGCCCGAGAACGAACTGGCCAACCTTGAGGCCCTGGCCAAACTCAGTCTGCCCACGCTCCAGCCCGAGTTCCTCGTGCAGCAGGCCACGCCCCTTTTCATTTCGCTTACGCGTCCCTGCGCCGAGCATCCGGAACATCTGACGGGCATCAAAGGCGACGAATTCGCCGCCTACGAGCGTGATGGTCTGTGGATCACCGTGCGTCCCCAGCCTCGCCATTTCGACATCCCCGGAACAGGCTGGCACCGCACCGACATCAGCTGGGACGCCTGAGCAGCCGTGCCCGCCTCATTCCAAGCAAGACGCTTTCTTGCTTGAAGCATGTATTGACTGTCATATCGGCATTTCTGCGACATAGTAATTCCGTATGAAATTCAATACTTTCGGTCATCTGCCCCTATCCGTATTCGCAACAATGTTTGCATCTGCCACTGTGGCGAGTGACGGCAACATAACCACAAACACCCTTTCGTCCGCCGCGACGACCTGGGATATGCCGCGGCTGCAGCAGGAATTTGTCGGAGACGATCCTTGGCAGAGCTTCAATCGCTCGATGTTCGCACTGGACGAAGCCATGATGACCTATGTCGCCCGTCCGCTCAGCAAGCTCTACAGCTCCCTCGTGCCTCGGCCCGTCATCAAAGGCGTCGAACGCGCCGTGGACAACTCCGAATATGGCGTGCGCCTGGGGGCGTGTCTGCTTCGCTCCGAATGGGGCGGCGCCTGGGATGAAACAAAGCGCTTCTGCCTCAACACCACGGTGGGGCTCGGGGGGTTCTTTGACCCCGCACGGGACTGGTTCGGCATCCATTCCACGGATGCTTCGATCTCCGGAACCTTGGCCGCCTGGGACATTGCTCCGGGCCCGGCTCTTGTGATTCCCTGTATCCCACGCGCCAATACCCGTGACGCCGTAGGCTATATTCTCGACCAGGGCCTTGATCCCAAGACCTATGTCAGCTACTTCTTCCCCACAGGAATCTGGCTTCCCTGGACGGCGACCCTTTGGCCCAATTATGCCGCCGTGTGGTCGGACCCCTGGGAATCGGCAATCACCCCCAATGCCGACCCCTACACGTCCTATCTGCGGGTTATGACGGCCAAGTCGCTGCTGGATGAGGACCTCGCCATCTACCATTACCTGAATGAAGTCTCCACGGGCACCGCGGTGACGCGTCGTCCGCCCGTCCGCGACTTGGAATCCCGTCCCGCCAACATTCAGGGCAAGTGGCGCGACATCGCCGATTACAATCCGCGTTCTCCAGCCCTTGACTCGCTGCGCCAGCGGCTCTTCGTGCCGATGCGCGACAAGGACGCCTGGTGGATGCGCGACAGCATCTTCAACACGGATTTTGCGCGAGACGTCGATGAACGCAGCATCGTGATCGATCCCGCCTTCCCCGTCGCACGCTATGGATTTGTCCCCGCACCTGCCAATGGCGCACCGGAGCACCGTCAGCGCATCGTGTTCATCATTCCTGGCGTAGGCAGTTCCCATGCCTCACAATCCACGCTTGCCATGGGCGAAATGATGCATAATGCAGGCGTACCCACCGTGCTCTGCGACAACCCTTTCCATTGGGAATACATGCAGTCCGCAAACCGCGGCATCCTGCCCGGCAACCTGCCCGAGGATGCACGCCGTTTTGCCGCCTACATGCGCGCCGTGCTCGCCGACCTCTCCCAGGCCGGACTTGTCGCCGACCCCGAGGTCTCCATTGTGGGATGGTCGATGGGCGGACTCATCACCACCCACCTTGCCGCCCTGCAGCAGCACGAAGACCTCGGCTTCCGTACAGGCCCCATGCTCGCCGTCAATGCACCCGTTTCCTTTGACACCGTCACCACATCGCTGGAATCGTTCCTTGCCCCCACCCAATCGTGGACGCCGGACGAAGTGCGTGAGAATTTCGTGGAGATCGGTCGCCGACTCGCCGTTTGGGAGGAGACGCGCTTCGCCCCCACGCCCGACATCTCCGAAAAGGATGCGCGTTTCACGGTTTCCCTGGCGCTCAGCGCGTCACTGCCCGAGCTCGTTGGACTGGCCACACGTACCAACGAATCCATTCCCGTTCGTGACTATTTCTGCCGCCATGTGCGCGCGGCCTATCCTGACATTTCCCTGGACACACTCCAACGGCAGACAAGCCTCATCTCCCTGGAAAAGGAAATGCAAGCCGAAACGCGGCTCATGATGATCCATACCCGCGACGACTTTCTCGTCAATGACGCCGAACGCGCCTATCTTGACCGCACGCTTGGAGATCGCATCACCTGGTTTTCGTCTGGCGCCCACTGCGGCATGTTCCACACCCCCGAATTCCGCAACGAAGTGCTCAATCGTCTGAATCTGCAGGTCTGCGGGGAATAGCTGTCGGTGAATTGCAAGCCAGATGAGTCAATTTTGTGAAGATGTTTCTGAGTGTCTTG
>JAKSOW010000185.1 GCA_024405395.1 Kiritimatiellia bacterium | reverse complement strand
CTCCTCAGCCGCGGGAGCCGCCTCGGCAACAGCGGGTTTCTCCTCAGCTGCGGGCACAACGGCCGCGGGCACCTCGACGGCAGGCTTCTCCTCAGCCGCGGGAGCCGCCTCGGCAACAGCGGGTTTCTCCTCAGCTGCGGGCACAACGGCCGCGGGCACCTCGACGGCAGGCTTCTCCTCAGCCGCGGGAGCCGCCTCGGCAACAGCGGGTTTCTCCTCAGCTGCGGGCACAACGGCCGCGGGCACCTCGACGGCAGGCTTCTCCTCAGCCGCGGGAGCCGCCTCGGCAACAGCGGGTTTCTCCTCAGCTGCGGGCTTCTCCTCGACAGCGGGAACCGCTTCGGCAGCAGGCTTCTCTTCGGCTGGTGCAGCGACAGGAGCCGCCTCGGCCGCGGGCGCAGCCGCCGCAGCTGGTTTCTTCGTGTCGGATGATTCGAGATCACTCAGCAAATTGTCGAGGTCATTCTGCGCGACGGCGGTCACGGCAACGGCAACTGCCGTGCAGAATGCACCCATAAGGACTTTATTTTTCTTAGCTCTCATCTGAGACTCCTTGAAGCTGTCTGTAAATAATACCTTATTTTGGTTCGGGAATCAAGCACCTTGTATAATCTTTTGCTTTTTCGCGGCAACGTCCTCAACCGTCACCGCAGGCTTTCCGCCCTTCGTCTCGAGCTTCAGCACGCGGTACTTCGATCCCCGGATCTCGAACACGGAACCCGTGCTCACGGTGAAGGTCTTTCCGCCGTCACGCGAGAACACCAGCTCGATCTCCGTCTCCACGGGGATGTTGCGGTCGTTTTCGCGGATCGTGAGCGTCTTGCCGTCCTTGCGCTCGATGTCGACGAATCCGACCTTGATCTTCTTCATCATCTTCGAGCCCTTGTAGGCGGGCACTTCCACGTCCTTCACATTGTAGGCCTTCGCCGTGTAGCCCGTATCCACCTTGCCGTCCGCGCTCTTGATGGGCTCGCCCACCTTCACCGCGAAGGTGCTGTCGAACTTGCTCTTGACGCCCAGGCGCTGGAACGTCAGACGGAACGTGTTGCCCGGCATCGGGTTCGCCTGCTTGAAGTAGAACTTCAGGAAGGTCTGCTTGTACGCGCCCTGCACGGACACGTAGTCCAAGTAGTCGGGATGGGATTTGGGATCGCGCGGATCCGTCTTCGCCTCGTATTCCTCCAGGTTCGTGAAACCATCCTTGTCCGCGTCCTGCGCGGCGTCGGAGGCGTCGTCCTTGTTGAAGGCGTACTTGATTTCCCAGTCGTTGGGCAGGCCGTCGTGGTCGGAGTCGATCTCTACCTTGACGAGCGCAGGCTGCTTGGTGCCGCAGAACGGGCACTCCGTCGAGGCCGCGGCAATCGGCTTGCCGCATGCCTTCTTGGGATCGATGCCCTCGCCCGCACGGCACAGGATGCGCCGTTCGCTCGCGAGGAAGCTCGCCTTCTTGGGGTCGACTTCCGCGAGGGCTGGCGGCGTCTTGACGAGCTTGAGCGAAGCCTCGAGCACGGCCAGGTCGGCCGCGGCCACGCTGTCGTGGGCCGGCTTGATGGCCTTGAGCTCGCTCTCCTGCTCGGCGACTGCCGCATCTGCGTCATGTCCCAGTTCGGGCACGAGCAAAGCCGCCGCGCCGCCCAGGGCTGCCAGCCCCGCCAGCGTCACGAACAGCTCCCAGTGGGACTTGAGGAAATTCTCCTTGGCTGCCATCACTTGGCCTCCTTCTTCTCGGCAGGCACGGGCGCGGCGGCAGGTTCTTCTGTCGCGGCGGTCTGCGCTGCAGCACGTCCAAAGTCATACACGGACACCGTCAGGTCAATCTGCACCGGCGCGTCCAGCTCCGGGTCCACCACCAGACGGTCGTCGCCCTTCGGCGCCGTCGGCTCGGGCTGCGCCTCCTCCTGGAAGCGACGACGACGACGACGGCCGCCCTGCGGCTCGTCCTTCTTGGCCTGCGCGGCCTCGACGGCGTTGAGCTTGTCGACGACTGTGTCGGCGGAGGACTTGAAGGCGAACTTCGTCACCACGGTGAACCGCTTGTCCTGCGCCAGCGCGTTCAGCGCCTCCACAAAGGCCGCGGGCCGCGCGAGAATGGTGATCGCGTAGTCAAGCGAGGTGACCTTGGCGGCTTCGTCGTCCTCGGCCGCCTTGCCCTTCTTCGCCTTCTTCTTGTTGTTCTTGCGCGAGTCGTCCTCGTCTTCGGTCACGGTTGGCTCAAGACGCTTCACCGCCTTGACCTCCAGCACACCGGCCTCCGCGAAGATCTCCGCAAAATGCGTGATGGCGTCCAGCTGCACCGTGAGCTTCGCCAGATCCTTCGTCTCCGGCAGCACCGCGCTTTCGCCCAGGTACTTCTCGAAGCCGAAGAAGAAGCCCGCGGCGGCGAGCTTGCCCTCGGCGCCGCCCGGCAGGTTGCCGATGCGGCGCACCTCGGCAGTCAGCCGCTGCTTGAACGCGGAGGGCGCCTCGTCCATCGGGAAGGCCTTGTCGCCGCGCGCGGCGAATTCCTCCGCTCCGGCGCGCCAGGCCGCAAAGCTGGCCTTGTTCGTGTTGACCGCGGCGATCGTCTTCACCGAGGGGAACACCGCCGCCGAATTGTACTTGCGGAACTGCGACACCTCGTCTTCCAGCTCCTCCTCCGCCTCGACGCGCGTCGAATACGCGTCGAAGAGCAGCCAGCCGAGTACGCCAGCGGCAATGACGAAGATTCCGCCCGCACCGCATGCGAGCATCTTGCCTTTGGACATGGCCATTAGCGGGATCCTTTCTTCTTGTCGGCGGCATCTTCCGAAATCGCCGATTTGGCGGGCGCGAACTCCATCGTCAGCGCGAACTCGCCCATGCAGTCCTTCACATCCTTCTGGGCCACGATCTTCACGCTCTCGGGCACCGCAATGCCCTTGCGCTCGATCTCGCCCTGCACCATCTCAGCCGCCGTCGCGCGCTTCTTGCTCGAGCGCCGCGCCTCGGCCGAGGTGAGCGTGTCCTTCCAGCCGCGAATCGTGATGCGCGCGCCGTCCTTCTCCTTGAGCGGCTCCCAGGCCGTGATCCACATGCCTGGCAGCAGGCTGCGGCGCACCGCGTCCACGCGGCGCAGCGCCAGCGAGCGCGAGGCCAGCAGCTTCTGGAACTCGTCGCACTTCGCCTGCTCGTCGGCGGCCTCGGCCTGTGCGGCCTTGAGCTTCTGCTCCAGCGCCTTCAGCTTGCCGTTGCGCGCGCTGACGCATTCCACCTGCGCGCGCACGCCCTCGCCACGCATCTGCTCGAGCACCATGCCCGCGCCCAATGCGCCGAGGAACGCCACCGCGCCCACCACGATGAACGGGATGCGCTTCACCGTGCGCGCGTGCTCGATGAGCTCCGGCGGCATGAGGTTGATCTTCATCGCCGCCGCGTCGGTCATGCGCAGTGCAAGGCCCGCCGACTCCGCCAGCGTGAACGCGTCGTTCACGAACGCGTTGCGGTTGATCTTCCCGCCCAGCTTGATGCGCTGGAACGGGTTCAGGTAGCCGACTTCAATCTGCAGCGTCTCGCGGAAGAACTCGTCGAGCTGCGGCATGCGCACCGTGCCGCCCGTGAGGAACAGGCGCGCCGGCGCATTGCCGCCCTGCTGCGAGCGGTAGAAGTTGATGGAGCGCGAAAGCTCGGCATGGAGACGCGTCAGCACCGCGCGGATCACCTTGGAGGCGCGGTCGGCCGTCTCGTCGGCGTCTTCCGTCACGCCGCCCAGCGACACGTAGCCGCGCGTGCGCTTGAAGTCCTCGGCCTCTTCCTGGCTGCACCCGAAGGCCTGCGCGATCTCCTTCGTGATCGTGTTGCCGGCCACCGGGATGGAGCGGTTGTAGATCTTCTCGTCCTCCACGAGGATGAGGCTCGTCGTCTTCGCGCCGACGTCCAGTATCACCGAGCAGCCCGTCGCGCCGGGATTCGACCACTTGAACGCGTTGTAGATGGCCATCGGCGACACGTCGACGATGCGCGGCGTAAGCCCCGCCGCCTGCACGGCGTCTGTGACGGCACGCACCTGCTCGATCTTCGCGGAGACGATCATCGCGGCCTTGTCGCCCTCGGGCGTCTCGCCCGTGAACTGATGGTCGCAGACGATTTCGTCGATCGGGAACGGCACGTTCTGCTCCACCTCGTACCGAACCAGATCGTCCAGCTTGTCGGCCGAGACGCTCGGGAACTTGGCGAAGCGCGGGAACACGGCCTGCCCGTTGAGCGAGACGACCAGCGGGGCGGGCTTGATGCCCTTCTCGCGCATGATCTGGTGCAGCGCAGGCGTGAGCGAGGCCTCAAGCGCCGTCGCCGAATCGCCGGCCAAAGACAGATCGGCCTCGCCGTAGGCGGTCAGCGTAAGGGAGTCCTTGCCCTTGAGGGCATACTCCGCCAGCACCGCCTTCGAGGCGCCGATGTTGAGTGTGAGAAAACGTGCCATTTGGAAATCCTTGGTTGTCGGGCGGTATTACTGGACCAGCTCGTAGTCGGACGAATTGATCAGCGCGAACGGCGTCTTGGAGCGGTCCACGAGACCCTGGCGGCGGGCAATCATGTTCTCGCCCGTCTTCTTGTCCTTCCACTGGTTCATCATGTCGTCACGCTCCCACCACTTGCCGTCGGGCAGCTTGCCGAACTGGTTCTCCGTGTGCAGGGCCAGCTCGTCGCCTTCCTTGTTCGTGATCAGGACAGACACGGAGCACGGCTCGCCGTAGCGCTCGGCCACGGACGGCGGCAGGCACACGCACGCCGCGTGCGGGCCCTGCTTGATGTCGACATAGCGCACGTCCACATTGTAGTAGGAGTACGGCGCAACCGGGTTCTTCGGATCCTTCTCCTTCGCCTTGGAGGAGTCGAGGAGCACATGCCAGTGGAACGTGAGCTCGTCCTGCCACTTGGCCTGCGTGGTGTACTTCATCTCGAGGACAATCCACTTGCGCGGCTTGCCGCCCACCGGCGGCATCAGCTGGCCGCCCACCTGGCACTGGAAGTTCGGCGCGCCGATGAGGCTCGTGCCGCCCGGACGGGCCGGCGTATCGATCTGCACCATCGCGTCGCGTCCCTGCGCCACCGCCGCGCCGCCGCCCGCGCCCGTCGGAGCCGCCTTGCCGCGCGCACGCCGCTGTGCCGAAACCTGCAGCGCGCACACGCACGCCAGCGCCACCACCATCAAAGCCTTCATGTTCATCGTCGTGTTCCTTTCTGTTTAAATCACTTTCATCTTCGGCAGGTCCTGCAGATCCACAAGGCCCAACACCTTGCCCGTGGCGTCCACCACCGGCAGATCATCGATTCGCCGCGTCTCGAACACCTTCAGCAGATCCGCCGCATAGGCGTCCGCCGCGATGTGCAGCGGCGTCTTCGTCATGTGCTGGGCCACCGCATGGCCCAGGATCTGCGCCGCATCAGCCGCACCCGAGACGATGCGGCGGAAATCGCCGTCCGTGAAGATGCCCGCGAGTTTCCCCTCGCCGTCCACAATCACCGCGCTGCCGGAGAGCGCCTTCGTCATCGCGAGCAGCACGTCCAAGACCGGCGTCTCGGGCGAGACCGTCACCAGCCGCTCGCCCGTGCGCATCACGTCCGCGACCTTCAGCACCAGCGCACGTCCAATGGCGCCCGCCGGATGGTTCGCCGCATAGTCGGCGAGATTGAACTGCCGCGCCGCCACGAGGGTCATCGCAAGCGCATCGCCCATTGCCATCGTCGCGGTGGCAGAGTTCGTGGGCGCCATGCCGAAGGGACAGGCCTCGGCACCGCAGGGAATCGCGAGAACCACATCCGCCAGCTTGGCGAGGGTCGATTCCGCATTGCCCGTGAGCGCCACCACCTTGAGCCCATGCCGACGGATCGCCGGCACCAGACGCAGGATCTCCTCCGACTCGCCGGAGAACGACAGCGCCACGAGCAGATCGCGCGGTGCCACCATCCCGAGGTCGCCATGCATCGCCTGCACGGGATTGAGCACGATCGAACGCGTGCCCGTGGAGGCGAAGATGGCGCTCATCTTCTCGGCGATGTGCAGGGACTTGCCCACACCCGTCACCACCACAAGTCCGCCCTGGTCCAGCGTGGCATTGACGAGGTCTATCGTGGCCGAGAAGGATTCGCCCAGCGAATCGCGCACGCGGCGCAGGCCTTCGATTTCCACATCGAAGACCGCTTTCGCGCGCGCTATGTTCTCGGCCACCATCATCTCGTCCGTTTAGGGTCTCTAGAATCTTTAACCCTTTAGCCTTTTGGTTATTTCGTCGCGCTCTGCAGCAGGGTCACGCAGATCGTGCCCACGATGTCCTCGGCGCTGCAGCCGCGGGAAAGGTCGTTCATCGCCTTGGCGAGGCCCTGCAGATTGGGCCCGATGGCCGTGGCGCCGCCCAGACGCTGCGCGATCTTGTAACCGATGTTGCCGGCCTGCAGATCGGGGAACACGAACACGTTCGCGTTGCCCTGGATCTCGCCGTTCGGGTTCTTGAGCTGGCCCACCGACGGCACGATCGCCGCGTCGAACTGCATCTCGCCGTCCATCTTGATGCCCTTCTCGGCGAAGACGGGGCGCGCAAGCTCCACGGCCTTCTGCACCTTCTCGACGAGCTCGCCGGCGGCGCTGCCCTTCGTGGAGAAGGAGAGGAACGCCACACGCGGCTCATTGCCCGTGAGCTCCTTGTAGGTCTGCGCGGACGCGAGGCCAATGTCCACCAGCTGCTCGGCCGTGGGGTTGGGAATCACGGCACAGTCGCCGAACGCGAGCACCGTGTCGCCCGAAGGCGTCGGCGTCTTGAGGTCCATCAGGAAGCAGGAGGAAGCCGTCTTCACGCCCTTCTGCGTGCCCAGCGTGTGGAACGCTGCGCGCAGCATGTCGCCCGTGGAGGCAATCGAGCCCGCCACGAGGCCGTTCACGCGCCCGAGCTTCACCATCATGCCGCCGAAGTAGATGCGCTTCGTGCGCAGCGTCTTCT
>JAKSOW010000184.1 GCA_024405395.1 Kiritimatiellia bacterium | reverse complement strand
GAGGACAAGTCGCTCGGCTGCGTGCAGAAGGGCGGTTCGGCACCGGTCGAGGACGTGCTGGCGTACGGCGAGCGCGTGCAGGCGCATGGCCTTTCGTTGATGACAGGCCCGGGAAACGATCTTGTCGCCTCGACGGTCCTCGCGGCGGCGGGCTGTCACCTCATCCTCTTCACGACGGGCCGCGGCACGCCGTTCGGCTGTGTCGTGCCGACGCTCAAGATCGCGTCGAACGACACGCTTGCGGCGAACAAGCCGAATTGGGTCGACTGGAACGCGATGTCGAATCCCGACGTCGATGCGTTTGCCGCGAAGGTCCTGGCTGTCGCCTCGGGCGAGGAACTCGCGAAGAACGAGCAGACCGGTGCGCAGGGAATTGCGATTTTCAAAGATGGAGTTACACTATAAAATGAAAACTAAAGTGCTGCAGTTCGGAGAAGGCAACTTTCTCCGGTGTTTTGTCGATTGGATGGTTCAGAAGATGAACGATAAGGCGGGGTTTGACGGCGCCGTCCAGATCATTCAGCCGATTGACGTCGAGTTGTCCGTCCCTTCCAAGATTTTGAATGACCGGGGCGGCAAGTATCATACCTGCCTGCGCGGTCTTGTCGGTAACCGCACGGTCGAGGAGATCGAGGAGATCACCTGCGTGAAGGGCGTCGATCTCGCGATCAACACCGAAAAGTACGCGAATGATCCCGACATTCGTTTCATCGTCTCCAATACGACGGAAGCCGGTATTCAGTATGTGAAGGGCGTTGACACGTTTCCGGCGAAGGTCGCGCGTCTGCTGACGGCGCGCTACGAGGCGAAGCTTCCCGGCTTCGTTTTCATCCCGTGCGAGCTGATCGAGCATAACGGCGACAAGCTGCATGCGTGCGTGCGCAAGTACATCACGAACCCGGCGATCAACGAGTGGATCGACCGCGAGTGCGTCTTCTGCTCGACGCTGGTTGACCGCATCGTCGCGGGGCGTCCCGATCCGTCTTCCGAGGAACGCTATGCGCAGCAGCTTGGCGAGAAGGACGAAGTCCTCGTCTGCGGCGAGCCGTTCCACTTCTTTGTCATCGAGGTGCCCGCGGGTTTCGACCTCGAAGCCGAGTTCCCGTTGAAGGCGGCCGGCATCAACGTCGTTTACACGCAGGATATGCAGCCCTACCGCACGCGGAAGGTCCGCTTCCTCAACGCGACGCACACGACGCTCGTCTACCTCGGTCTCGAGAAGGGCTTCACGGAGGTCGCGCAGTGCATTGAGGACAAGGAGATGAATCTCTTCCTCCGCAAGGTAATCTTCGACGAGATCTTCCCGACGGTGGACCTGCCGAACAGCGAGAAGATCGAGTATGCCGAGTCGGTGTTGGAGCGCTTCGCGAACCCGTTCGCGCACCACAAGCTCACGTCGATTGCGCTCAATTCCGCGGCGAAGTGGAAGGCCCGCTGCCTGCCCGTTGTCGCCGACTACTACCGCATGTACGGCAAGATGCCCGAGCGCATGATGCTCGGTTACGATGCGATCGCGCGCCATTTCGATAACGCGCAGTGAACAAGAGCATGAAAAGACGCCTGAAAGTCTGAATGCCAAGCCGGCCGGTAGCTGCATGTGAGATGCGGCGAGCCTTGGCGAGATCATGCTTCGCCTCGACCCGGATGACGGGCACGAGTCGCTTACCGGCATATTTCATTGCCGGAGCAGTGGAATGTTAAAAGATGAAGGTGAACTCGCTGGAGGTTGCGATTGGCGCTAGCCCTGCAGCTTGGCGACGAGTTCCTTGACGCCGGTGTGATGCCAGGCGTCGAGGGTCACGCGCCGGCCGTCTTTTGCGTGGACGACCAGGATGCCCTTGGAGGCCCACTTGCGGTCGTCCAGATGGTCGACGTCGGCGAAGGACAGGTCCTTGCCGCCCGTCAATGAGCCGCACATCTTCACGTCATCCCATTCCAGCGTGCGGCGCTTGTTCTTCAGCACGCCCAGCGCGATGATGATCGCCGCGAGGGCGGTGAGCCCGGCGAACTGGAACTGCCGGTCGATGGCGCGCTGCTTTTCGGTGTGCAGTTCCACGAAGTAGGCGTCGTCCTTCTGCGGATAGGCAATGGCGCCGTCATAGAGGAACCAGCCGCAGAGGCCGGCCATCAGCAGGGCCACGCCCAGGTGGCGCGTGGCGAATTCGCGATTGAGCTGGAGTTTCATGGGGAAGATTGTACCATATTTCCTTCCCCCAATGCCAGAGGAGTTTGACGCGATTGTGCGGGGTTTGGTATAATTGGGCAATCCATACGGAAAGGGAAGGCGATGAGCAGAAGACTGTCTGTGTTCGTGGTGTTGATTGGCCTGGTGTGCTGGGCGAAGGGTGACGTGCCCTATGCGGCGCCGACGGATTATGGCTGGCGGCCGAAAGGCTGGGCGTTGACGCCGGATGCGCAGGCGCTGACGGCGGAATGGAACAAGACGCCGTATGTGCCCAAGAACGGCCGCACGGCCTTCATCGTCCGTGCCCAGCTCAAGTACGGCATCAACCGCGACGACTACATCCACGCCTGGTACGATCGGCCGCTGCTGCAGGATTCCTCGCTGGGCCAGCGCATCGATTCGCCCACCGAGACGAAGCCCTGGCTCAATGCCGGCAGCTGGAGGAAGACGGTCGAGATGGGGCGCCTCGGCAAGCAGGACGCCTTTGCCGTCTTCACCTGCACCTCCAGCCGCGAACAGGTGATTCCGCTTTCCCAGGCGGCCGGGAGCGAATCGACGATTCTCGTGGAGCTGACGCGCAGTCTGCCGATCGCCGAATGCCTCCATCGCGCCGAACAGGCTCTTGCGATGCCCAACAGCTACCGTCTGGGCGGCAAGGTGGTGCTCACCAGCTATCCGCAGATTCGCGAGGCGGATCTGCCCCACTACGCGAAGCTCAAGCAGGCGCTCCTCGACAAGTTCGGCGACAAGTTTCTCCTGATGCCCTACTTCACCCTTTTCGAGGGCGAGGCGTCCAGAGGCCCCTTTGACGCGAAAAGCCTCCTGCAGGTGCGTGCCCGGCTCGAGAAGGCCCTGCGCGTGCTGGACGGCCTCTGCCAGTCGAGCCGCAGTTCCTACACGAACCGCCGCTATGATCCCTGGCTCTGCCAGAATGTGATGATTCCCGTCGTGCGCGGCGTTTTCGCCTCGCCGGAGTTCAAGGACAAGTATCTGGCCTGGTGGGCTACGCCCGGACATGAGAATTCCTATCGCTGGAACTATGGCCTCGACTGCACCGGCACGCGGATGCTCCGCGATACGCTGCAGGATATCGTCGATCTCCGTCCCGACTTCTTCGTGGGGGCGGAGTGGGACGAGGAGAACGAGAACACCTGCTTCCGCCCCATGGTCGCCCATGGCTTCACGCATCAGCGTCTGCTGCGCTACTTCAGCGACTTGGCGAACAGAGGCGGCAAGACGGACGTCTTCCCCGGCGATGACGTCTCCACGCCAAACCTCGTCCTCTCCTACCGCAAGGAGCTGATGGCCGGTGAACCGCTGGAGGTGGAGGTGCTCAACATCCCCGACGGCTCCTTTGACGATACGGACATCACCGTTGGCTTCGCCTGGAAGACGCCGGCCGGCGAAACGGTGCGCGCGTTTCCGCCACAGCGCCTGCAGGGCGGCAAGCTGGCGGCGGCCTGGTTCAAGGAGGATGTCTCCAAGTTGGTGGCGCATCCGGCGCTGGTGCCGGAGCTGACGGTCTGCGCACGGGACCGCAAGCAGGTCTTTTCGGCGGGCTTCTGGCCTGTGGGCCTCCATGCCACCCGGTGCATCGAGTACAAGTGGACGAAGCAGCCGCTTCGGGATCTGCCGAAGGATGTCGCGGGCGGACTCGCCGTGGGAACGGCCGATGCCCAGGGCGTTCTTGCGGTGCAGGGCACCGTGAAGAGCGCCCGTCGCCTCCGTTCGGTGGCTGTGCTGGACGGAACGGATGTCGTCTACATGTACGACGGCAAGCCGAAGCGGGACGAATCCACCATTCGCGTGCGCATGGCCTATCAGGCGTTGACGGAAAACGGCAAGAACCGCTGGCTCAAGGGCTCCGTCACGGTAAGCGGTGCACCCGGCGCGCAGCTGCGGCTGCTGCGATCCCGCGGCGACATCGAAGTCGACGGCATGGCCTTCCGCTTCAAGGGGGCGATGTATTGCCACTGGCTGCACATGGGCCTGGCCGAGATCCCTCTGGCCGAGGCCGAGACGGCCGTGTTCACGGCGGACATCCCCGGGTTCTTCCAGGGCACGATTGCGCTCAAGGATCTGTTGGCGAAAGAGGTGATGTCGCTGCCGGGGCCGAAAGGCGGCAGCCTCGTCTTCACGATCTTCCGTTCGCAGGAGGAGATCCCGGCGCCGCAGCTGGTGAATGCGGCGGACTTCACGTTCAGGCTGAAGCCTGGCCTGCGGAACTCGATCCTCAGGATGGAGACTGTGGACGAAGACTACCACGTCTGGCGCTCGGCGCCGTTCTGCTGTGGCGCGCCGACTGGCCAGACGGCCACGTATCACGTCTTTGAGCGCGACGCGTCGTGCGTGAGCACGGTGAAGGTGGATTCTTCCCGCCTCCCGCGAATCGATTATTCCTTTGCGCCGTCACGCGGCACCGTGATTGCGGGCGGCGACGGGCGCAACCTGTGGGGACTCGCAGGCGGATCCGCCGCCCTGGTCACGGGCTTCGGCTACGGCGAATCGGGCTATGGCGACACGGCGGCCTACACCCGCCTCACCGGCAAGACCGCGCCTGAGTCGACCGTGCCCGCCTGGGTTCAGGAGGCGGATGGCTCCTGGGCGCTTGCCTTCGACGGCAAGAAGAGCTACGTCTCGCTGCCCCAGCAGCTGTGGCCGGTTCACGCGGGGTTTGCGCTGGAGATGACGGTCTGTCCGCAGGAAGTCGTGAAACGTCAGGGTCTCCTCACGTCGGGGGCGACGAGCACGTCCCTCTGGATCGAGAAGGGACGGGTCCGTGCGCTCTTCTTCCTGCGGAATGTCTTCTTCCAGAAGGGTGGCCGTTTCGCCAATGTCGTGGTCGAGGGGCCCGCCGTCGTGGCCGGGAAGTGGCAGACGATCCGCCTCGTCTGCGATCAGCAGACCGCCCATCTGGAGGTGGACGGCGTGCGTGGCGCCGACGTGGCCGTCTCCGGCGACATCTTCTACCCGATGTACACGGCCCTTGGCGTGACGCAGGCGAACGACTTCTTCGCGGGTCGTATGAAGAGCCTGAAGGTGGAGGCGCGGTAAAGATGTGGAACGCCACATTCAGCGAAAGGTAGGGAACTCATGCGCAGTCTGGCTTTAATCGCCCTGGCGATGGTATGTGCGGCCAATGCCGCCGAGAAGAAGGTGTCGGCCTCGTTGTTGGCGCGTCGCGCGCAGAAGACGATGGACTACAACTTCACGGTGTGCGGGGTGCCGCACCAGTTCAAGGACCATAAGATCGACTGGGAATTCAATCCCACCTACAACAACTACCGGGAATGGCCTTGGCAGTTCGCGCGCCATTCGTTCCTGTCGTCGCTGTCTGACTACTACCTGCAGACGAAGGACGAGAAGGCGGCTGAGACCTACGTCGCCATCGTCGAGAGCTTCATCGACGGCGCTTTGCCGCCACCTCCGGGGACTGGCCCCGGCAAGACCAAGAGTTGGCGCACGATCGATACGGGCCTGCGGGCCACGAGTTGGGTGAACACCTATGCGGCCTTCACGAATGCGCCGGCGTGGACACCGGCCTTCGTCGCCAAGTTCAACGCCTCGCTCAAGGACCACGTGACGCGCCTCATCCCCAAGCAGACCTCGAACAACTGGCGCATCATGGAGCTGCGGGGCCTTACGGACCTCGTGCTGGCGTTTCCCTGGCTCGATCCGGAAGGGACTGTGCTGGCGCAGTGCGAACGGGAGTTCGAGGGCATCCTCACGGACCAGCTCTATCCGGACGGTTTTCAGTTCGAGCTGGCGCCCGGCTACCATTCCATTCTGGATGGGGACTATTGCGCCGTGGCGAACCGCTATCGCCAGTTTGGCCACCAGCCGCCGAAGTTCTTCGAGACGGGCGTGCAGCTCGCCTTCGAGCTCTATCCGCACCTGACGCGCCCGGACCGCGCCCTGCCCGCCATCAATGACTCCAACAAGTACCCGATCCAGCAGCGGATGCAGCGGGCGGCGGAGCTGTTTCCGAACCGGAAGGATTTCCTCTGGTTCGCGACCGACGGCAAAGAGGGCGCGCCGCCGCCGTATCTGACGTACATCTTCCCGTATGCGGGTGCCGTGGCCTTCCGCGATTCGTGGGCGAAGGACGCGGTGTGGGGCTATGTGGACATGTCGCCTTTCGGGCGGGGGCATCAGCATGAGGACAAGCTCAACTTCCTCCTGCACGCCTACGGCAAGGACATGCTCATCGAGGGCGGCTGCTATGCCTACGACACCTCGGACATGCGCCGGTACGTGATCTCCACGCGCGCGCACAACACGATCATGATCGACGGCAAGGAGCAGAATGCGCGCAAGACCTGGAAATGGCTGCCCGAGATGCTGCACCAGAAGGCCGACATCGTCTCGTCGCTTACGCCCGCCGTCGACACGGTTGAATCGACCTTTGCGCTTGGCTATGGCAAGGACAAGGCCTATTCCGATGCGGTCTCGCATACCCGCAAGGTTGAATTCATCAAGAATGACGGTGCGCCCTATTTCCGCATTACGGATACGCTCACGGCAAAGGACACCGCCCCGCACACCTATGAACAGCTTTGGCATGTCGAGAAGTGCGAATTCGCGCTCACGGACACGGCGTTCACGGCCGATTTCGGCAATGGGGTTACGCTGGAGGCGTCCTTCACGAGCGAAAATGGCCGTCTGACGGACCACATGGGCCAGAAGGAGCCGGTCTATCAGGGCTGGATGCCGATTTCGCCGCCTGGCCCGCATGAGCACCGCCCCGTCCACACGCCGATCCTGAAGGGCACCTT
>JAKSOW010000183.1 GCA_024405395.1 Kiritimatiellia bacterium | reverse complement strand
ATCAGCGGAAATAGAGCATGGTGCCCTTGGCTATGAAGACGCGGTAACCGGACGACGTGAGCGAGACCGCCGCCCGCTTCGCCAGCTTCGGGTTCGTCGAGGAATACACCTCCACGCTGTCGAAATCGCCCTCCTTCTCGTCAAAGGAGATGAGGTCGAAGCCTCGGCCCTCATAGTCGCGCACGTCCATCCGCAGTTCGGCGCCTGGGGCGATGATCAGCTTCTTGGCATGCAGGTTACCGCCCTTCTCGCCCGCCTGCGCGAAACCGGTGACCACGCTCGCCGTGTTGTTGCTCAGCACCAGCTCGTCGATGTTGGCTTTGGCGTTCGGCCCGATTTCGATCAAGCCCATGCCGTCGCCGCCCACCACCATGCGGTTGAGCACGTTGAACTCGCCGCCGTGCAGGCGCAACACGCCTTCCGCGTCATGGAAGTCCAGATGCGTCTTGCCGCCGTGGATGAAGGTGCCGTCGAAGATCATGTTGGTCGCGCAGCCGCCGCCCACAAAGGTCCTGAGCAGCGTCTGGAATAGGCCATTCGAGATCACGTACTCGCCATAGCCGCCCCAGTGGCCGATCAAACACACGCTGTTGGTGGCATAGACGCGGTAGTTCGCCACGCCGTCCACCGTATTGCCGGTTTGGCTGAGCGTCTTCGACGACACCACCAGATTGGTTCCGTTCTCGTGGATGAACCGCCCTTCCGCGCGGCCCACGCCAAGCATGAAGTGGCCGTAGCTCGTGGACAACTTCGTGTTCGCGTCCGACAGCGTGAATTTCGCCTTCACCGCACGCTGATCCTTGGTGGTCGACGCGCTCGGGTTGTACCATTCGCCGATGCCGATGCCATACATCTGATCCAGCATTTTCGAGTTGGCGCTCGCGCTGCCACGATTGCATGCCGCCTGCGCGGAGTCGGACAAATTCGCGCCGTTCATGAGGTGAACTTCGTTAGTGGAGCCTACCCCTGCCGACACCGAACTGCCGTTATGCCGCCCGATCTTGAGGGAATACAGCGACAGGGCGAAACCCTGCCCGCCATAGTCAAAGCGCGTCGTGCCAGTTGAGCCGCCCACCGAGAGGTCGTAGGCGATCGAAGGGATGGCGTTTGCCGCCGTGGGGCAGAAGCCCCGCGTCGTGTGGCTCATGTCCACATGAAGCTCGCGCTTGGCGCTGCCGGCGCTGAAGGTCACATGGCCAAGAGAATTGGAGAAGCCGCTGTTGTCGCTGAAAGTGTAGGTGGTGAGTCCATCTTTGACCGGATGGAAGTTGAAGTACGAGTACCAGTCCGAGCCATCCCCTGCGGCGCCGCCAAGAACGGAGATCACGGAGTTGCCGCTCATGGTGAAATCGGAGCACTGGAAATACGTGCGTCCACCCCGGTCTTCGTCATTGACGAGCTGCAGTTCGCCGTTGCCGGAAAGCCGAACGGCGCCGCCATTCGCCCAGAAGTTGTAGCGGGAGGTGTTGCCCTTGGAATAACGGCGCGCCAGCCGGAACACGCCCTGAATGTCCAGCGTACCGCCCTGCGCGATCAGCGGGTAGCAGTTGGTTTGGCCCATGTAGAACTCGAACGTGCCGCCCTCCTCTACCTTGAGGGTACCCAGAGAATCCGCACTGTCGCCACCTACCACGAACAGGCCGGCCTTGTTGGTGATGGAGACGACGCCGCCGTTCTTGACCGTCAGTTCCGCCCCGCCGTCGATCTTGCCGGCCACATCCGTGTTCTTGCCCTTAAACAGCGTACCGACATCGCTCAGGCGTCCACCATGGCCCACCTCGACCTTGGCACCGTTGGCCAGCGTGACGACCGCATCCTCCAGCGGCAGCTTCGCGTTCACCGCCAGCTTCGTTTCCGCCAAGCCGACTGGCGCCAGCGTGAGGTTCGCCGTGGGGGCGGCGTCAGCGCTCACTGTCACCACGACCGGCTCTTCGATTCGGCCCTTGATCAGCGCCGACCGCGTCGTACTCGGCACGCCGGCCGACCAGTTCGCCGACGTGTTCCAGTCGCCGCTTGCGCCCTGCCAGGCGGTCGTATCCGCGTCGTAGCGGCAGCTTACGCCGCCCGTCGCGCTGTCCGGAAGTGTAAGCGGCAGCGTCACGCCGGACGGCAGCGACACCTCGCCACCAGCTTCCAGTTCCAGCAGCTGCAGTCCCGCAAACGGATTGGCCACGCCATTGGCGGCATCCACCACCAGCTTGCCGGTGCCACACACGCGGATCGCCTTCACGTTCGGGAAGCTGGCGCCATTGGCCACGCGCAGCGTGCCGTTGGAGACGATCAGCATGCCCGTCGTGGGATTGGTGCGGTACGCAAACGTCTGCACATACGACGGGGCAGTCGCCGCATAGACAATCGAGACATCGCCCTTCACGATGCACGGCACCTCCGCACTGGCGCGCGCCCGGATCGTCAGCGTCGCCGGCTTGGTGGACTGGATCACGCGGCCCGTATTCCCAGGCGTTGAAGTACCGCTTTTGTAAGTTCCGGTGAGATAGTCGGTCGTCTGGTCAAAGCCATTGAGGTCGAGCACGCCGTTATTGACGTTGCCGGCAAAGGCAATCACACCAGTCGGACAGAGGATGTTCGCCGCATTCAGCACAAAGAAATGGTAGTTGTTGGTGAAGGACTCATACGTCAGCTGCTTGTCGAAATAGCAGTAGCCTGAACCACCGGCGGAAGTGGACGTGGCCAGCGCCCGCACCACCGACAGCGTGTCGTGGAAGTAGAGCGGGCAATGGGACGTGGGATTGAGCTGCAACCGTGTGCCGCGGTACTCGATGGGTCCGTTGAAATGCGCCTCGTGATCCACAGCGACGTTCGATCCGTACAACGTGTTGAAGTAGGCATGCTGGGTGCTTCCGCTATCAGAAGTCATCGCCCCGTTCAGCTCGAAGTTGCTCTTGAAGGTATAGCCGGCCTGAGTGGAGGGCGACAACATCATACCGCAGTTGAGCGTCAGCTTCGGCACATTCTCACCCACAAACAGATCGCCGGAAGTCTGCGGCTTGAGAATATTGCCCTCAAAGGTCAGCGATTTAGTGCCCGTACACGCAATAGCATATATTCCCAACGGGGAAGACGCCGTTCCCAGGTCATTAGTGATCACCCCCTCAGCCGAATCGGGAAAGAACACGTAGCAGTGCGAACTTTTCGGCACCTCGCCCAACAACCAGTTATCGGGATTGGACATAAGTCGATCGCCCGCCGCACCCGTCCAGATCGACTTGGCGCGCACATGGAGGCGCGAGTCGTTTCCGCTGAGCTTGTGGTGCCGTCCCGTCTGCACCGCGATGCCATTCGTGACCACGGTATACACGCCACAAGCCGCCACACCGGCGTAAATCCGGGAGGTGGCGCCCAGCGTCTCCAGATACAGCGCGATCGACAGATTGTCGCGGCCCATGAACTTGAACGTGCCGTTGGTGACGAACATCTTCGCACCCAGGTCGGCCGTCATCACCATTGTGCTGTCAAAGGGCGTATAGGCCGTTGAACCATTGCAATCGAGCGTCAGCTCCGCCGTACCGCCAAGATACAGTTTCTTGATGCCGGTGAGGGAAAGGCCACCGGAGACTCTGGGCGTGCCGCTGGGAATGTTCACTGTTTCCCAGGTGGCAAGCGAACCAGCCGCAGGCGCGCCTCCGCCAGCCACTGTCCAGTTCGCCACATTGCCGAAGTCGTTGTCGACAGCGCCAGTCCAAGTGACCTCAATGCCGACTGCATTGAGGACCAACGCCATAAAGCCAAAAGCGGCAACGATACGCATATTCATTTCAAATAATCTCCCTTTAACCTTAACCAACCTTTAGCGGATGTTGATGACGAAGCCAGGCGCGCCCACGCGAAGCTTGCCGGTCCCCGTGATGCGTCCCGCCATAAGCCCCGTCGACGCCGCCGTATACCAACCGTGTGGCACCTGTTGCCAGACGCCGTCCACACAGACCTCGGCCGACGCCACACGCTGAACGTCTGCCAGCTCAAATGCACCTTCATCCGCGAAATGCGCACGCGCAAACGCCCCATTGATCTGGTATGCTCCCGAGAACTTCAATACGCCTGTACCGCGTGCCGTCACATTGGTGCCGTTGAGCCAGGAAGCGTCTGCCTCCAGCTCCAACGTACCGCCCGAGACCTCCAGGTCGCCGCAGCTCGCAAAATCCTGCTTGGCGAGCGTAAAGGTGTTGCCTTCCCCGCACTGGTGGAAACCAAGGCCACCTGTAACCGGCACATTGCACAGCGGCGTCTGGATCAAGTTCGCTTCGGCGCCTGCACGCACATTGCCCGTCGTCTCCAGCATGGCGGGATAGGCGCCCGTCAAATACGTCCCCTTGTTCGTGTTGTTGAAACTCGCCACGCCCACACGCTGGGTCGTCGCGTTGAAGTCGACCGTGAGCAGCGCAGTCTTCGAGCTGAGATAGAACTGCATGTCCCCACGCTTGAAGCAGTAGCTGCGGCGGAACGCCACAGACCCCGATCCGTGCAGGAAGCCCTCGCGCGTCGAGTTGCCAAGTACATACAGATCCTCAGCGTCGAGGACGAGCTTGACGCCATGCTCCGTGACCAGGCCCGCCCCCTGACTGAACGGCACATCTACGACCCGAATCTCGCCAGGTCCCAGGTAGCGGAAACACGCGGCCCCGCTCACGCCACCGCGGAACTCAAGGACACTCCCCTCCATGGCCGAACAGTTGCTCTGATAGCCGGCGGCATAGACCTCCTTGGTGAACACATTGTACGTGTCCGGATAACCCAACAGGACCGTCCCCTGCGTAGAACGGACATTGTGTATGTAGACCGGCAGATCCACCGTCACGCCCGCCGCCACCAGAGGCACACACCGTGCCGAGGTTGACGAAAGCGAGGTGCTTTCGATGATTCCCTGCGGCTTTGTGCTGGCAGTGAAGTTAAGCGCCCGGTAGTTGACCGCGTAGGGGTTTGCATCACGCGCATCGCCGACATCCAGGCACGGCGGGGCGGCGAAATGCCCCTGCAGCACGAGCTGCTCACCCTCCCGCGACTTTAGGCCGTTGTACAGCGTCAGCGAGGCATCCGGCGTGGCCGGCTTGATCCAGAACGGCGTGCTGATGCTGGGCGCATTCGTCGTAAGCTGAAGACTGTTGAGGATCGAGTAGAAGTAGGTGCCGTCCGCGTACGTCATCTCAGCGCCATTCGCCTTGACATCCTCGGCGACTGTCACCTGCAGCGTGCCTTCTGTGAGATCCAGGGATTCCGGCCCATCCTGCCAGTTCGCCATGTTGGAGGTGAGTGTGTTGTTGGCGTGATCAGCCCCCGTCCACACGGCCGTTTCGCCGGGCACAATCGGATAGGCCATGACCGTGATCCCCTCCGGCAAGGCCGGACAGTTGGCATGCGTGAACACGCCGCCCTTCTTCACGCCATTGACAGAAAACGACTTGAAGCTGACCTGCCCGGTGACCTTCAGGTCAAGTTTGGCATCAGACGCCACGTCGATGCTGATCTTTCCCAGATCCCCCAGCACATCAGACGAAGCCAGCGTGAACTCACCCGCCACCGTAATCGAGGTCAGGCTCTTCAGACCACCGGGTTCCGTGCTCTGATAGTCGAAGCAACCGTCCTTCCCCACAACGACGGACGTGACATTGGAGAACGTCGCCGTGCCGTCCACGCGGAACATGCCCTTTTCGGCCGTGATCGAGCCCGACATGTCACTGGCCCAATTGCGAAACGTCTGCGTGAAGCCTTTGTAGGCATCCAGCCTCACCTGCATCTTGCGGCGCAGGGCCATACAGGCCACCAGTTCCTTCGTCTCCTCGCCGGTCTCCGGCGCGACACCGGTGATTGTCAACGTCTTCGCGGAAGGACAGTCGACACTCCAATCCGTATTTGCCCGATTGTTCTCCACCTCCACAGTGGAAAAGCCGCCAACGGACTGGTCGTATCTGTTCTGCGCACCATAGTCATACATGTTGAAATTGCCACCCGTGCCGCCAGTCGAGTTCGAGAACTGCTTGAAACGGATCAGCGTATTCCTGAAGATGTCCGTCGTGCCGCAGTAGATGGGCGTATTGCGCGTCTCGATCGTGCCCACGGTGCAGGGCTCAAGGAACACGAAGGCGCCATGGGCGTTGTTGGCGGTCGCGTATGACCTATCCCGATCATACGTCCGGTACGTGCGGGTAATCGTCGTGTCGAAGGTAGTGGCCGTCACCGCCTTCTCGAAGACAAACCGCGTAAGCCCGCGAAAGCCAACCATCCCAGCCGCTGTCACGGTGCCGCCGAATGTGGCACTTTGGACATAACTATAGCGGTTGTACATTGAGGAACTGATCGCCCACGTCGAGTTGTAGTCCTCATAGAAGCAGAAATCCGCCGCCGCCGTGATGTCGCCCTCAAGGCGTGCGTTCTGCCCGTAGAAGACAATGGCCGGATAGGCACCGGAGGTCGTACCCGTCACTTGGATGGGATTCGGCAGGCTGATGACCGAGGCATCGTCCTTTCCGGCCCCGATCACATGCAGTTCGCAATAGCCTGTGTAGGAATCCGACTGGCCCGCAATCGTGATAGTTCCCGTGCCCAGGGCATCGCTTGCCGCCGCCTCCACAAACCCCTCTTCGATGTCGACGCCGCCCGTGAAGCTGTTGGCCTGAGCGATCACGAGATAACCGGCACCCTTCTTGATGATCTTGCCCGTGCCCGACTGCACAGCGGAAACGACATTGGAATCGCCCGCGTCAACCGTCACTTCCCAGTCGCCCTGAGCCGTCTTGTCCTCAGAGGTGTAGGTAACGGCGCCACTTGCCGTCCTCGCCAGAAAAAGACCAGCAAACATTGCTATCGCGAAACGAAACATGCCACATTCTCCATTTTGACCCAACCATCAACGGCAGGACAACCCGTTTGTCCTACCGCCGTGCCAATAATACCAAATCTTCACATTCCGCGTCAATAGTTTGCATTTCCCCAGATGTTGTCGGAAGTTGTACAATCTCGTGAGTCAAATCGGAAAGGCAAGCTGTCGAGGTGGA
>JAKSOW010000182.1 GCA_024405395.1 Kiritimatiellia bacterium | reverse complement strand
TCCGCTTGCCGCGCTTACCGTGCATGCCCGTACGGCCAAGCAGATGTACGCGGGCGTCTGCGATCTTGCCGCCGCCCGGGAGATTGCCGCCGAGAGCGTTAATCCCGTGATCTACAACGGGGATTTGGATTTGGCGGCGTTGAACGAGGGAGAAGGTTTCTCCGGCGTGATGGTGGGGAGGTCCTTCATTCGTCAGCGTGGGGCGCGCGAAGATGCCGATGACCTGCTGCGCGACTACGTTGTGCGTTCGCAGAAGGAGTTGTGTGGCGACCGTCCTGTGTTGGGGCGGATGAAGGAATTGCTGGCCTACTGGGCCGAAGGGGCTGCGCGTTGGCGTCGCCTCTGGCCGGTCGTGAAGGTGTGTCGGTCGGTAGAGGAGCTTTTGTCGCTCGTGCGGTAGCGTTTGTCAGGAGGAAATACAATGAATAAGTCTCTGTTCCATGTCGTGATCGTGGCGGCCCTCGGCGGCTTCCTGTTTGGCTTCGACTCCGGCGTCATCTCCGGGTGCGAAAAGGCGATTCAGACGGAGTTCGGGCTGAGTGCCTTCTGGCACGGGCTTATCGTTTCGGGGGCGCTGATTGGTACCGTGATCGGGGTGTTCACCGCAGGTACGCCCTCCGACAAGTGGGGGCGCAAGCCGACGCTTTGGCTAATGGGCGTGTTGTTCCTCATATCGGCGCTGGGCTGTGCGCTGACGCCATTCAGCACCACCTGGGGACCGCATCTTCTGGGCTGGTTCCGCTTCATTGGCGGCCTGGCGGTGGGCGGCGTGTCCGTGGTGGTGCCGCTCTACATCGTGGAGGTGTCGCCCAGCAGATATCGTGGACGTCTTGTTGCCGCAAACCAGCTCAACATCGTACTGGGCATTCTGGTGTCCTACATCTCCAACTGCGCGGTGGCGTATTTCCTGCCGCAGGCGGATCCCAAAGTCGTCTGGCGTGTGATGCTGGGGGCCGAGTGCATTCCGATTGCGCTGTTCATGGCGCTGCTGGGCACGATTCCGGAGTCGCCCCGGTGGCTGGTGCGCGCCAATCGCGTGGATCTGGCGCGTGCCGTCCTGACGCGGGTGGGGTATCCCGAGATCGAGCGCACGTTGGGCGAAATCGCCGAATCGCTGCAGGCTGCCGCGCATGGCGTGAAGGTGGCGCTCTTCCAGCGTCGCTACCTCAAGCCCATCCTGCTGGCGTTCTTCATCGCGTTCTTCAACCAGGTGTCCGGAATCAACGCGATCAACTACTACGCGCCGCGCATTTTCCAGATGATCTTCGGCGAGGGCAGCGAGATGGCGGCGTTGGCGGGCACGATCGGCGTGGGCACCGTGAACCTCATCTTCACGATCCTGGCATTCTTCCTGATCGACCGTTTCGGGCGGCGCGTCATGATCATCGGCGGTTCGGCGATGATGATTCTGATGCATGCGCTAGTGGCATGGCAACTGTCGCGTGGCGCGGCCTGTGACCCTGCGCTCGCCGTGACGGGCATCCTCGGCTTCATCGCCTTCTTCGGGTGTTCGTCAGGCGCGGTGATTTGGGTGTACATTTCGGAGGTGTTCCCCAATGTCGTGCGCGCGAAGGGACAGGCCCTGGGATGCTTTACGCACTGGTTCCTCTGCACGATCGTGTCCTGGGTGTTCCCCATGGTGGCCGAGGCAGCCGGCACCTATGCCTTTGCCTTCTTTGCCGTTATGATGGGTGTGCAGCTCGTCTGGGCGCTTTTCTTCATGCCCGAGACCAAGGGCGGCACCATCGAGGACATTGAGACCCGCCTGGGGATTGCGTAAGGGAACCGCTTCGCCATGGATAATTTCGGCTCGTATGATTTCCCCGTCCGCACCTACGAGTGCGGCCCGAATGGTGCGGCCTTTCTGCCTGCCATCTGCAACTATCTCCAGGAGGCGGCGAGCCTGAACGCCGAGTCGTTGGGTTTTTCGCGAACGGATTTCGCCGCCGCCGGCACGGATCTCACGTGGGTGCTGACGCGCCTCAGAGTCCAAATGGTGCGTTATCCTCGCTGGGAAGAGCAGGCGCGGGTGGTCACCTGGCCACGTGGCGGGCGGCGCATCGTCGCCTGGCGCGATTTCGTGGTTCAAGACGCCTCGGGAACCCAATTGGGTGTGGCCACCAGCGAGTGGATGATCATCGACCTCGCCAATCGGCGCATCGCCCCCGTTCCCGAGGCCGTGTTCGCGTGTGCCAATACGGTGCGTACGCCCGTGTTGGGAGAGAATCCCTTCACGAAGCTGCGGTGGGACTGTCGGGAGGTGGCGGGTGCCGAGCGTTTCAAGGCCAAGCGGGGCGACATCGACCTCAATGGGCACGTCAACAACGTCCACTACATCGAATGGCTGCTTGAAGCGGTTCCGGCCACGGCGGGCGTCTGCACGGACTTGGAGATCACCTTCAAGTCCGAGACTTTCGCAGGCGATGAGGTGCTGTCCGAGGCTGTGGAGACGGAGCCCGGCATCTACGCGCACCGTCTTTCCGCGCCTGATGGCCGCGACCATGTGCTCGCGCGTACGGTTTGGAGAAAAGACTAACTTCACCTGAAAGGAGACATCATGAAATCAGAGGAAATCAAGGCGTTTCTGCTTCATCTGGGCCACAACATGTGGTGTGAATGGCTGCCCGAGGAGCTGATGAACGAAAAGTCCATCGGCAATCCCAAGCATGTGCCGGACTGGAAGCTCGCGTGCGACGAGGCCCTGTGGCGCAAAACCACTGACATGCTGATTGCGCGTGGCATGAACATGGTGCTGGTGGACGTCGGCGAGGCGCTCGTCTATCCGAGCCACCCCGAGCTGGCCATTCCCGGCAGCTGGTCGCCCGAGAAGATGCGCAACGAGATGCGTCGCCTCAAGGCTCGTGGCCTTGAGCCAATCCCGAAGCTCAACTTCTCCTGCACACACGACGGCTGGCTCAAGGACTATCATCGCATGGTCTCCACGCCCGACTACTACAAGGTCGTGGACGACGTGATTGGCGACGCCATCGAGGTGTTCGATCATCCGCGCTTCATCCACCTCGGATTCGACGAGGAACGCGTGGAGTGGCAGCGCGACAACAACTACTTCGTCTCGCGCCAGGGCGAGCTGTGGTGGCATGACTTCCTCTACACCTGCAAGTGCGCCGAGAAGCGCGGGGTGCGGGCCTGGGTGTGGGCCGACATGGGACCCCACAAGCCCGAATACGTTCAGCGCTGTCCGAAGAGCATCCTGCAGACGCCGTGGTACTATGACGCCTACAACGCCAAGCTCTCGATGGACCAGAAGGTGAATCCGCATTGGTGGAAGCTCCAGAACATGCTGGATCTCGACAAGCACGGTTTCGACCAGATTCCCTGCGGCACGAACTGGATCGGCTTCAAGCGGCGGAGCATGGGCGTGAACGGCGACGATGTGATGGGCCTTGTGGTGAAGTTTGCGCGCGAGCATCTCGGGCCAGAGCATCTCAAGGGCTTTTTGATGGCGCCGTGGACCTCGATTAAGGACGACGAGTCGAACGCCAAGAACATCTCGGGCATCGATCTTTTCGTCGAGGCGCTCAAGATCGGTGCCAAGCGATAAGGCCGCATGTCATCTCGCAAAAGGAGTGTGTTGATATGAACAGAAGAGAATTTCTTTGCAGGGGTGCGCTGGCGGGAGCCGGTGTCTTGGTGAGTCCCTATGCCACGGCATCGGACAAGGCGCCTGCGCTTGCAGGCGACTTTGCCTGGGGCGTGCTGTTGCATCTGGGCTTCAACATGTGGAACGACTGGTCGCCGTCGGGCACGTATCCCACTTCGCCGGAGGAAGACCTCAAGATGTTCCCCACCATCGAGAAGCGCAAGAACGGCAGCGTGAAGGGGCATTACCGTGATTACATGGCTGCCGATATGCCGTTATGGAAAGACGTCACCACGGAGATGAGCACCCAGAAGCTCAATCTGGTGCTGATTGACGTGGGCGAGGCCTTCGCCTATCCGAGTCATCCCGAGCTCTGGGTCAAGGGCAGCTGGAATCCAGACCAGATGCGTGCCGAGCTGCGCCGTCTGCGCAGCCTGGGGCTGGAGCCGATCCCGAAGCTCAATTTCTCGGCCGGACACGACATTTGGCTCAAGCAGTACCACTACATGACTTCCACGAAGAAGTACTATGGGGTGGTCGCCGATGTGATCCGTGATGTCTGCGAGGTGTTCGAAACGCCGCGCTATTTCCACCTGGGCTTTGACGAGGAGACGCCGGCCGCCGTCAAGAACCGCCAGATGGCGGTGTTGCGTCAGGGTGATCTCTGGTGGCATGACCTCGAGTTCTGCATCCGGGAGGTTGAGCGCCATGGCAGTCGTGCGATGATCTGGTCAGACAACGTCTGCGCCGGCAAGGATGTGTATCTCAAGCGCATGTCAAAGGGCGTCCTGCAGGTGCCGTGGTACTACGGCACAGATTTCACCGAAAAGGGGACGACGTGGGATCCCGCCTTCGAGAAGAAGACCGATTGGAGCGTCCAGCGCAACCTCGCGGCGTCGATTGGTGTGCTTGCGGATGCCGGGTTCGACGTGCTGCCCTGCACCTCCAATTGGAGCAGCGACGCCGCTTCGGAGGCGATGCTGGCCTATTGCAAGAACCGTGTTGACCCGAAGCGCCTGAAGGGCTTCATCACTGCGCCCTGGTTCATGACGATTCCCCAGCAGCGTGAAAAGCTGATGGACAGCGTACGCATCTTCGCCGCCGCCAAACGTAAAGTCTATCCGGCTTAAAAGAGATAGGGAAAAGCGGTTCGCATGGTCGGCCGCACTATTGGCGTTGCTCGTTCCGGGCAGCGCCAATTTGTTGTACCCGGAAAAACAAAAAAGACCGCTGATCGCGGTCTTCCTTATTTTATTGGTGGAGATAAGGGGAGTCGAACCCCTGACCTTCTCAATGCCATTGAGACGCTCTACCAACTGAGCTATATCCCCTTGTCGGTTTTCATGCTAGGTCGTGAAAACGGGCTATAGTATATCAAACATCGAAGATGAGGTCAATGGGATATTTGCAGAATTTTGCGGCGGTGAATTCATCCTTGCAAAAGGGGGTGGATATGGAGTAGAATACAGCCCATGACTGTAAATGCGAATAGGGAGTTTGGCATGAGACCATTGGTTGGTCACATGCTGGTGTGGGGGCTGCTGTTGGGCGTCTTGGCGGGTTGCGCCACGACAGAAAAGCCCATAGAGGCTATGACGAGCGCCACGCCGCCACTGAAGGTCGCGGTGTTCGCGGACGAAGGTCCGGGGGGCATAGGCGCCGTGGAGTGGGCGCGCCTCGTCAAGACTTCGCCGGAGATGACGTTGACGCTGGTGGATGGCAAGGATGTCGCCGCCGGCAAGCTGGCGGGGCAAGATGTGCTGGTGATGCCGGGAGGCGCCAGCAAGAAGGAGTTCCAGTCCCTTGGCCCCCAGGGCGTGGCGCGTATGAAGGACTTCATCCGCGAGGGCGGCGCCTACTTCGGCACGTGCGCCGGCTGTTGTCTCCTGATGAGCGCCCCTTCGAATCGCGCCTGCGTGATTCCGTGGAATACGAAAGGCGCCGAAGGTCTGTTGTTCCCCAACATCGCGCTCAACGAGAAGGGGGCGAAGGCCTTGGGGCTCAAGGCCGGCAATCATGTGGTTCGCTATCATGGCGGCCCGCTGATGCGCCCCACAACCAATGTGATCGACGGGGCGAAATTCGAGCTGTGGGGCACGATGAACGCCGAGGCCACGCTGAAGGGGAAGGTCGACCCCAAGAAGCAGATGCATGGCGCTGCGGCCATTGTGGGCGGCACCTACGGCAAGGGGCGCGTCTTCGTGACGTCGGTGCATCCCG
The DNA here is from genome assembly GCA_024405395.1 of Kiritimatiellia bacterium. GTDB lineage: Bacteria > Verrucomicrobiota > Kiritimatiellia > RFP12 > UBA1067 > RGIG6720. The sequence goes on along the minus strand of JAKSOW010000182.1, from coordinate 1,357 downwards.
AGTATTTCGACGGATCGCTCTACTTCGTGACGGCGGCGTTCAAGTGGCTCACCGACCGCACCGTGACGTTCCCGGCCAAGCGCCGCATCCCCAATATGACCGCCGTGGGGTTCCTGGGCGGTTCGCTGTTGCGCAGCACGGCAGAAGTGGCCTTGGCGATTGACGGCGAGGCGGACTACGACCTTGTGGCGATCAACGGTGACTCCATCTGGAAAAATGCCCTTCGGCACCTGGATGTGGTGGTGATCCCCAGTGGCGTTACCAAGAAGAATAATCATTACCAGGCCCTGTCGGCCTACATCGCCAACGGTGGTCAGGTGGTGTGCTACGGCAAGAATCCGGACCGACTTCCGGGGCCGGATGGCGCCATTCGCTGTACGGCGGCGGAGGTGTTGCCGACGTTGCGGCGGCTGTTTCCGAAAAATTGAGTTCTCCGAATAGGTGGGTGTAGGGAGATAAGGCCATGAGAAAGACTGTGATGGGGGCACTCGCTCTGGTGGGTGCGTGTGCGTGGGGCAACACGACGTGGTATCGAAACTGCAACATGTCCACTTCGTCGACTCAATGGTTGACGTCTCTCCAATACTGGAATGCCGGATCGGAGGAGGGACCTGCCGGATCTGGGACCGTTTCCGCTTCCGACGACCTTGTCTTTTCGGGCGTAAAGGACTCGAACATACGGCTACGCATTCCGTGCATGAACTTCGCGGGGCATTCGCTGACCATCGGCAGCGAGGAGTCGGCCAACGAGGTTGTTCTGGATTCGGGCACGGGCGTCTTTGTTGCGCCGAACGACGGTCTACGCCTGGTCAGGGGAAATTGGTTTCTCAATACCAAGAGAAACTTCGAGATTCGCGGACGGGTGGAAGTGCTGGCAAGCGCGACGCCTTTCCAGTTTCATTACGGACAGGACGGTTACTCGAACTGCACGGTGCGCGTCACCGGGCCATTCGTGGGCGCGGCGTCGGCACAGACCCTGCTGGGCTATTCCGGAAACGGCAAGGTGGCAGCTCCCAACACAACCCTAGAGCTCCTGGACATTGACTCCTATCAGGGACTGTTCACCGTGGCGAAGGCCTATGCCCAGAAGCCCAACGTGAAGGGGAATCAACTGTATCAGCTGGAGGGCCGATCCTTTGCGTCACGGCTCGTGCTGCCTGTGGGAAGCACGAGTACCTGCCGAGTGGCCCTTCAGGCGGGCGGCGTGCTGAAGGCCGGTGCCGCCAGCGGTACGGTGCAGGTGGCGGCAATTGATTTTGCCGCCGGTTCGCGGCTGGAGGTGAACTGCGCTGAGTTTGCGGCTGCCACGATTCGGGCGACCGACGCCGTGACGGTGGCGGGGCCTGTTGAGGTGGCG
>JAKSOW010000181.1 GCA_024405395.1 Kiritimatiellia bacterium | reverse complement strand
TTGGGAACATTGAAGATTTTTCACGAAAGTGCGGAAAAAATGACTGGCTCATGGCACTAACAGATATGTAGGGACAGGCATGTGCCGCCGACCGTAAGGTCTGGCGCAATTGACCGTACGGCCCAACCGATCCGACTGTACTCCAAAACGAATTGACAGTAAGGGAAGATGCATTTCTCCGCACGGAGAATGCTAGGGACACAAATGCCCCCACCAATGCCATCAACCAGGTCGTCCCAGTCACCACCGTGATCGGCAAGTGAACAAAGACATTCCTGGTTGGATCACTTCAGCAGCACACTGACCGCATTGGCGAAATTGCGGTAGTCGGTGATGACGATATGGTCCATGCCCTTGATGCGCACGTGGCTGTCGCCGCCGCCGTCGGCAAAGTCGTCGCCGATGAAGACGATATCGTCCAGCGTGTAGCCGTGTTCCTTGGCCCAGGCCAGCGTGGCGTCGTACTTGTTGTACTCGGGGCCGGCGAAGTCAAAGGAGGTCGAGCCGCCGATGTAGACGGAATAGTCCTTGAAGATGCGGCAGACCTCGGGGTACATCGCCCGACGCTTCTTGCGGTCGGGGTCGAAGGCCACCTTATGCTCCGCCGCCGGACTCGTGCCCAGCAGGCCGAAGGTCACCATGCCCGAGGCGTGGAACTCAAGCGGTTCGCCCTCGTATTGCGTGTAGCCGTACTTCTTGCGCAGGGCATCCGTCTGGGCGCGGAAGAACGCGCGGTCAACGGTGTTGGTGACGGCCTTTACGATGCGGAAATTGCCGTCGGCCGCCTCGGCCACCTGCATGCCGTAGTTGCCCACGATGTCGATGGGGTAGTTGCCCATCTGCCTGTAGATGCGCGGCGCATTGCCCGCCCCCACCATCACGCACTTGTACTGCTTCTCAAGTTCCTTGAGCGCCTTCAGGTTCTTCTCGGGGATCGGCGAACGGTGCTGACAGAGGGTCGCGTCCAGATCCAGCGCCACCAGCTTCTTGCGCTGGCCGCGCACGGCCCGGTCCAGCAGATGCGGATAGTCGCTCGTCACCCGATCCGCGCCCTTGGCCTTCGCCTCTGCGTACGCGGCCGCGTTCTGCACCATCCAGAGGCACACCTTGAGTCCGGCCGCATGCGCCTTGTCGACCATTTCCTTCGACGTGCCCAACGTGGGCGCCACGCCGCAGCACCCCAGCTCCAGGGCCGTGGCGATGTGCTTGTCCTCCAGCTTGCCCATGATGTAGCCCAGCGGCGCCTCGGGGTCCACCTGGCGCATCATCGCCAGCGTCCCCGTGCTGAAGCTGGTGAAGGCGTACGTGCCCGGCTGCAGAATGGCGCGCGCCGCGGCATTGAGCTTGCGGCAGTAGTCCTCCAGCACCTCGGGCGTGTAGAAGCTGCCGGGGTAGGCCTTCATCTCCAGTTCGATGAACACGTCGTCGCGCCCGCGCAGCGTCTCCATCACCGCCTCGGCCGTGGGCACGGGTTCGCTGCAGGCCTGCAGACGGCACTTCTGGATCTCCTCAAGCGTCATCTCCTCGATCACGCCCTTGCCGTCCGTGGTGCGGTCCGCATTCTTGTCATGCATGATGACCAGTTGATGGTCCTTGGAGAAGCGCACATCCGTCTCGAAGCCGCGGATGCCCTTGGCCAGACACCAGGCGAAGCCGCCGGCGGCATTGTCCTGATATTCGCCGCGGCTGCCGCGATGCGCCTGAATGAGCGGACCATCCCCGGTTTTGAGCCCGGCGTTGCGCGGCAGACGAGGAGACGTGGCGCAGCCCGCGAACAACGCGGCGGCCAACAAGGCTATCAGCATTTTCTTCATTTTCAGTTTCCTTCCTTAAATTATCGGCGCGACATCCGCAAGAGGCTATTTCCCCTTCACCGGCAGCGAAATCGACGACTTGTCGGCAATGACGACATTGTGGGCGACCTTCATCTGCTCCGAGCGGACGGCGTAGCGGTTGGCCGTGCGGATGTTGGGATGCAGCGCAAAGGCCGGCGCGGCGCTGGCCACATCCACGCGCAGCTTGTCGCCGGGACTCAGGCGGAAGGCGTGATCGGGGAAGGTGTAATTCAGGATGCGCACCTCGCCCGGCAGATACGGCTTCGGCTCCCGCCAGCCCAGAGAGAGAATGTCGTCACGCAGCAACAGGAAACGTCCGTCACCCTTGTCGACCGTGAGGCGCACGTAGAAAGACGTGTCTTCGCAATCGCTCCGCACGGCGAGCTTGGCGGTGATGCGGCCACGCACGTCCAGCTGTTCGGCGATCGGCGGCAGCATGAACGTAACCACGTCGTTGCGTCCCGTGAACGCGGGCTGCGCCTCCATGCCGCCGAAGGCGATGCCGCCCGACCCCGGGAACGACGGCGGCTTGCCGTGCGGGTCGTAGACAATCGTCTGCTCGCCAGACCCCAGCGTCATTGTCACGGCACGCACGCCGTCCACCAGCGCAGGCTCCTCGATCCACTTGTTCTCCCACAGCGCAAAATAGCGCATGTGCCCCGCCGTCGCGCCCGGCACGCCCGCAAAGGGGCGGCCCTCCTTGGCGGCCTTGCGGATGGCGTCAAACCAATCCAGGTTGTCCACGTTTTCGTCGGCACGTGAGCCGCCGGGGAATTCGGCGAAGGTCCCCTTCTTCCAGGCCGGGCGCATCGTGCCCGAATGGTCATAGGCGTCGATGAGGAGCGCACAGTTCGCCCGACGAGCAGGCGGCGTTTCGCGCCACATGTCGCAGAGGCCCTCCGTGTAGATGTCATAGAATGCCGTGCGCAGCAGCACGGGCATTGTCGACTTGAGCAGGGCGTGGCGTGCCTCCGCGCCGCTGCCGGCCTCATGCGACCGCCAATACGGATCCTCCGGAAGCGGATGCAGCAGCGGATTGTCGAAGGCCGGTTCGGCGCGACCCCAGTAGCGCCTGGAGAAGTCGAGTAGCGGAATGTCGGTGAGCTTCACGTCCGCATTGCGCGTGAGCGCATGATCAGTCTTGTAGTATTCCCTGATGAACCAGCCGCCGTGCAGACCGATCTTGAAGAATCCGTGGCGCAGGTTGATGTTGTAGCGGTTCACTTCCTGAATGGCCAAGGCGGCGCCCTTGACGTCAGCCGGGTTCGTGTCGAGATACGCCCAATGCACACTCGTGAGGTAGCTGCCGCCCTCCAGATAGATCTCGCCGTTGTACCAGGGCAGCTTGCGCACGAAATCCAGGAGCGCCAGACCATCCGTCCGCTCGTTCTCGTAGGGGATGCGCTTGCCTTCGCTCATGCCGGCGCCACGCACATGCTGGACCACACGCGCGTAGCCGCTCGCCAGGGTGCCCTGCTGCCCCTTCGCGAAGTGCGCCATGTCCACCCGCGCCTCCTTCACATAGGGATTGCGCTGGATGATGATCGGGCATTTGACGCCCGCGGCGGGCGCGCTGCCGTAGGTGTAGAGCTTCACGCCGTCGGGTGCCGGCATCATCTCCTCAAACCACCGCAGGGACGTACCGCCCGTTTGGGTGGACTGCACCTCCACGGCCGACAGGCTCCCCAACGCCAGCGCCGCAGCGCCCAATACAAAAATCGTCATCTTCATACGCATTTCCCGCAAACGGACGGCCAAGACGAGAGAGCAATCACCTTCTCTCGCCCTTGAGCTCATTGATCACCTTGAACATCACACTTGGATAGTCGGTTGAGAAACCATCAAAACCCAGATCAAAAAGCCTGAAGTACGTCTCCTCCCGATCTCCACCCTGGAACGGGATGGACACCACGGGGATGCCATGCGCATGGAACTCCTGCAGCATCTCCTTCAGGACCGACGTTGAGGGAACAAAAGCGTCTGTGGGGTCTTTGGGGTCATAGTAGGTGTGAATCGAGACGCACGAGATGAACCTGAAGTCCTTCGCCCGCAGCTCGGCCATCTTGCTGCGGAACCATTCGTCGGCTCGAGCCCGTTCGGATGCACCATGATTCCTGGGCCAGGCGCCCAACCACAGAAGCGACTTGCCGCCGGGCAGGATCTTGTTCCATTCCAGAATCTTGGCGTGGCTGGGGCCCGTGTAGTACACCTGGTCCTGGACCCCAGCCGCGACCGCCTGCTGCGCAATGTATTCTGGGCCGGCGCCTTTTTCGTCCACCATGCACAGCCAGGTGGGATGGCCCTTCATGGCCGCAAACGTCGCCTCAATGGTGGGGATGCGGTGCGCGCTGAACTGCGGACCCAGATAGGAGCCCACGTCCACATCCTTGATCTCGTCCCATGAAAGTTCCGTGGAGACGTTCTTGGCCGCCAGTTCGGCCGAAATGCCTCGTCCCGTGCGCTTGAGCGTGCGATCATGGAGCATGATGCCCACGCCATCTTTCGTCCTGCGGCAGTCGCATTCGATCGCAGAGCCATTGCGCCAGCACCACAGGAAAGTCTCGAGCGTGTTGTCCGGTCCCTCTGCCCGACCGCCCCCGCGATGAACGTGCGAGAGGTACAGCAGCGCGGTCCGGTCCTTTTCGGCGGCCAACCAGCAGCAGCCCCCCAGCATAAGCGCCAGGCCGACGAGAAGCACTGCCTTTTTCATTTCATTCCTCCTGGTACAAACGGGGGCATTGGCGGACTAGCCGTGCACGAGGCGGCCAGCGCACGACGAAACATCAGCGGATCTTGACGAGAAGAACAAACAGCAGCGGCATCAGAAAGGCCTGCAGGATCATGAAGCGCATCAGCACCTGGGCATTGGACCACTTCAGCGAACGCTTGCAGTGGTCATGCAGCGGGAAGCGCACGCCATGCAGCAGCTTCACGAGCGGATTCTGCCTCTCGGCGACTTCGGGCGGCAGCACCGACGGCGGGCGCACGTCCAGGCCCAGTTTGCGCAGGGCCCGCAGCAGCACCAGCTTGCCCAGCCCGGCGCCGCCGTTCACCAGCACCACCGGCGCAAACGCGAAGATGAGGAATGGGTTGCCGGAGATGAGCACGCCCGCGCCCACCAGCAGACCCAGAAAACGCGACCCCGCATCGCCCATCAGCACCTTCGAGGGCTCCGAGTTCCACCACAGGTAGCCGGCGATACCGCCTGCAATCGTCATGAGCAGAATCGCCCAGCGCGCCGCCAGGCGAGCCGCCGTGCCGCCCACGGGAATGAGCAGGTAGTGGGCCACGGGCATATAGCCGATGACGACGTAGAGCAGCACCGCAAGCGACACCAGCGTGATGAGCGAAAGCGAGCCCGCCAGGCCATCCACGCCGTCCGAGCAGTTGGTGGCGTTCATCGTGAACCACAGCAGAAAACCTGCCGCCGGGATGTAGACATACCAGGGGATCTGGAACATGCCCTTGACGAACGGCACCCAGATCTTCGCGTAGGCCGCCTCGCCCGTGCCATGCGCATAGCCGATGTAGATGAACGCCGCCACGCCCAACGAGACAAGCGCGTCGAGGAGGCCCTTCTTGAGCTGACCCCACGGCACCACGCTGCGGTCGTCCAGATAGCCGAAGACCATCGCCGCGTAGAGGCACAGGAGCACGCCCAGATCCGGCACATTGAGCGGCATCACCAGAAGGATTACCGGCAGCACCAGAAGCGAGATGAAGAAGCCCGCGCCTGTGGGCTTGCCCTTCGACTGCATGCCACCCTGCACGAGAGCCTTGCCCTGGTCGTGCGGCAGGAAACGCCACAGCTTCGGGAGGAAGACGACAACCGCCAGCGCCGCGAGCACCGTTCCGCCGGCGAGGAGCAGGGCGTGCGAGCGGAAAAGCCGCATCGGCCCCCAGCTCTTCGCCAGCACGTCAGCAAGCCAATAGAGCATTTGGGCGTGGTCCTATCAGTCGACCTTGATGTCGGTGTTCACGTTCTTCGAGAAGGCGAGCGCGTACACGAAGAGGTACGCCAGGCACGCCGCCGGCACGATGAAGCTCACCGCAAAGCCCACCTTGTCGGTGATGAAGCTCTGCAGCAGCGGCAGCACGCCGCCGCCCACGACCATCGTCATGAAGAAGCCGGCCGCCTGCTCGGTGTACTTGCCCACGCCCTCCGTGGAGAGGTTGAAGATGACCGACCACATCACCGACGTGCAGAAGCCCATCAGCACGAAGCAGAACGCGCCCACCGGCACATTCACCGTGGCCGTTTCGCCCGCGACCTTGCCCGCCACCGTGAACGGCATCGACACGTTGCCGGCGATGAGGCCCACGCCGATCGCGAGCAGCGCCAGCGACACGCCCGTCGCCGCGAGGAGCATCGTGCGCGGGGCGATCTTGCCGCCAAACGCGGCGCCCAGCATGCGGCCCACGAGCATGCACACGAAAACCGCCATGCCGAGCGAACCGGCCACCACGGCCGCCGTGTCGCCGCCGCCCATCAGGTCCTTGATCTGGTTGGACGACGTCGCCGCCGGGATGCCCGCCTCGACACCCATGTAGAGGAAGATGCCGATCACGCCCAGCAGGCAGTGGCGGAACGCGAGCGCGCTGCGCTCGTAGACGACGGTCTTCGGACGCGCCGTCGGGTTCTGGATGGGGAGGAACGCGATGATGAGCGTCGCCACCACGAAGACGGCCGCCGCCGAAAGGAGCACGCCCGTCACGTCCGCGAACTTCGTCTGGGCCGTGACCTCACCCACGACCATCGGCACGATGAGCATCGAGAAGCCCTGGAACATGGAGTTGCACGCGCCGCCCGCGAGATTGAGCTGATTACCCTTCTTGCCGCCGCCGACGATCTGGTTGAGCATCGGGTTGATGACCGTGTTCAGGAGGCAGTTGGACGCGCCCGAAATGAACGCGCCGAAGAGGTAGACGTACCACGCCGCCGGCACGCCGCCCGCGGTGCCGAGGTCCACATGGCCGGAGAGGAGCTGCACCAGGATGCCGGCCGCGCCCGAACCGCACGCCAGAAGCGCCGTCACCTTGTAGCCGAACTTCTGCAGCACCATGCCCATGGGGTAGCCCATGACCAGATAGGCGAGGAAGTTCATCATGTTACCCATCATGCCGAGCGTGGTCGAGCCCGCAATGCCCGGGCAACCACCCCAGATCTTGCCGGCCGGCGCGGCCAGATAGGTCATAAAGCCGCACATCGCGTAGAGTGCGAACATCGTGGCGATGGCGATGAAGCTACCGCCCTTCTTCTGCTGATCCATGGAAACTCCTTGCTTGGTTTGAGATTTTGGGAGATTATACCCCTTTATCAGGTTGATGTCAATTGCCGATTGCCAAACGCAAAGTCTTTTGATATAATTCACTCACTTTTCGCATGCGGGCGTAGCTCAATGGCAGAGCTCCAGCCTTCCAAGCTGGCTACGAGGGTTCG
>JAKSOW010000180.1 GCA_024405395.1 Kiritimatiellia bacterium | reverse complement strand
ACCAGTCCTGGATGTTCTCCATCCAGTTGAAGTAGATCTTGCTCCAGCGGTCCGGGACAAAGCGCACTTCGCCGGACTTCACCGCCGCGATCGCGGGCTCGGCGAGCGGTTTCATCTTCACGAACCACTGCTTCGAGAGGCGACTCTCGACGACCTCATGGCAACGGTAGCAGTGCCCAACCTGATTGTCGTAGTCCTCGATGTGGTCGAGGTAGCCCTCGGCCTCCAGGTCGGCCACCAGCGCCTTGCGGCATTCAAAACGGTCCATGCCGCAGTACTTCGCGCCGGCAAGCTCGTTCATGTGTCCGTCGTCGGTCATGATGTTGATCTGCTCGAGATTGTGGCGCTTGCCCACAAGGAAGTCGTTCGGATCGTGCGCCGGCGTGATCTTCACGATGCCCGTGCCGAACTCCTTTTCCACGTACATGTCGGAGATGACGGGAATCTCACGCCCCGTGAGCGGCAGGATCACGTTCTTGCCGACAATGGCGGCAAATCGCTCGTCTGAGGGATTGACAGCCACGGCCGTGTCGCCCGGCAACGTCTCCGGACGCGTCGTCGCCACCACGATGTAGTCGGTGTTCAGCGTGCCCTTCACGCCCAGCGCACTGCCCACAACAGGATAGCGCACATACCAGAGATGACCATGGTTCGCCTCGTGCTCGACCTCATCGTTCGCCAGCGCCGTGCCGCAGCGCGGACACCAATTGACGATGTAGTTGCCCTTGTAGATGAGTCCTTCGTCGAAGAGCTGGCAGAACACCTTCGCGACCGCCTTCGAGCAGCCTTCATCGAACGTGAAGCGCTCGCGCTGCCAGTCCGTCGAGTTGCCGAGCATGCGCTGCTGGTGGACGATCGTGCCGCCGTACTGCTTCTTCCACTCCCACACGCGGTCCACAAACGCCTCGCGTCCGAGGTCCTGACGGCGCTTGCCCTCCTTCTTGAGCGCCTTCTCCACCACGTTCTGCGTCGCGATGCCCGCATGGTCCGTGCCCGGCAGCCACAGGGTGTTGAAGCCGCTCATGCGGCGCCAGCGCACCAGCACATCCTGAATCGTCTGATTCAGCGCATGGCCCATGTGCAGGATACCCGTCACATTCGGCGGCGGAATCACGACTGAATACGGCGAACCCTTGCCCGGCTCCTCGTGGAAATGGCCGTTCTGTTCCCAGATGGGGTACCATTTGGCCTCTGCGGCCTTCGCATCGTATCTCTTTTCCATCATTTTTTCTGCTCCTTGCCCTTCGCGGCGGCCTTAGCGGCCCGCCCCTTTTTCTGTTTGCCGTCTGAAAGCTCTCCCGACATTTGGGCGGCGACAAACGTGTTGAAATCCTGTCCGAGATCCTTGAGCTGCTCCTGCGAGAGCGTGATCTCCCCAGTCACGACTTTGGCGCCCTCAAGGCCCACGCGCACCGACGGCACCACCTTGGCCTCATCCGCCACAAGCCCGGCGACCAGCTTCTGGAGTTCTCGCGCCACACGCTCCCTGAGGCCTTCGGCCTTGACGCTCTCCGCGCCGGAAGTCGCGCGAAACGCCACCACCAGACCCCGCTCATTGAGATCCGCCGAGAGTTCCAGTCGAACAAACCCCCTCACCAGATTGAGGAGATTCGTGACACCTGCGGCCGTTGCGGCCGCACTCACGGCCTTCAGCCCCGCCTGACGCAGATCCACCCGCATCAGCGGACGTACCCCTTCGGCCGTCGGCCACTGGCAATCTGTCAGCGCGCGGCGCGCCACGGCGACTGTGGGCGCAAACGAGGCGAACTGGCCATCCGCCGAAAAGACGGCGTAGCGTTCCTGGGGATGCCGCTCCGAAGGCACCAGATGGAGCACATCGGCGCCCTCGCGCTCAGACCCCGGGTTGGCCAACGCCATGCGGGCGATGCGGTCAACAGACGGATAGACGATCGCCTCTTCCGTCTGGCCCGGCTCGACCTCGTAGGATGCCGCGTGAATCGGCGCATCTGTGCGGAAGCGTCCGTATGTCGTCACCGCGCTTTGCTGCAGCGTGGCCAGCAGCAATGCCGGCACGATGGGATTGCCGATCAAAGCCCCGAACTCCGTCGCCTTCGCGGAAACGTCCGCAAAAGGCGCAACCGAAATCGTTCCCGCCAGTTCGGGCGTCGCGCCACGCGCAATGGCAGCTGCACAAAACGCCAAGGCAAGACCCAGGCTCCTAAGCGCCAAACCCACTGTCTTCATTTCGCATACTCCGTGCACCGCAACTCGCGCACCACAGTCACCCGTATCTGTCCAGGGAATCTGATGCGCTCCGAAATCTCGCGGCAGAGATCGCGCGCGAGCGCATTGGCCTCGACATCCGAAATGCACGCGGGGTCCACCATTATCCGTAGGTCGCGGCCCGCCTGCACGGCGAAAACGCCCGTGACGCCCGCATGTGCCTTGGCGAGCTTCTCCAAATCCTCCAGTCGCTGCACATAGTCGGCCACGTTCTCGAGCCGAGCCCCCGGTCGGGCCGAAGAGATCGCATCCGCCGCCGCGCACAGAACGCCCAGCACGCCGCCATCGGAGTCCCCTTCGGCATGATGCGCCGCCACGGCGGCACAGATGACAGCATCCTCGCCCTGTGCCGCCAGGAATTCGGCCCCCAATGCGGCATGCGCGCCCTTCTTCTCGCCGGTGACGGCCTTGCCGATGTCGTGCAGGAAGCCCACCCGACGCGCCTGCGCCGCATCCAACTTCATCTCGGCGGCCATCGTGCCCATCACCAGCGCCACCTCCACCGAATGGCGCAACACGTTCTGGGAGAAGGAGGTGCGATATTTCAAGGCCCCCATGCGGCGCAGCACGGCATCGGGAAGCCCCAGCACGCCCGCCTCGGCCGCCGCCGCGGTCCCCACCTCGAGTTCCGTCTGCGACACGCGTTTCCGGGCCTCCTCCACCGCAGTCTCGATGGAGGCGGGGTGGATGCGCCCGTCGGCCATCAGACTCTCCAGCGCCAGACGCGCCACCTCACGGCGAAGCGGGTCAAAGGAAGAAAGCACCACCGTCTCCGGCGCATCGTCCAGCAACAGCGAAACGCCCGTGGCCGCCTCGAAGGCCCGCACGTTGCGCCCGTCGCGCCCGATGATGCGCCCCTTCATTTCCGCGCCTGGCACCTTCACGACGGTGGTCACGATCTCCGCCAGATGGCTCACCGCGCACCGCTGCACGGCATCCGCCACCAGACGCCGCGCCACGATGTCGCCCTGCTCGCGTGCGGCCTCCTGGATGCGCCGCGATAGTGATTCCGCATCAGCCCGCAGGGCCTCGTTGGCCAGACGCAGCACTTCCTTGCGCGCCTCCTCGTGCGTCATCTTCGCCAGGCCGCAGAGCTGTTCGTCAACCTTCTTCTGCGTCGCCGCCGCAGCCGCAGCGGCAAGGCGCGCCTCTTCCGCGGCATGCTCCGCCGCAGTCGCCTTCTCGGACACCGCGTTCTCGCGCACATCAAGCGCGGCAGCCTTCCGGTCCAGGTTGGCCTCGCGCTGCGTCTGCCGGTCCTCGACGGCCTGCAGTTCGGCACGACGCTTCTTGGTGGAGGCCTCGAACTCCTCGCGCGCCTTCACCACCGCCGCACGCGCCTGGATGTCGCCCTCCTTGATGCGCGCCTTGATCTCGGCCTCCGCCTCATCCTCGCGCAGCTTCATCTTCCGCTCAATCGACTCCGCCTGCCAACGCCCCACCAGCCCGCGCAGCGCGTAGCCGAGGAAAATGCCCGCGATGATGAACAGCGCGACGATCAGCAGCGACGCACCGTCCGAGAGGTTGTCCCAGGTGCTGGAGGTCAACGCGAAAAATGGAGGCGCAAAGAGCATCAGACGGTCTTGAGCAGCAGATTGAAGAGATAGGTGCGCTCGGCCACCGGCAACGCGTCAAAGCCGTCAAGCGCCTCGCGCATCTCGGCCACCCCGGCGTCGAACCGCACCCGACGCTCGCTCGCGTCATCGGCGGCGAAGGGATAGCTCTTCTCGGCGATCCACTTCGCGAGACGCGCCGCGCTCTCCTCGGCGGCACGGCGATGGAAATGCTCCTTGAGGATCTTGCGCGTGGCGTCGATCCAGGCCCGCACCTCGGGATGCAGCTCGTCCATCACCAGCGCGTTCTCGCCGGCGAGCTCCGCGAAACGGGCGCCCTGCACGTAGGCGGTGTAGCTGAACGGCTGGCCGGAACGCACGCCCGACGGCCGTTCATGCAGCGAAAAGCCGTCCCGCCCGCAGAAGACGATGCGCCCCTTGCCGGAGAACTTCTTGCGCCATTCGATGACCTCGAGCTTGGCCTCCTGGCCGTTCTCCAGCTTCACCGTGTACTCGGCCGCGTGCTTCTGGACGATCACCGGCGAGACGGGGATGCCGCAGAAGTAGATGCGCACATCCGGATACGCCTTGAGATAGAGCGCGAACTTCGCGGCCAGCGCCTGCACGGCCGGGCCGGGCACCGTCAGCGAGTCCACAGTCGCCCGCACGCCCGTCACGTACACTTCCGTGCCCGTGGCAGCCCCGGTCTCGCCCTGCTCGACGTGGAACACGCCTGGCTGCTCGGCATCGCCGGAAAGCGTATAGGAGAGCAGCTCCCCGCCGGCCTTCATCGTGGTGCGCCACGCGACATGCGTGCCCAGCGCGAAGGCCTTGAAGCGCCCACGCCCATGCCGGCCATGCAGACGGCGCCCGTAGCCCGCCGTCTTCGCCGCGTCCGCCATCTTCCAGCTGCCGCCCAGCGAACCGAACGTCTCCTCCACGCGCAGGATGTCGATGCCGCTGCCGTCGTCCGACACGCGCACGGCGTCGACGCCGCCGAGCGGGTTCTGCACGAGGTCGATGCGCACTTCACGCGCATCCGCGTCCAGGGCATTCCAGATGAGCTCCTCAAGCGCGCTCAACGGCGCCGCGCTCGCCAACGAGGCCACATGATCGGCCCGGGCCTGTACAAAGATGTCTCTTGTCATACGATGTCCATTGCCTCCACTTTCGGCGGTTCGGACGAGACGACCTTCTCGATGCGCCGCCGAATCGACTCAAGCTCGGTCGTGCAGGCCGCGACGAGCTTCCGCCCCGTCTCGAATTTCACCATCAGGACGTCCAGCGAAAGTTCGCCTGACTCCATTTCGGCCACGATCTTCTCGAGTTCGGCCAGCGACGCCTCGAAACTGGGTTGCTTTTCCGCCATGCTGACGTCCTCCGCCTCAGCCGCCGATGGCGAACTGATACGCATTGCGGAACATCCGCATCCACGGGCCCGCCTCCTTCGTGAAGACGTCCGGGTTGTAGCTGAGCTGCACCGCGCGGAAACCACGCTCTGGATGCGGCATCATGATCGTGGCGCGACCGTCCTTCGTCGTGAACGCCGTGAGGCCACCCGCCGAACCGTTCGGGTTCCACGGGTAGCGCTCGGTGGCGGCGCCCGTGCCGTCCACGTAGCGCGCCGCGGCCTTCGCCTTCTGGGCGTTGGCGCTGGCGGGGAAGACCACGCGGCCTTCGCCGTGCGCCACCGCGATCGGCACGCGGCTGCCCGCCATGCCCTTGAAGAAGATGGACGGCGAGTCCAGCAGCTCAATCGTCGCATAGCGCGCCTCGAACTGCTCGGACAGGTTGCGCTTGAACTCCGGCCAGTCCTCCGCGCCCGGAATGATGTCCTTGAGCTGCGACAGCATCTGGCAGCCGTTGCACACGCCCAGCGAGAAGGTGTCCTTGCGGGCGAAGAACTTCTTGAACATCTTCTTGAGCTTGTCGTTGAAGAGGATCGAGCGTGCCCAGCCCGAGCCCGCGCCCAGCACGTCGCCATAGCTGAAGCCGCCGCAGGCGACGAGGCCCTTGAAGTCGGCCAGGTCCACACGGCCGGCCAGAAGGTCCGTCATGTGCACATCCACCGACTCGAATCCCGCCAGCGCAAAGGCCGCACCCATCTCGACGTGGCCGTTGACGCCCTGCTCGCGGAGAATCGCGATGCGAGGCTTCGGGCCCTTGGCGGCCTTGCCCACCTTGGCGTCGGGATCGTAGGTGAGCGCAAAGGTCATGCCCGGATCCTCGGCGTTGAGACCGTTGTCGTATTCCTCCTTCGCCGTGGTCGGGTTGTCGCGCAGCGCCTGCATGCGGTAGGTCGTCTCGCTCCAGGCGCGGCGGATCGCCGTGATGTCGGTCGCAAGCGCGCGGCGCGCGCCCACGCAGATCTCGAACGAACGGTCCGCGCACGGCGCGCCGATGACCTGCACATCGGCCTTGAGCCCGGCCTTCGCGAAGATGGCGAGCACGGTCTTGAGATTGTCTTCGGCCACCTGCAGCACCGCGCCCGGCTCCTCCGAGAAGAGCACCGCGAGCGGATCCAGCGCTTCACCCTTCGCGTCGGCGTCCGGCAGCGTCACCGCGAGGCCGCGGCCGCCCGTGATCGCCATCTCGGCGAGCGTCACGGCCAAACCGCCGTCGCTGCGGTCGTGGTAGGCCAGGACGAGCTTGTCCTTGATGAGCTTCTGCATCGCGTTGAAGAAGGCCTTCACCGACTTCGCATCCGCGTCCGCATGGTCGTCGCCCAGCTGGTTGTACACCTGCGCCAGGCAGGAAGCCCCCAGACGATAGGCGCCATGCCCCAGGTCGACGTACACCAGCACGGTCTTTTCGCCGCCCTTGAGGTCCGGCGTCACCGTGAGCGACGCGTCCGCAACCGGCGAGAAGCCGGAGATGACCAGCGAGAGCGGCGCCACCTGCTTGTGGCTCACGCCCTGCGAGTCCTGCCACGTCGTGCGCATGGAGCAGCTGTCCTTGCCCACGGGAATCGAGATGCCGAGCGCCGGGCAGAACTTGAGGCCCGCCTCCTGCACGGTATCGTAGAGGATCGCGTCTTCGCCCGGCTCGCCGCACGGCGCCATCCAGTTGGCGGAGAGACGCACGTTCTTGATGTCGCCGCAGTCCGCCGCCGCCAGGTTCGTGAGCGCTTCGGTGATCGCCAGACGCGCCGAGGCCGGGCCGTCCAGCAGCGCCACCGGGCTGCGCTCGCCCGTCGCCATCGCCTGGCCGTTCAGGGTCTTGTAGCCCATCGTGGTCACGGCGCAGTCGGCCGCCGGCAGCTGATAGGGCCCCACCATCTGGTCGCGCGCCACGAGGCCCGTCACGCTGCGGTCGGTGATGGTAATGAGGAAGGTCTTGTCCGCCACCGTCGGCAGGTGAAGCAGACGGAAGAACGCGTCCTTCGTGGCGACGTTCGCGAGGTTGAGCTTCTCGTGCGCCGTCGTCACGCGCGTGACGTCACGCACCATGCGCGGCGGCTTGCCGAGCAGCACCTTGACGTCCATGTCGATCGGATTGTCGTTGAAGTGCTTGTCTTC